>CALUJK010000047.1 GCA_944320945.1 uncultured Bacteroides sp. | reverse complement strand
GTCGTCGGTAAAGTTCACTTCAGGATTGTGCGTACTGGCAGTGGCGCCGGTGGCATAGAGGAAGTCAATGGCGGGCTGGTTCTGCTGCGCCGTGGCATCGGTGGTGGCGGTCAGCGTTCCGCCTGCCGCATTGTAAGGATAGTAAGCGGAGAAGGTGGTCGGGTCGTCATCTTGGAAGAAGATAATGGTTCCTGTCGGTGTGAACTTCCCGTTTTCCCACCGGTAGGGGACGTTGGTGTAGCCAAAGCGGCTTTCGGAGATGCCTATCTCGTCACGGTCCGCCCACTGGGTACCGCTGGCGCGGGTGGTTACGGCATCGGAGATTTCGGCGTTAATCACTGCGGCCACGGGGCCGTCGTTCAGGTTCTCGTTGTCGTTGGTGCAGGCAGCCAGTGCGAGTGCCAGTGCTGCGAAAGTAAATACTCTTGTCTTCATATTCATATCAGTTTATTGTTTATTGTTCGTTCATCATTCATCGTTCTTCACTCTTCATTCTTCATATAATCATATTTCCGCGTCCACCCCGCCGCCGTCTATCGTCTCCCATCCGGTGATGTCGGCAGTGGCTTCCTCCATGCCGACGGGGGTCTCCAGTGTGCCGGTCACCTTGAAGCCGGCGGTCATGTCGCCGTTGAACGCAGCCAGGGCTTCCGTCAGGTCTACTTCCGTCCGTTGGGTGCGCCCGTCGTCCGTGAAGGCGATGTCCAGCGTCAAGGTCTGCACGGCTCCCATCGTTCCCAGGAGGCGGGCATCGGCAGTCAGCCGGTCGCCGTCGCGGGTGAAGGTCACTACGGTGGAGGCAGGTTCGCCCGTAGTCTGGCCCGCCTCCATGTCAAATGCCCCGGCAATGCCGCTGAGTGTGCCCGTCACGGTCTGTATCAGTTCCGGGCGTCCCTGCGTCACGGTGAACTCGATGTGCAGGTCGCGCACCCGCTGCACAGGTGTCGGGGTGAGACGCAACGTATCGTCTGCCACGACTGTAATCTCCTGACTGGCAGTTCTCAGATAGCCCGGCAGGGGGATGACGGGCGTGCCGTCCGCACGGGTCTTACTGCCGCTTGTATGGACCTGCGCCATCCGCCCGTCGAAAGTGAAGCCCTCGGCATGGTTATAGACCACGAGGCTGTGCGCCCCCGGCGTGAGCAGGTCAGGGTAAGTAAAGGGCGAGCCGGTGATGTCGGCTGCCTGCCCGTCGATGTCGAGCACATACGCGTCGTCCGCCGTCACGCCCGTCAGGCTGACGGACACGGCTCCCCGGTCGGGGTGCGGGGTGTTGTAAAGGTCGTCTTTCACACAGGAAGCCAACAGGGTGGCTGCCATACCGATTACTATATATTGCTTTGTTTTCATACTTCAGTCTCCTTTCTTTTATAATAACGTCCAGACAAGGGTGACACCGACGTTTATGGGTCCCCACCAGTTCTTTGTTTCCGAGCCGCGACGGACGCGCACGCCGTCGATGACCTCATATTTCTCGTAATCGGCATTCAGGCAGCCGAGGGCCAGCGAGAAGTCCAGCGACAGGGCCTCGTTGAGCCGGAGCCGGTAACCGCCGGTGATGCCGCCGCCCATCAGGTCGCCCTGACGGCCCGTGGCGGAGAGCTTGTAGTTGAATCCGCCTGCCTTGAACATCGCGCCGAGATAGCCACGCTTCTCCTTACCTATATAGTAACGCACTTCCGGCATCACTTCCCATAGGGCGTACCGTCTGTCCTTGTCGCTCCATGACCAGGAGGTCCACGAGCCGTTCACAAGGATTCCCCACGAGGGATGGATGCGCCACTCCAGCCCCAAGTCGGGGGTGAGTGTGGCCCAGCGCAGCAGGTTGGCGCGCAAGGAAAGGTGGTGTTGGTGGGTGGATGATTGGGATTCTGTCGGGGCAACGGCTACATGTTCTTGCGGTTCGACGGGTCTTGCAGCCTGTTCTTCAGCCGGCCTGTCCGCCTCCGCTTTCCCGGCAGCGTGGCGTGGTTCTTCTGCTGTGTCTGCTACTACTACCTCTTCTGCTGCTTCTGCCTTGTGCTGCCCTTCCGGTTCAACGGCAGATGCTTCCGGTGCAGGCACCGTCAGACGGACGATGACGAAATCGCCGTCGGCAGCATGGTTCTTGGTGACAAAACACTCTTCTTTGATGCCGCATCGCACGATAATCTCCGACTTCACACGGTTGGAACGGACGGCGGCCATGCGCAGGTTGTCCGCTTCGCTGTCAAGGGAGTTGCAGTAACCGTCCACACGGAGTGGAAGAGTGCCGCCGAGTATGCTATCCATGTTACGGCGCACGCATTCCAGCAACCGGGCAAGCTCCCGGTCATTTCCTTCAAGCGGAACATAGAACATATCGTCTTGCGACACGAAGCGGAAGGTGTAAGTGGTATCCGCCTGCTGCCGGGCAAGTGCATGGGAAAATGCCGCCGGCCACAGAAATACAATCAAAAAAAAGAAGATTCTTTTACTCATATTTATACGCTTTAAAAGTTTACGATATGAATTCAGCATATAAATATGGATAAAAGAATCCACTTCATTCTGATTCCGACCGATAAAAAACTCCGGAATTGTCAGAATCACACATCTTTGTCGTTTAGGCTATTTTGCCATTGTCGTTCAGACTATTTTTTGTTGTTTAGGCTATTTTTCTACCGGTCATTTCATCTCCGCCTTCCTCCATTTGGCAGGAGAACAGTTCATATTCGCCTTGAATAACCGGATGAAATGACTGGAAGACTGAAAACCCGACCTCTCTGATATATCGGCAATGGTGAGCTCCGGGTTATGGATAAGCATGTGTTTTGCATACTCCATGCGAAGTCCTGTAATCCAGTCGCGGAATGACATATTATAGGTGGTCTTGATATACGCGGAAAGGTACGTGCGGTTGGTATGCAGCATTTCGGCCAGTTCCTTGATGGTGATTCCCGGCCGGAGATAACCGTCTTTCTCTATCCACTCTCCTATCCTGCCTACGAACTCGGCATTGTAAGAGGGGATTTCAGGTTCATGCGTCTTTTCCGGCTGCACGTCACACAGGATTTCTGCTTCGGAGGATATTTCGCTTTCCATCGCGCTCTCCACCTGCTCGTAGAACAGCAGGTAGTTCTGATAACAATGAAAGAGGTAAATGTAGAACGGAACGGAGGAGAGAATCCAGATAAAAATCCAATTGTCCGGCAGGAAAGTCAGCAGGCCGCACCCGACACCGAATATGATGGCCCAGTAGGTAAAGATGGAAAGCCACTTGATGTAGAGTCCGATGTCATCCGAATGGGTGTCTTGGAATATCCTGACCGCTCTGTAATAGGCCAAAAGAAGTCTGCGGGACAGAAAAAGCCCGTAACCGACCAGCCATGCCGCCATGGCAAGCAACGTAACGGTCTGCATGACTCCCTCCGGCAACAACAACAGGACAATGGCAGAAAGAATGGAGAACAGAATCCAAAGGCCGATGTGTGTCCACCACCGGCGCTTCGTTATGTAAAAACGGTCCAGCAGTGTTGTGAGCGCCGAACTGAAAAGCCAATAACACAGAAAATAGGTGGACAGATTCATCCAGATGGCTGCATCGGCATTTTTGAATCTGATTTCAAAAAAGAAATGCACCGAATAGTTGGCAGCCAGCAACAGCATGGCCACACCCATAATCCGCCGTGACCTGACGTAATTCTCAAAAATGGCCTTCTTCGGTGTCTGCCCAAACAAGAAGTAAAAGCCGAAAAGCAGCATCAACGGCAGTGCAATGAAAAGTGAATAACTGTATATTGATGATTCCATTGTTACATTATGCGTATTTCAACAGCACAAAAGTACAAAAAATATCAGTTCGGCATCTTTTTAAAAAGTCGCTTTACACTTTCCTATTCTCAACCGAAACCCTTACATTTGCGCCAAACATCGAATGAGCATGAACCAATTGCTACTTACCATAAAACGCCCCTTTGTCCAATTAAGCCGTTTCCGGCACCGGCAAGGGTATGGGGTGCATTCGCCTTTCGCTTTCAATTTTATTACACAGGTCATCTATCAACGCACGCCTTACTATAAATACAGCGATTTGCTGAAGGCGGAAAAGGAATGGATGCGGACGGCACCACCATGCCCGTGGAACGAATCCCTGCCAATGAAGCGCCTTTTATTCCGGTTGGTAAATCATGCCCGCCCGGCAAACATCGTAGATGCCGGAACATCGACACCGGCTTCTCTCTACTTACAGGCCGGGAGAACCGGAGCCGAATACGTCAATGCCCAAGGAGTGGAGGAGTTATCGCAAAAAGTAAAAGAGACGGTGGACTTCCTCTATCTGCATGACTGGAATCATCCCGAATTTGTGGAAGAGGCATTCCGCATCTGCGTCAACCGCACTACCCCGCAATCGATGTTTGTCATCAACGGCATCGGTTACACCCCCCACATGCGGGCACTGTGGAAAAAATTGCGGCAAGAGGAAGCGGCAGGCATTACGTTCGACCTGTATGACGCAGGCATTCTGTTTTTTGACAAGACGATGAATAAGCAAGACTACATAGTATGTTTTTAAAATCGGCACCTATGAAAAAAAGTATCATTTACACCCGTACCGGTGACACCGGAACCACATCCCTCGTAGGAGGAACGCGTGTACCCAAAACACACTTGCGGCTGGAGGCATACGGCACTGTGGACGAGCTGAATGCGTATCTGGGACTGCTTGCCACCTATCTGCCTGAAGACAGTAGCGAATACAGCTTCCTGCAAGGGGTACAAAACACGCTGTTCTCCGTTGGCGCACAACTGGCCACCGACGCATCGAAAACGGCCTTGCGCAGCACTTCCACCGTGACAGACGAACAGGTACAGGCCATCGAGCAGGAAATTGACAGGCTGGACGGAGAACTGCCACCGCTGCACGCCTTCGTACTGCCCGGCGGAAACCGCGGAGCAGCCGTGTGCCACGTGTGCCGAACCGTGTGCCGCCGCGCCGAACGCCGCATCCTGAACTTGGCACAACAGACGGAAATAGAGCCGCAACTTTTAGCTTACATAAACCGTTTGTCCGACTATTTGTTCATCTTATCGCGTAAAATAAACCATGATGCGAAAAAAGATGAAATATTTTGGAAGAATGGTTGCAAGTAACATATTTTATTTTACTTTTGCGCCCTAAATAACAGAATAGAATCAATATTCACAATTTTAATACTAACAGACTATGTATTGGACATTGGAATTGGCATCTAAACTGGAAGATGCTCCTTGGCCGGCAACTAAGGACGAATTGATAGATTATGCCATGCGTTCGGGTGCTCCCCTCGAAGTAATCGAGAATTTACAAGAAATGGAAGATGAAGGCGAAATCTACGAAAGCATCGAAGATATTTGGCCTGACTATCCCAGTAAAGAGGATTTCTTCTTCAACGAGGACGAGTATTAACGCAAATTTAACGAATTAAATCAGCTAATTCGCTGTAAATTAAAAGGAGGTAAAAGTAGCAATATTTTTACCTCCTTCATTTTTTTGTCTATTATTTCACCCACATCACTATTGTACGGAAGGTCTTGTAAAAATAATGTTCCACCCACCCTAAAGGAAATACCCTTTGTATAGATACATTACTTTACGGGAAATGTCCCTTATACCGCCTCAGAAGGTACTGTAGCGGGGGTTTGCTCCGAAGCCTTTCGGAGCACGGACGAAGTTAATTCGGAACGCGCTCGCAAAGGCTTGGAAGCACGGACCAAAAGGCTTCGGAACAAACGGCCTGCAAGGCAGCGCTTTCTTGTACACATATTTTATCATCCAAAACTTATCCCGAACTCACGACATTATTACAAACTGCGGCTTTCCACACCGCCTATCTCATGCCGAGCATTACTGCCTTCAGAAGGTATTGCAGGTAATCATCCGCATGCCGATGAAATGTCGGCAAATAGTCATTCCGCAGACTGCGGAAATGGTCATCCCCACTCTTGACACCCCGAAATTTTACCATGTAAACAGATATAATTTTACCGTGAAATACCTTAATAATGTAGAAGAAACTTTGCCATAACTATTCTTCTTCATACTTTTGTAAGCATAAATAACTCCCTTGAAAGACGAATATAAGTAATCATTAACACGACAAGGATGATGTTGAAAGAAAGACACCTGCCCAAAGACTATCGCGAGTCCATACTGACATTATTACAAGAGACTTACGGCTATGAAGAATTTCGTGAACTGGAGATATACGACGACTTATCGAAAGGAAAAGACAAACTACAAATCTCGCAAGGACAACTCATAGAACATGTTGTCCGTGAAGCCGAGCAAGCCATATCGGGACAGATATCATCCGTGGACAACATTCTGCTGACAGCTCCTACCGGTGCAGGAAAGTCATTGTTGTTTCAACTGCCCGCTATCTATTTGGGAAAAGAGCACGGACTACTGACCATTGTTGTCTCTCCTCTGAAGGCGCTTATCGTAGATCAAGTAGAGAGCCTTGAGGACATTGGTTATACACGAGCAGCTTACGCATCGTCCGACCTCTCGCCAGAACAGAAAATAGAAGTCTATCGGCGTGTCCGTCAGGGAGAGGTCGATTTATTCTATCTTTCTCCGGAGTTGCTGCTGTCATACGACATTCACTATTTCATCGGTGACCGCCGCATTGGACTGGTAGTCATAGATGAGGCCCACACCGTAACGACATGGGGAAAAGAATTCCGCGTGGACTACTGGTTCTTGGGACGTTATCTGCAAGAGCTGAAAAAATCGTTAGGATATACATTCCCACTGTTTGCGCTGACGGCTACTGCCGTGTGGAATCCACAAGGCAACAATGACATGGTGTTCGAGACTATCCGCTCCCTACAAATGGAACCGTGTGTCTTATATATGGGTACGGTGAAACGTGCCAATATCAACTTCGATATTCACCCTTTGATACTGGAAGACGGAGAGACATACGACAAAGCCAAGCAACGCGTCATCGCTGCGCGAGTGGACGATTACCTCAACGGACATAAGACTTTGCTTTACTACCCATTTGCCGGAGGAATCGACATGCGGCTCAAGACATGGGTGAAACCTGCCGAATGGCCGCTGGTGGCTTCATACTACGGAAAGAAAGACAAAGTGCAGAAAACAGCCATCGTACAGGCTTTTAAGGAGGGCAGCAAACGCATGATTGTAGCTACTAAAGCGTTTGGCATGGGGGTAGATATCAGCGATATAGACCGTGTGTATCATGTGGCACCATCGAGTACCTTTGTTGACTATATACAAGAGATTGGCCGTGCCGCACGCGATGCCGATGTGCAAGGAGTGGCAGCCACGGATTACCACGAACGGGACTTCTACTACATGAAGCGGTTACATCAGACGGGCAACATCGCTCAAGAACAGCTTACACTGATACTACGCAAGTTGATGGAGGTATATCGCATGAAAGGAGAAAAAAAGGAAATGCTTATCTCTCTGTCAGACTTTGAATTTGTAGTAAAACTGCCACGCACGAAAAACAAACTGGAATATGAGGCCGAACTCGGGCAACTCATCAAAACGGCCTTATTATGGCTGGAAGAAGATCTGTCAAAACGGTTTGGGCAGCATCTGTTTGAAGTGAAGCCACAAAACTTACTGACAGAGGGATATATACAGGACAAAACCGGAGATACTTTTGCACGCGAATTTGCTCCCTATCTGACACAAATTAAGGGTGAAGAAGGTATTTACTTGGCTCGTTTGGACAAACTGTGGGAGGAACGTTTCCCCGAATTGGGCTATAAAGAGTTCAAGCAGAAACTAAACGGAGGAACATTGTTGGAAGGGTCGCGTGCCGTGTCTGTAGGCAAGCATGAGGTTATGTTAAAGGAAGATGCCAAAGTAATACGGCAGCGCATGGATGAACTGTTCAAGGCACTGACTGCGCTACTGAAAACCGCATTATTAAAAAATAAAGGACGGTTTGACGAGGAAGAACTCCGTAACGTGTTTGCCGAACATGGCATGGATGTACGTTCGGCCAAGAGATTCATTGGGTCATTACTTGAATCGCGTACGGAAGAAGGGCGTAGTGTAAGCTATATCAGCAGCGCGAAGAAAAAGGAATCCAATGAGTTGTCGTTCACCGTAACACGTGGATTTGACCTTTTACTAGGACGTTACCAGAAACTGTTCTCGCAACGCATCACCGGTAACAAAGGTGACAGATTGGTGTTCTACTGTACACCTTTCTCAGACTTGAATATGTTACTGAATCTTCTTTCCATGCTAAACGGATTATCCTTCAGCGTTGAAGGTGGTGGTATGCCCTGTGTACGGGTCTGCTTTAACCAACCGGAACAATTGGTGCAATTAACTGCCGATGACAACTATCGCAATTTGATATTGGAGACCAACGAACAGATTTTCCAAGAGCAAATAGAACTCTTCACACTCTTCTTCGGGAACTACGACTTGACGGATGAACAACGCTGGAACTTTGTCGAGGACTATTTTACAGGCATGGAAGTAAAAGAACTGAAACAAAAATACGGTCAACAGGCTTAATATGGAAAGTTACATTCTACTAAATAACTTGAGATTCTTTGCCCATCACGGAGTAGGCGAACAGGAAACAATCGTAGGCAATGAGTTTACCGTCTGCCTGAAACTACAAGTGGATATATCTCACGCTATGGAGACTGACAACGTTACAGACACCGTAAGCTATGCCGATGTCTATGAAGCAGTGAAAACAGAAATGGATATTCCGTCCAAACTGTTGGAACATGTAGCCGGGCGTATCATCCGCAGTCTGTTTGACAAATTCCCGACTATTGAAGGCATCGAGTTACAATTATTCAAACGTACTCCTCCTATGGAGGCAGACATTGAAACCGCGGGCGTTGAAATAAAGGTCAAGCGCCCGCTTTAACCAAACAGGAAAATGTCTTCTTACCAAACATATAGAAACGTACCAATAAACTATATGAGAAGCGTTCGGGAATAACCGTCTGCACCGTCTTACGCAGGTTCTCTGCACGTACATCCGCGTAACCAGCGCGAAGCTTATGATAAGCACGACGAGCCTGAATAACTGCATGGGCATTAGGGTATTGCCCTTTTAATAAAAAGACGAAAGCTGCTACATAATCTAATAAAGTACGAATCCGCATCACAGCATGCAGTTCATGCTCCGGAAGATTCTTGTAAAGCATCAATAAGTTGTTACGAAAATTGAGAAAGGTTTTACGCGGATTCTCCTTTTTAAGTGTAGCGCCTCCCACATGATAGACCACGCTTTGAGGAATACAAACAATCCCCCTACCCCGCGCACGCAAACGCCAGCACAAGTCTATCTCTTCCATATGGGCAAAAAAGGTATTATCCAGACCACCCACTTCCAGATAATCCACCCGACGAATCATCAGAGCAGCACCGGTTGCCCAAAATATGGGAATAACCTTATCATACTGTCCGTGGTCATCTTCCACCACAGACATGACGCGCCCACGACAAAACGGATAACCGTAGCAATCCATAAAGCCGCCCGCAGCGCCTGCATATTCAAACTGCTCACGATAATGCCAACTGCGAATCTTAGGCTGGCAGGCTGCTACTTCAGGATGCGCATCCATATAATATACAAGAGGAGAGAGCCAATTATCCGTCACTTCTACATCCGAATTCAGCAAAATGACATATTCCGCTTCCACTTGTTGAATAGCCCGATTATACCCTTCGGCAAAACCGTAGTTCTCATCGAGCGTAATAAGACGTACAGATGGAAACTCACTGCGAAGCAGCTGCACAGAATTATCTGTAGAGGCATTATCTGCTACATAAACGGCAGCACCTTCAGAACTATCCAATACAGAAGGAAGAAAAGAACGAAGCATTTCACGTCCATTCCAATTCAATATTACGACGGCTGTTTTATCCATATAGCTTTATGGTTTAAGAATAGTTCCGCATAAAGCCGTACCGTCAACATTGAAGGTATCTAAACGAATCGGCAAAATCTGATTATCAAGCGCGTTATCTTGAGGTATCTCCACACGAATATAATTCGGAGTAAAACCATGCATAGGCATCCCCGGCTTAGCATGTTCAAGCAGCACCAATTGAACCTGCCCGATATGACGAGCATAAAAGGCATGGGTCTTTGCTTCTGACAACTCCAACAAGCGCTGACTGCGGAGATGTTTTTCTTGCGAAGAAACGACATGTTCTATCTTAAGAGCCTGCGTGCCCGGACGTTCAGAGTAACTAAATACATGCAACTGCGTCACATCCAACTCTTCTATAAAACGATAAGCATCTTCAAAACAACTTTCTGTTTCCCCACGGGTACCCACAATCACATCTACTCCAATAAAAGCATCGGGCATCAGTTCCCTGATCTTTTGTATTTTCGAAGCAAACAAAGCGGTGTCATAACGGCGACGCATTAACTGCAAGACTTCATCGCTACCGGACTGCAACGGAATATGAAAATGAGGCATGAAGCGACGAGACTGAGCCACAAAAGCAATGATTTCATCCGTCAGCAGATTAGGTTCGATAGAAGATATACGATAACGTTCGATACCTTCTACAGTATCTAATGCACGTACCAAATCGAAAAATGTCTCACCGGTTGTCTTGCCAAAGTCACCTATGTTAACCCCTGTCAACACGATTTCCTTTCCTCCTTCAAGTGCTGCCTGGCGTGCCTGTTCCACCAATGAGGCTATGCTCCCATTACGGCTGCGACCACGCGCAAACGGAATTGTGCAATAAGAACAGAAATAATCACAGCCATCCTGTACTTTCAGAAAAAAACGAGTACGATCTCCACGCGAACAAGAAGGGGCAAACGAACGTATTTCTTTCAGCGGAGAAGTATATGATTCACCCTCGGAACGCTTATGCAAATCTCCCAAATATTGTAGCAAGTCTTTTTTCTGCTCGGCTCCCAGCACGACGTCCACTCCTTCAATATTAGCCACGGCATCGGACTGTAATTGCGCATAACAACCCGTTACCACAACAAATGCTCCCGGATGTTGCCTTACCAGACGATGAATAATCTGACGGCACTTTTTATCAGCGACCTCAGTCACCGAGCAAGTATTTATTATACAAATATCTGCTTTTTCGCCCTTACGCGCTGTACGGATACCCGCCTCCCGCAAGGTTCTCCCAATAGTAGAAGTCTCCGAAAAGTTCAGTTTACACCCCAAAGTATAATAAACCGCTGTCTTATCCTGAAAAATACCGGTATCTATCATATTCTCAACTTTGCTACATTACGGTGACAAAAGTACACATTATGGCAGAAAAAAGTCTCATTTACGAATAAAATCTAAAAAAAGTTTGTTCATCATGAACAACCTATCTAAAAAGTCTCTACCTTTGCCACGTTTTAATAAAGCAATCTATTGTATTACATTAAAAAAGTAAATGAAATGAAAAAATTAGTTTTGATGGCCGTAGCTATCGTAGCAGTATCTTTCGCTTCTTGTGGCAACAAAGCTGCCAACGCAGAACAAGCTAAAGCAGATTCAATCCGTATCGCTGATTCTATCGCAGCTGTAGAAGCTGCCGCAGCAGAAACAGCCGCTGCTGACACAGTTGCAGCTGATAGCGCAGTTGTTGCTAAGTAATTTTAGGAAACACTGTAAGAGAGAATTGAAAGTCTGACGTGTCTTGCACACAGCAGACTTTTTTTGTATCCATACCTTACCTCTTTTTATCCCCAAACAAAAAAGAAAGCCCGGTACTCCTATCGAAGACCGGGCTTTTCCATATATTGCAGTTATAATTATGCTTCTTCAGCTACGACTTCAAACGGAATTTCTACAGAAACTTCCTTGTGCAACTTGATAACAGCCTTATAGCTACCAACTTCTTTCACTGCATCTTTCACTACGATAAGCTTACGGTCAATATTGTGACCCAATTTAGCCAACTCGTCAGCAATCTGAATATTGCCTACAGAACCAAAGATAGTTCCTGTTGAACTTACTTTCGTAGCAATAGTCAGCGATACACCTTCCAGTTTAGCAGCCAATTCTTCGGCGTCTTTCTTAATTTTCTCCAATTTGTGAGCGCGCTGTTTCAACTCTTCTGCCAACATTTTCTTAGCAGCCGGAGAAGCGATAACAGCTTTGCCTGTCGGGATGAGGTAGTTACGACCATAACCGGACTTCACTGTCACGATGTCGTTCTTATAACCCAAATTGATTACATCTTCTTTCAATATAATTTCCATACTATCTCCTCCTCTTATTATTTCATCATATCTGTTACATAAGGCAGCAAAGCCAAGTGGCGTGCTCTTTTCACAGCCTGAGCCACACGACGCTGATATTTCAAAGAAGTACCCGTGATACGACGAGGAAGGATTTTTCCTTGTTCATTCAAGAATTTCTTCAAGAATTCAGGGTCTTTGTAGTCAATATACTTAATACCGCTCTTTTTAAAACGGCAGTATTTTTTCTTTTTAACGTCCACAGTAGGCGGAGTTAAATATCTGATTTCTGATTGAACAGGTTGCTGTGCCATGATTAATCCTCCTTTTTAGTTGATTTTACACTTCTTCTCTTTGCAGCATATTCAGCGGCATACTTGTCTTGCTTGAACGTCAAGAAACGGATGACACGTTCATCACGACGGAAGTTTACCTCCAACTTTTCAATAACAGACGGATCTGCTTTGAACTCAATCAGCTGATAAAAACCGGTGGACTTCTTCTGAATAGGATAAGCCAGTTTCTTCAGTCCCCAGTTTTCTTCATTCACAATTTCAGCACCCTCAGCTGTGAGGATACCTTTGAATTTCTCTACCGCTTCCTTCATCTGAACATCAGACAAAACGGGAGTTAAAATGAAAACGGTTTCGTATTGATTCATACTAAAAAATGATTAAATAAATAATGCGTTAAAAAATGCGGTGCAAAGGTAGACATTTTATTTTGAACAGCAAATATTTCTTTCTTTTTTATCTGCATATATAGGAATTATCAACAAGTAACCGCAAAAAACACCTTAAATTCCACCTACTGAAAAAGATATCTTGAAGAAAATAAACTGAATAATAGATTTTTTGCAAAAATTATTTCGTCTGTTAAAGAATTATGCTTTTCTTTGTGACTGAATTGAATTTGATAATAATAATCTATTAAAATACACACACATGAAAGGCTTATTAAAAAATTTAGGATTGATATTGATCTTAATCGGAGCAATCATCTTGATTGCATGCTCCTTTACTGGCAATGTTAACAACAATGCAATTTTAGGCGGTTCAGTTATAATGATGATTATTGGTCTGGTTGCCTATATCGTCATCAACAAAAAACTTGCCATCGATTAAGATTAAGATTGAAAGAAAAGAAGAAAAGGGCATATCGTGACTGCGATATGTCCTTTTTCTTTGCCCTAACCTCTTGCAATAGAAATATCCTCCCCTATCACACAAACTAAAAACCGAATCACCTGTTTAAGCCTTGTTCCAGCAGAAAAGACTCTCTCAAGGAAACTTCTCATCTTCCCCGACAATATCAATTTGTATATATACATTACTTGATAAAGAAATTCCCACATACCGCCTCAGAAGGTACTGTGAAAGGGGCTTGCTCCGAAACCTTTCGGAGCACGGACGAAGTTAATTCGGAGCACGCTCGCAAAGGCTTGGAAGCACGGACCAAAAGTATTCGGAACAAACGGCCTGCAATGCTGTACTCTTTTTGTACACATATTTTATTGTTTACCGAATTTTTCTCTTCGCGGCAAGTTATTCAATTTCCAATCCTTCGTATTTTACATCCTTTACCCGAAAACACAAATCTTTGGACGCCCGGGTGCTCCAAGGGAACAAACGAACATGCAACCGTTCGCCCGGATTCAGCGTGACATTCATCGGAAATTTCTGTCCGGCAGTTGTTTCGTCTGCCCGCAGGCGTTCTCCCATATCGGTACGTGGATAGAAATCCTTACCATAAGCATAAGAGACTCGGTAGCAGACAGCTCCCTCAAGCGTGAAAGAGAAGTTGCGAATCATAAGCGTCTTATCTCCTCCCGAAATTATAAACTCCACATACCGTTTGGCATCTTCGTCTATTTCCGCAGTCCAGTCTCCATTTTCCAACGTAACGCCCTGAGAGGTTGTTTTCAATCCTTTCATACCCATCTCGGTCAGTTCTTTATGAAAAGGTATCTGTTTGGCAATATCCCTACAATCTGCCACAACCGGAAGTTGTTGTTCCACCTTTCCATAACTAATTGTCACGGCATCGGCCACCGAACCGGCTTGAATCGGTTTGAAATGCAGATAGAAGCAACGATTCCACAATTTTCCATCAGCATAGGGGTAGCTCAACTCCGGTTGGCACACCCCCTCCGGTGTATCCGACAATGTCATGCCTTCCGGAGCCTTCAGCGTTAACACACCGTTGGATGGTTGCAAATTCAAACCGGTCAAGTCAAAACAGAGTACGGCTTCATCCCCCACATAAATAGTCCGGAAATCCAAAGATGCCGGATTCAGTACCAATGGGATTTCCGGAAGCACATAGTCCGACAAGATACCTAAATGCTGTAACTCTCTTGCCACAAGCTGGGCGTAACAAGCAGCTCCGGTGGCCTGCGTATGCGTGCCGTCAGTCGGCACATAAATACACTTAATGGTTTTCTCCGCTCCCAATCTTTCCACAAAATCTTTTGTCAATGCCGTCATATCAAGTAACGGCACTTGCTTCACCTGCGCAACGTGTTTCATCACACGAACATAATTCAGGGTCGAATCATCCGGAGAAACTCCAAGGTCGTGACATCCCTTCGGACTGATAGTACCATTTTCCATGAAATAGCGCCGAACAATCGGAGTTACAAGAATCGGATTCGCGCCCAGTTCTCTTGTCTCATCAACATACTTCTCCAGATAAGACTTGTAAGTAGTCCAAGGAGCCGTTCCTCGACCATCTGCGCCGTCTTTTCCACCCTCTTTCTCGTCATTGTGCGCAAACTGAATAAATACATAATCGTCGGGCAAAAGATTCTCCTTCACCTTATCCCAACGGCCTTCCTCGCAAAACGATCGTGAACTCCTACCACCACGGGCATAATTGATAACTTGAACGTCCGAAGAAAAAAATGTTTGTAACATTTCACCCCAACCACGCGTACGTGTCGTGTTCTCTACATAGTCTGCCATAGTAGAATCACCGATGGTATGCACCGTTACGGTTGCCGATTTTTTTTCTTCTTTTTGTCCTGAACACCCCATCAATAGCAGTAGCATACATACTCCCAAACAACGAATTTTCAATTTCATGTTTTGTTCCCTCATAATTATATAATATTTATTTGTTGAAAATCGACAAAAGCACAAAGAAAAGGAAAGACTTGTGCCTCATCCACTTGACAATCGCACAAGTATCGATCAATCAATTTGAGCGCCCTTATTTCCACTACGAAAATAGGAGATATTACCAATATAAGTGTGAACTAATTATCCTAAATGGTGTACTAAATGCCCCATGTAAATAAAAAAGCCAACTTTCAAACTTCATTGAAAGCCGGCTTTCTAACTTTATTAATGCAATGCTCTTCCGAATGGCGTTTAGTCCGCATTCGGTGTAATCAACTTATAGCCTTTGCCATGAATATTGATAATTTCAATCGAATCGTCTTCTTTCAGATGCTTACGCAACTTCGTAATATACACATCCATACTGCGTGCATTGAAATAATTATCATCAATCCAAATAGTCTTCAATGCAAAGTCACGTTGCAGAATCTCATTGGCGTGCGCACAAAGCAATCCTAACAGTTCTGACTCTTTAGTAGTCAGTTTCGTTTGCTTTTCAGGAGTGGAAAGAATCTGTTTTTGCGTATCAAAGGTAAACTTACCGATCTTATATATATTGCTTTCTTTGTTCTTCTTACCACGAACACGACGCAAGATTGCTTCAATTCTGAAAGTCAGCTCTTCCATGCTGAAAGGTTTGGTTATATAATCATCCGCTCCAATCTTAAACCCTTCCAAGATATCCTCTTTCAGCGTCTTAGCCGTCAAGAAAATAATAGGAATTTCCGCATTGGCAGCACGCACTTCCTGAGCCAAAGTAAAACCATCTTTCTTTGGCATCATCACATCAAACACGCACAAATCATACTTATTCTTCAGAAAAGCTTTATAACCGGCCTCTCCATCTGGATATAACTCTGCAGCATAACCCTTTGCCTGCAAATATTCTCTCAAAAGCATGCCAAGATTTTCGTCATCTTCGCAAAGTAAAATACGCAATTTCTCGTCCATATTCAATCATTTTTTAAGTAAAGGTAATGCAATAATAAACTTAGTTCCAACATTCAGTTCGCTTTCAGCGCGAATGGTACCTTTGTGATCTTGAATAATTTTCCTCACATAGGCTAATCCCAATCCGAACCCTTTCACATCGTGCAGATTACCTGTATGCACTCGATAGAACTTTTCAAATATCTTTTTCAAATTTTCCTTCTTAATACCGATACCATTATCCTGAATGGAAATCATCAATTTACCAGGCTCGTTCCAAGTCTTTACCAGCAATTTCAAATCGACATCCGCACGTTTATATTTCACGGCATTATCCATCAGATTAAAAATCACATTGGTGATATGCATCTCATCAGCAAAAATAAACGGATCTTTCGCCTGCAAATCAGTTTCTATTTTTCCATTATACCGTTCCACTTTCAAAGCAAACGTATTAATAACACCCGTAATCAACTCATTTATATCAATCTCTTTTCGTTTTAATGTAGCTTTCTGACGGTCAAACATTGACATCTGCAACACTTTCTCAACCTGAAAACGCAAACGCTTTGTCTCATCGTTTATAACGCCTGATATATGTTGGAACATTGCCGGCGATTTGCCCACAGCCGGATCGTTCAACATCTGCGCTGCTAACGAAATCGTAGAAATCGGTGTTTTAAATTCGTGCGTCATGTTATTGATAAAGTCATTTTTCATCTCCGCCAACTTCTTTTGTCTGAACACGATATAAATCGTAAAGATAAACGCTATCAACAAAACAAAAGTGAAAATTATCGACGGAGTCATATAGCTGACCGTATCAAAGATATAATCTCTTTTACCCGGAAAATGAATCTTAACTATACTCATGCGGGCAGGAGGGTCATTCAAAAACAAAGGCTGTGTATAGGAACTTTCACTACCCTCTTCATTATAATCTGAACAACGATACACCTCTTTTCCATTTCCATCTATCACCTTAAAGTGATATTGCAAATCAATGCCGTTATCCACTAATCCAGATTTCAAATACTGATCCAGATTTTTAAAATTAACCCTTTTCTCCAAAGGTTTGTTACTTGCATAGTAAATCATTTGCCATGCAACTTCGTCCAACAGTGCACGTTGATAGAGATAACGGTTTTTTATCATCTCCACTTGCGAATACGACGCTTGTGGTATGGTCCTCAGCCCATGCCTACGCGAGATCATTGCACGGGGCAATATTGCAGGCTTATTTGTAAACGTTTTCAATTCAACGGCCGACATCGACCCGTCCGGTGATGTTACCGTAAAACGCTGTGTGCGCACAACGCCATCACCTTGTGAACTCTGTTCCCACGCCCGTTTCTCTGCTTCAGATATATCTTCCCGCAACCAACGGTCTACTTCGGCTGTCTCTACATCTTTAGATGCAGCCATCAATGCCCGTTTTACCGATTCATCAAATTGCTCGTTGCGCATCTTTACAATCTTATCAATATAACTGACTTGCAGATATATCAGACTGAAGAAAGAGAGCCCCATTACAATACCTAATATCCAAATGGTTGACTTTTTCATAACTGCAAAATTAACACTCCCTAATTAACATTCCTACACCATTAACCTGAATTAACCGCGCATTCTTGTAAATTAACCGAAATGAATCTTTTAAGTCATATTACATACATAAAACACCGCCAACTTCTCTTTTACTGCAAAACAAGCTTAATTTTTAACAATCCAACAATAAAAAAATGCACACTTCCAAATAGCTATCGCAGGTTTTGCGATGTCTATCTGAAAGCGTGCGATATAATTTAAACAAATACAGAACGTTTATTCTTCTGTCTGCTTAGCTTCAAATTCCTTGATTAACTTTTCTTGTACATCACCCGGTACAAGTTCATAGCTGGCAAACTTCATGATAAAAGAGGCACGGCCACCGGTCAACGAACTCAACGCTGTAGAGTAAGAAGACATCTCTTTCAAAGGCACTTTTGCTATCAGTTTTTCATAACCGGCTTCACTACTCATACCCATTATCATAGCACGGCGTCCCTGCAAATCACTCATCACGTCACCCATTTTGTCTGAAGGTACAAATACTTCTACATCATAAATAGGCTCAAGAATCTTCGGACCGGCATTCTTAAATGCCTCACTAAAGGCATTGCGACCTGCCAACATAAACGATATTTCATTGGAATCTACCGGGTGCATCTTACCGTCATATACAATGACGCGTACATCGCGGGCATACGACCCGGTCAACGGGCCTTGTTCCATACGTGACATGACACCTTTCAATATAGCCGGCATGAAACGTGCATCAATGGCTCCACCTACCACACAGTTTACAAATACCAGTTTTCCACCCCACTCCAACGGAATCTCTTCCATGCCTTTCACATTCATCTTAAACTCTTGTCCGTTGAATTTATAGGTATCAGGAGCAGGCATTCCTTCATAATAAGGTTCTACAATCAGATGAACTTCACCAAATTGCCCGGCACCACCCGACTGTTTCTTATGCCGATAATCTGCACGTGCCGCTTTGGTAATCGTCTCCCGATAAGGAATACGCGGCTCTTCATAATTTATCTGAATCTTCTCATTATTTTCCAATCTCCATTTCAATGTACGCAAATGGAATTCACCTTGTCCGTGAACAATAGTCTGCCGCAACTCTTTCGATTGGTCTATAACCCACGTCGGGTCTTCCTCATGCATACGGTTCAGAATAGCCATCATCTTTTCAGTCTCAGCTTCATTCACCGGCTTAATGGCACGAGAATATTTTGAATTAGGATATTTGATAAAGTTGAAACGATTTTCTGCACCTTTTCCATTCAACGTATTACCAGTATGCACATCTTTCAGTTTCACAGTGCAACCGATATCGCCGGCAACCATTTCTTCTACTTTAATACGGTTGGCGCCTGCACAAGCATAAATTTGGGCAATACGTTCTTTCGAACCGCGATCAGCATTCGACAGGTCATCCCCTTCATGAATCTTTCCACTCATCACCTTGAAATATTGTACATCACCAATATGTGGCTCCACAGCCGTTTTGAAGAAATAAAGCGACGTCGGTCCATCAGCATCCGGTTTCACCACCTCACCACGTGTGTTATGTACAGGCGGCATTTCGTCTACAAATGGAACTACATTACCCAAGAATTCCATCAGACGGCGAACACCCATATCCTTACCGGCACATACACAGAACACGGGGAACATACCACGGCAAGCCAAACCTTTACGGATACCTTCACGCATTTCGTCTTCCGTCAACGACTCTGATTCGAAGAATTTCTCCATCAGGCTCTCATCATGTTCAGCAGCAGCTTCTACCAATGCTTTATGCCATTCAGAAGCTTTTTCCATCTCTTCTGCAGGTATATCTTCAATGGTAGGTGCACCACCTTCAGGTCCCCAAGAATATTTCTTCATCAACAATACGTCGATAAGCGAATTAAAATTCGGCCCGGTAGCCAGCGGATATTGCACAGGTACAACTTTAGAGCCGTAAATAGACTTCAACTGCTCCAGCACCATATCGTAGTCACACTTTTCATTATCCAACTGATTGACAAGGAATATGACCGGCTTACCCAACTTCTCTGTATAACGGAAATGGTTCTGAGTACCTACTTCCGGCCCATACTGGCCATTCAGCAGCAAGATAGCGGTGTCCGTCACATTAAGAGCAGTAATAGCAGCTCCCACGAAGTCATCACTACCCGGACAATCTATAATATTTAACTTTTTACCATTCCATTCTACATGGAAAACGGTGGAAAACACGGAATATCCGTATTCCTGCTCCACCGGGAAGTAGTCGCTGACTGTATTCTTAGCCGTAATTCTGCCACGACGTTTTATAATACCACTCTCATAGAGCAAAGCTTCTGTGAGAGTGGTTTTACCCGAGCCATCATTGCCAAGAAGAGCAATGTTCTTGATTTCATTCGTCTGATATACTTTCATGATATCTAAGATTTAAAGTGAATACTCAGCATTCTAACGATGCTCTAATTTTTGTGAGGCGCAAATTAAGAATTAATTGAAAGATAAACAATAAGTATGACGGTGTTACTAAACTATGTTATGCAACATAATCTACTATTTATCTATCCTACAACGTACCATGCAGCTCATCTTTCACTACCGCCATCATACCTTCTACTTGTGCCAGAGCCAACATTCGCCCATGAAACGAATAACCGGGATTATACCCTTTCTCCGCATCATCCAACATCAAACGGCCATGATCCACACGCATAGGCACATCCGGACGTTCTTTTTCGAAAATACGAATCAATTCGATGAGATGCGCTCTACCACCTAAATGCGATGCTTCAATAAAATTACCGTCCGGCAACACATCGGTGCTACGCAGATGCACAAAATGTGTCCGCTGTGCAAACCGCCGCGCCAATTCCGGCACATCATTCTGTAAACCGGCACTCAATGAACCGGCACAAAACGTCAATCCGTTATGAGGATTATCCACCGCATGCAGCAGCCAATCGATATCTTCCCCACTTGTAACAATGCGCGGCAATCCCAGCATCTGGTAAGGAGGGTCATCGGGATGAATACACATATTTATATTATATGCTTCGCACACGGGCATAATCGCAGCAAGGAAATAGCGCAGATTCTCACGCAAAGCTCCCCGGTCAATATCCGCATATAGAGACAGCAAGTCTTTGAAGATACGAACCGGATTCTTATCCCCTTCCTTAATGTTGCCATTGACAAAGCCCTGTGTCTTGACGATAATAGTATCTATCAGTTCATCCTTCTCTGCCTCAGAAATCGTCTCACCCAGTGCAACCACTTTCGCCAGCTCTTCATCCGTGTAATCCTTCTCTGCCCCGTCACGCTGCAAAATGCAAAGGTCGAAATAGGCAAAACGAATCCGGTCGAAATAGAGTGACGAAGTGCCATCTTCCCATGGATGCTGCAAATCGGTACGAATCCAATCAATTACAGGCATAAAATTATAACATACCGTCCTGACCCCTGCTCTGCCGAGGTTAGCCAGACTCATCTTATAATTCTCTATCAACCGGTCACGTTCCGCTCCGCCATATTTAATGTCTTCACACACAGGCAGACTCTCCACTATCGACCAGCGCAGGCCATGCGCGGCAATATATGCTTTCATCTCCTCAATTGCTTCCAGCGTCCACACTTCTCCGTTAGGTACTTCATGCAAAGCTGTTACAATGCCTTCCACACCGATTTGCCGCAACATGTCCAGCGTAATCTTATCTTTCTTGCCAAACCATCTCCACGTCCTTTCCATCTCTATATACTCTATAATTACAATTATTCAATAGCCACACTATGTTCTACCGGCATTAAAATGAAGGTAAACTCATAATCCTGATACGGCACCTGATATTCAGGCAATGGGATAGCTCCCCAACTGTTCACACAAGCCAGTCCTGCCTGCACTTTATCAATGCAAAGGTTCGTCAGGTCAGCTTCCGGAACTTCCTGAGAATGTCCCTGCTGTTTATCCCATCCCTCATCAAGCGACTCGATGGTGTAATGCAAAGCCGATGCTGAGAATGGCGCTTCAGCGACCACCTTCAGACCGTTACCTCCGGCATTCAACATCTTCCACCAACGGATATCGGTCTTGGTACCGGTCTCCTGAGGACGGATATAAGGATTAAACTGTTCTGCCACGCTTTGTCGGTAAAGTCCTATCAACGTACTGTGATTGCGGTCTGCATAATTCTCTATCGGACCTCTTCCGTAATATTCGACGGTCTCAAACTGACGAGGCATCGGCAACTGCATTCCGAAACGGAACATGTTAGCCACCTTAGCTCCGGGAGTAGTCGTCAATTTCTGTGTCACCCGAATTGCCCCTACATTATTAATAATATAAGTCAATGCCAATTTGGACGACACATCCGGCATTTCGTACGAAGCCTCCACCACTACACGGCCATTGTCTGCATGTTGCTCGAATGAGTTCAAGTTCATCTTAGGCTGTTTCCATGCCGCATACTTGCGATGAGTCCCTGCCCCAAAATCATTATCGGTCGGAGCACGCCAGAAGTTCGGAGTCAACGCCTCTCCCTCTTTCAACATATCGTCTCCACGTACCTCATATTTGGTCATATAGCCATTATGCTTGTTAAACTCTACCCGGAAGCCGTCTCCTTCTACTATCAGATAGCTGCGGTCGTTGTCATATACCACAGGAAGCACCACTTCCTGATTCGTTTCCTGCACGTTTGCCAACTCCATTGAAGGATTCTTATAAGGATTGAGCACCAACTGCTCCTTAGCCACTACGTGATTGGCCGGTATCAGCCCCTCGCGGTTCTTCTGCTTGTAATACACGTTAAGCAACCACTCCGTACACTGGCACACTTTACCGATATCCAATGTCAGTTTAGAGGTCTGCCGGGGCGGAACATTCAGATTGTCCACACGACCGCTACGTATCACCCGGCCTTCCTTCAGCACTTCCCATTCCAGATAATAGGCAGACAAGTCACGGAAAAAATATTCATTGAACACGTTTATTTCACCTTTAGAAAGGTCTGCGGGAGTAGTCCAAATATTCTGGTAGAAATAACCGACTTCATCCATGTGTGGATTAGGCTTACGGTCGGGACTGATCAAACCGTTATCGCAGAAATTAATGTCACTGGCATCAAAGCGGTTAAAATCTCCTCCATAAGCATATATCATACGACCATTCTTACCCGTCCAGCGGGGAGACTGGTCTACAAAGTCCCAGATAAATCCACCCTGATATTTAGGATACTTGCGTACCATGTCCCAATATTCTTTGAAACCACCCTGCGAATTGCCCATGGCATGAGCATATTCACACTGTATCAACGGCTTCACTTTCGTTTCATCCTCGCAATACTTTTTGCAGCCATTGTATCCCAAATACATCGGACAGTAAATGTCTGTTTTTCCTTGATACCCAGCACGCTCATATTGCACCGGACGACTGGGATCTTCAGCTTTCACCCAATCATAGGCTGCTTCAAAGTTAGGACCGTAGCCTGCTTCATTGCCCAACGACCAGAAGATGATACTGGGATGATTAAAGTTTCGCCAGACATTACGCTGATTGCGTTCCATGTGAGCCAACTTATAATCATCACGTTTAGCCAATGTCTCCTCTCCATAGCCCATACCGTGTGATTCGATATTAGCCTCAGCTACAACATATAAACCATACTGATCACACAAATCATACCAAAGGTTGTCATCCGGATAGTGACAGGTACGCACAGCGTTAAGGTTATACTTCTTCATCAGTTGGATATCCTGCAACATACGTTCGCGAGAAACCACATAACCGCCATCCGGGTCTATCTCATGGCGGTTGGCTCCCTTAAACAGCACCGGCTGTCCGTTCACCAACACTTGTGCATTTTTCAGCTCAATCTTGCGGAATCCCACTTTGACAGGAATAATTTCAGTAACCCCCGACTCTGCCAACTGGGCATAAAGTGTATATAAATAAGGTGTCTCTGCCGTCCACTTACGTGGGTTATCGACATGCATCGTCACCGTTTCTCCCCGAGTAGCCGCAGAAGATACTTCGTTACCCTGATGATCTTTCAGTTTCAAATGCACCTGTCCCTTGCCTTTCAGACGAACGGACACGGCCAATGTACCGTTCTTATAGTCCGCATCCAAATCGGGAGTGACACGGATGTCCTCAATACGTCTCTTTTCGCGTGCGTAAAGGTAGCAGTCACGCCCCACCCCGCTATACCGGAAAAAGTCCTGGTCCTCCAAATAAGTACCGTCGCACCAGCGGAACACCTGGAAAGCTATCAGATTCTTCTGACCCGGCTTCAAGTAGCGGGTCAGGTCAAACTCCGCCTCCAATTTACTATCTTCGCTATATCCGACGTACTTCCCGTTCACCCACAAATACATGTTGGAAGTAACAGAGCCAAAATGGGCTATAATGTCTTTACCTTTCCAATCGGCAGGCACCAACACCTCGCGCCGGTAAGACCCCACATGATTATCAACCACGGGAACTATCGGTGGATTATTAACATACTGTTCCCGCCAGGCATACCCGACATTCAGATAAATAGGGTCACCATATCCGTTCAACTCCCACACGCCCGGCACAGTCATATCAGCCCATCCCTTGTCGTTGAAGCCAGGTTTCCAGAAGTCCGTGGGACGCGCGTCGGCATCTTTCCCCCCGTTGAACTTCCAGGTGCCATTCAAGCTCATGAAATACGCGGAGTTTTCTTTTTCTCCCCACTCGGCCGCTCCGGGCGATTCATAGGCAAAATAGTTACTGTGCATGGGATAACGGTTCACGGCATTGACAGCTGGGTCCTGCCATTCGGTAAATGTCTGCGCACCGGCCATCAAGGCCATAAGGGAAAACGCGCCTGTAATCAGTTCTTTTCTCATAATATATTATTCAAAGATTTATTAGTTTCAAAGATTATGGGGGTAAAGATAAGATTTATTCCATAAACAACGTAAGCATGATGCAACATTTTATCATTATGCCTTATTTTCCCAAAGGCCATACTACCTACGAAAATACCTGTTTTGTTTTTCGGTTTCAGTTGAAACGGTAAAATATACGCACAAACGAAACATCATATAACAAGCCGTTTGCTCCGAAGCCTTTGGGAGCGTACTCGAAAGCCTTTTGGAACGCGTTCCGAAGCCTTTTCGTTCGTGCTCCGAAGCCTTTCGGAACAAGCCCCTGCCACAACACCTTCTGAGCGGGTATGGGCACTTTCTCCCGAAAAGTAATGTATTTACACAAATTACTTCTTATCCGAATAACTACTTTTTTTCGTATATTTGCCGTCAGAACATATATAGATAAATACAATGGCAACAGTTGACGACAAGAAAATCATTTTTTCGATGGTGGGACTGAACAAAATCATCCCGCAAAACAACAAACAGGTATTGAAGGACATTTACCTGTCGTTCTTCTATGGAGCAAAAATCGGAATCATCGGTTTGAACGGCTCCGGTAAATCCACGTTGTTGAAAATTATCGCCGGACTGGACAAATCTTATCAAGGCGAAGTTGTATTCTCTCCCGGATATTCAGTAGGATATTTGGCACAGGAGCCTTACCTAGACCCGACCAAAACAGTAAAAGAAGTCGTAATGGAAGGTGTGCAGCCCATTGTGGATGCACTGAACGAATATGAAGAAATCAACCAAAAGTTCGGTTTGCCCGAATATTACGAAGATGAAGAAAAGATGAATCAACTCTTCGCTCGTCAGGCAGAACTGCAAGATATCATTGACGCTACCGACGCGTGGAACTTAGACAGCAAGCTGGAACGTGCCATGGATGCTTTGCGCTGCCCGCCCGAAGAGCAATCCGTGGAACATCTCTCCGGTGGTGAACGTCGCCGCGTTGCACTCTGCCGCTTGCTTTTACAAAAACCTGACATCCTATTGTTGGACGAACCTACCAACCACCTTGATGCCGAATCCATCGATTGGCTTGAACAACACTTGCAACAATACGAAGGTACAGTGATTGCCGTGACACACGACCGCTACTTCTTAGACCACGTAGCCGGTTGGATTCTGGAACTGGACCGTGGCGAAGGTATTCCATGGAAAGGCAACTACTCCAGCTGGTTGGAACAAAAGACCAAACGTATGGAAATGGAAGAAAAAGTAGCCAGCAAACGCCGCAAGACATTGGAACGCGAATTGGAATGGGTGCGCATGGCTCCTAAAGCGCGTCAAGCCAAAGGTAAAGCGCGTCTGAACTCTTATGACAAATTGCTGAATGAAGATGTGAAGGAGAAAGAAGAAAAACTAGAAATCTTCATTCCCAATGGTCCACGCTTAGGTAATAAAGTGATTGAAGCCAAACACGTAGCCAAAGCGTTCGGCGACAAACTGCTGTTCGACGACCTTAACTTCATGCTTCCTCCAAATGGCATTGTAGGCATCATCGGGCCTAACGGCGCCGGAAAGACGACTTTGTTCCGCCTCATCATGGGACTGGAGAAGCCAGACAGTGGTGAATTCGAAGTGGGTGAAACCGTTAAAGTGGCCTATGTGGATCAACAGCACAAGGATATTGACCCCAACAAGAGTGTATATCAAGTCATTTCAGGAGGTAACGACCTCATTCGCATGGGCGGACGTGACATCAATGCACGTGCCTACCTCAGCCGGTTCAACTTCTCCGGTGCCGACCAAGAAAAGATGTGCGGCGTATTGTCCGGTGGTGAACGCAACCGTCTGCATTTAGCCATGGCACTAAAAGAAGAAGGTAACGTACTCTTATTGGACGAGCCGACAAACGACATTGACGTCAACACTTTGCGTGCTTTGGAAGAAGGTCTGGAAGATTTTGCCGGGTGTGCAGTTGTCATCAGTCACGACCGTTGGTTCCTCGACCGTATCTGTACGCATATTTTGGCGTTCGAGGGCAATTCTAATGTATTTTTCTTCGAAGGTTCCTATTCCGAATACGAAGCCAATAAATTAAAACGTCTCGGTAAAGAAGAACCGACCCGTGTACGCTACCGGAAATTAATGGCAGATTAAATTCCGGAGTGGATATGGCACGCAGAATTCTGCGTGCCATGTTGTATTTTTACTCCCCTCCCCACTTCAACTTCTTCAAACTTTCCCCATAAAAACACAAGATTCTTTGAACTTTTTTGATACAAAAAACGTTTTTATCTCAAAAATACTTTGGAAAATTGTAGTAGAATCTTAATATGTTTCCTGTTTTAATTCTATATATTTGCAGCGTAAAACATAAATTAACACTCAATTAACTAAGTAGATTTATGAGAAAGAGTCTAATTCATTTTCTGTTAGTGGCTGTACTGTCGGCTTTTAGCTCTACAGTATTAGCGCAAACAACAGTAAAGGGGCAGCTGGTCGATGCCGAAACAGGTGACCCCTTGGTAGGTGCTGCCGTCATGGTAGAAGGTACATCACAAGGATCGGTGACCGATGTCGACGGTAATTTTAAGCAAAGCGTTGCTCAGGGAGGCACATTATTATTTAAGTATGTAGGTTACAAAGATCTGAAAAAGAAAATCACGCAGAAGGGAGCTTCTGTAGATTTAGGTGTCATTCAAATGGAAACAGATGCGGTAATGCTGGCCGACGTGACGATTACATCAACTGTAGCCGTAGCACGTAAGACACCGGTAGCTTCTTACACCGTAGGACCGGTGTACATCGAAGAGAAACTGGGTGGACAAGAATTCCCTGAAATTTTGAAATCCACTCCAGGTGTATATGTCACTAAAGATGGTGGTGGTTATGGTGATGCACAAACCCGTATCCGTGGTTTCGACAGCGACAATGTGGCATTAATGATTAACGGTGTGCCGATGAACGGTATGGAAAACAACTTGGTATATTGGTCTAACTGGTCCGGACTATCTGATGTAACACGCAACATTCAGGTACAACGCGGTTTGGGTGCGGCTAAAGTGGCTTCTCCGGCAGTGGGTGGTTCTATCAACATCATTACCAAAACAACAGATGCTAAAAAAGGAGGTTTTGTATCATACCAAATGGGTAACGACGGACGTAACAAAGTGTTATTCAATATCTCTTCCGGTTTAACTAAAGACGGATGGGCATTCACCCTGCTTGGTGGTAAAGAATGGGGCGACGGTTACATTCAAGGAACTGAATTTGAAAGCTACACATGGTTTGCCAGCATCGCCAAGCGCTTTAATGACAACCATCAACTTTCATTGACTGCTTTCGGTGCTCCTCAATGGCATAACCAACGCAGTAACCAAAATGGTTTGACCATCAAGGAATGGCAACGGGTAAAACAATACATGGGCGACGACAGTCCTTATAAATATAACCCCACTTTCGGTTATCGCAATGGACAGGCTTACAACTCTTCACGTAACTCCTATCACAAACCGCAGATTTCATTAAATCACTTGTGGCAAATCGATGCTAAGTCAAGTCTTAGTACAGCACTTTATGTTTCCATCGGTCGCGGTCACGGTTATCGCGGTACGGGAGATAACCAATACAACAGCTCATGGTATGGTGCTTCCAACGGATTGGTAAATAACACATTCCGCCGTCCGGATGGTACATTCGACTATGATGCCGTAGAACAACTGAACGCCGAAAGTACAACCGGTTCCAGAATGGTAATGAGCAAGATGCTGAACGACCATATGTGGTACGGCCTGTTGTCAACTTATACAACTAAATTCGGTGATTTCCTCGATTTTTATGCAGGTATTGACTTGCGTTACTACAAAGGTCTGCACCAAGATGTTTTGATAGACCTTTTCGGTGGCGATTATTTTGTGGACAGCTACAACCGTAGCGCCATTGACCCGAGCAACAAGCCGATTGCCGGAAACAGTTCATACGTAAACGAAAAATTGACTGTAGGCGATGTCTTGCGTCGTAACTACGATGGCTTCGTCATGTCTGAAGGCGTATTTGCTCAATTAGAATACAATTACGACAAACTTAGTGCTTTTGTAGCAGGCGGTGCATCTAACACCAGCTACTGGCGTTACGACCGTTTCTATTACGAAGAAGCTCAAGCCAAATCCAGCAAGAAGCACTATCCTGGTGGAAACGTCAAAGCAGGTGTAAACTACAACCTGACGGAAAACCACAATGTATTCTTCAATGCCGGTTATGTGAGCCGTGCACCGAAATTTGACACTTCGTTCATCAACTCACAAACTTCCCACGCACGTAATAATGATGCCAAAAATGAATCTATCATGTCATTCGAGGTAGGTTACGGTTTCCGCAGCCGTTTCTTCTCGGCTAACGTGAACGCTTATTATACAAAATGGATGAATAAGACTTTGTATGATAGTAGCTTCTTTACCAGAGAAGACGGTTCAGAAGACCGTTGGACACTGAACATGACAGGTGCTGATGCCAACCACATGGGTATTGAACTTGACTTCGAATCTAATCCTTTCCGCTGGTTAAGCATCAACGGTATGTTCTCATGGGGTGATTGGCGTTGGAACGGCACAGCTACCGGTTTCGTATTCGACTCGCAAGGACAAATGCTGGCTGATACCCGTGGCACGCCAGTACCGGCAGGTACAGAAGACTTGGAACAATATCGTGCCCGTATCAAAATGGATAACATTCACGTAGGTGGTTCTGCACAAACCACAGCCGCCTTGGGTGTAACCGTTCGCCCGATGAAAGGTTTGCGTATTGGCATTGACTGGAACGTAGCAGCCCGCAACTATGCAGACTACGACATTGATGCCGGTTCTGCACAGATTGGAGAAGAATATGTAGTAAGCGAACCGTGGGAGATTCCTTGGTATCAGACATTCGATTTAAGTGCCGGTTATTCGTTCGACTTCGGTAAAATACGTGCCACACTGAGCGGCAACGTGAACAACCTGTTTAGCCAAGAGTACATTGCCGATGCACGTGACGGAAGTAACCACGACTGGCTGACAGCAACCCGCGTACTCTACGGCTTCGGACGCACTTATTCGGTAAGACTGAAGTTCGATTTCTAAACCTTTAAGAACCAACGATTATGAATAAAAAGTTTATATATAGCATGTTCGCAGTTGCTCTTTTATTGACCGGCTGCGACTATAACGAAAAGCATTTCCCCGGATATGATGAGTACACCACTCCCACGGACGTGCAGAACGACACTATCACACTGCTCGATGCAGACTACAAAAGCATTTCCGAACTAAAAGCGAACCAGGACATTGCCCTTTCCAAAGACCCGGAAGGAAAAACTTACGTAGATGCCTTGGACGCCGTAGCCAGCAATCACTTCTTTACCAACGATGCACAGGCTGTGTGGTATCTGCCTGCTTATTTGGATGATACTTATCCTTATTTAAGCGACGGTTCTAAGATTACAGTAAACTATAACAACTATGAGGATCTGCCTGCTTATCTCACCCAATTAATCAATGCAAATTCTTACACACTGACGCCTTCAGATTATCGCACAGTATGGGGTGAAAGCATCTCTGCAACATTCCTCAGTCCGTCCACTATCCGTCAGATACCGAATATCTTGAAAGAGAAAATCAGTAATCCGGCAGATGGCGCTGTACAGGCTGTAAGTTACGTTTACTCTGAAACGGAACCCAGCACCGGTGGCGGTTCGGAAATCCCGATGGTGTATAAACAAGTAAGTGACTTCAACACGGAAGAAGGCGGTGTATATGTGATTGCCGCTCAAGGGAAAGATGGGCAATATTATCCGTTTGGTGGAGAATTGCATGCAGGTGATTATGGGTATATGAATCCTGACCCAATTACAGTAACTGATGGTATTATTAGTAGCGATGACGGAAATATATATGCCATCACTGTTGCAACAACAGCTAATGGCTATTCCTTATTAAATTCGAGAGGGCAATATCTCCATATGACAGGTACCCACAGTACTTTCGATGTTGCTAATGAATTTCCTTCAGAAGGTAGCGATTGGAGTTTTAACAAGAATGGTAATGGCACTTATTCCATTGTTAATATAGAAAAAAACAGAACTATCAAATTAACCATAGACGAAAAATATGGTTATCAATATGGCTCTTATCCTAATTATACATTTGGCTCTTACTATTCTGGTGTAACCAGCAATGAAGACGATGGCAACCTTGAAGCAAAAGATGTAACTTTACCTTCGGGTTCAACCTACGTATGGAAAATGGATAAGGAACATGGTTATTGGAAAGGTTCATCATATGTAGGAGGACAAAACCTTGAATCAGAAAGTTGGCTTATCACCCCTGAAATTGATTTAACTAACGCCAATACACCATCTCTGTCATTTGACATGGCTCTCAACTTCCTGAGGGGTGATGCTCGCGAAAACCATGCTAGTGTATGGATTTCTTCTGATTATACAGGCAACGTACAAACTGCCACTTGGGAAGAATTAAATATTGAGAACTGGCCCGCAGGAGATGGTTGGGATGAAATTAATTCTGGTAACATTGATTTAACTCAATATAAAAATAAAAAGATACGAATTGCATTCAAGTATGTAGGTACAACCACTGCTGCTCCAACATGGGAAGTTTACAACATAAAAGTCGTTGAACCGGGTGAGTTCGACTACTGGGATGTTTACCTCTTCCAGCAAATGACCGAAACCGAAGCTGCCGCAGGAACTCGTGCAACGACCCGTGCAGCTGCTGACGTTAACGCTACAGCCCTCTATCAATATGACGCCGACGCCGATGCATGGGTGGCTTACAGCAATAGCAATGCACAAGTTTCTGCTTTGCAACCGTCTGACTACGCCGCTATGGGCTCGTCCTATGTATCTGATGCCGCTACCACATTGCCTATCTACTTGAAGCAAACTTATCCGTATGCTCAGGCAGAAGATGTATGTGCCGTACTATATTGCAGCAACAGTGACGGAGATCTGGCAGCCAGCGAATTTGTGTACGATGGTGCCAACTGGACAGAAACTACTATTGCCGTGCCAAGCACGATCATCTTCCTAAAGAGCGAAGGCAGTTGGATAGAAGCAAAAATCTACTTTGAAGCTTCACTGACAGGTGGACAGGATGGTGGATTCACTACACAAGACATTGAGTTGGACGAAACGCTGAGCTACGCATGGATACTGGACAACAGCTACGGATGGAAAGCATCTGCCTACAAGGGAGGTAACAAAAAGGCTGACAGTTGGCTTATCTCACCTCCTATCACATTGGAAGGTTCTGTTGCTCCGGTGTTGAAATTCGAGCTTGTCATCAATCACCTGTATGGACAGGAGTTAAGCAATCACTTCACCATCGTCGTCTCCACGGACTACTCTGATGACGCGACCACAGCTACTTGGAGTGAACCACTGGCCATCGACAACCTGCCCGAAGGTAACAGTTATACATTCAACGAAGTGACCTCGGAAAGCCTCGCCGCCTACAACGGTCAAACTATCCACATCGGATTCCACTACATCAGCAATGATAAAGCGGCTCCGACAATCGAATTCAGGAACTTCTCCGTACAGGAATAATTAGTCGATAATATATCTGAAGTACCCGCCATCAGTCTTTGGGGAAAATCCCGTTAAAAGTCTGAAGACGGGTACTTTAGTATCCTTTCAAAAGATTTTTTCTTCATCTCAATACTCTAAATTATATAACAAAGAGAATTTTCTATTTATTCTATCAGTAGCAGGCACATGGCTTGCCGGATGTGATGATGATAAGAACACGTCATCGTATGGATATATCGAAACGACTCAAGAAGGTTCAATCACCTATGTACTGGAGGATTACGAAGATGTCTCACAAGGCTACAACGTCCTGACTCCCGATGGATTGAATCAACCGTTTTACATACAGAACAGACAGCCTCATCTCAATGCAGATAACTATTATGTAGAGCATAGCGTTACCATCAACGGAAACAACATCTATAACTATGCTTTGGAATGGAACAACACACTAAAACACTCTACATGGGCAACATTCAGTTTCGACGAGACAACCAAAGCAGAAAATACTTCCCGTCCTAACGAAGAGCCTTGTGCCATTGACCCGCAACTGCCCGAAGGTATGTCTCCACAAGAGAGCAATCACCGCAATGACGGCTTCGACAAAGAACACTTAGTAGCTTCCAGCGACCGTCTTTACTCCGTAGAAGCCAACGCACAAACATTCTATTACAACAACATAAGCCCGATGTTCAACTCTTTCAACGGAGGTTTCTGGGCTTCATTCGAGGTACAAGTACTGGACTGGGCACGTTCAGATAATTTTGACTACGTATATGTAGCGAAAGGCGGTACTTTGAACCATCTTTTAACAAACTTCACAACTGCTCAAGCTGGTAACGACGGCAGGCTTCCAACAACCGACGCCAGTGGATTGACCATTCATGGACTGGCTTGCCCACAATACGACTTCATGGCGATACTCGCAACCAACGGAGATTCTACCAAACCATTGGATTTTGGATGGAACACCGCGATGACTACGGCTACAGTTATAATAACTTCGCCCCGGCAAGCGTAATGCAAAAATACGCTCTTAGCATTGACGAATTAGAACAGAACAACGGCATCGACTTCTTCTGTAACTTACCCGATGCATTGGAAGACGAAGTTGAAAGTTCTATCAAAACGGTGATTGGAATTGGAATAATTAATGCTATAACGTAATTGCTATTAGCCAATTCTTGCCTGCCATTCTCCTGCAACCTCGGATGGTTTCACTACTTTACAGCATTTGGCATGAGACGGCAGAGCATTGGAAAAGAAAACTGTCGCGTCATCCGCTTCATCAAGTCGCCGGTGGAGTATATCTATTGCCCGTTCCGCGGGAGACGTACCTATATAAAAAGCACAGAAGTTACGAAGTTCATCCCCTTACATCTGGGGAAGAGAACTCCGCACTTCCGTGCTTTCACTATATTTATGATACCAAAATTTTATTTCAATACCTCAGCCAGCTTCTCCTGCAAACCGTCGCCATGCAGGCCACGAGCGATGATTGTGCCCTCGCCGTCCACCAGTACGGTGTGGGGTATGCTGCTTACTGCATACAGTTGAGCACCCTCGCATTGCCAGTACTTCAAGTCGGACATCTGCGGCCAAGTGATACCTAATTGCTTAATAGCTGCCTTCCATGCATCAGCGCTTTGGTCAAGAGATACACCTACAATCTCAAAGTTCTTGCCTTTATACTTCTTATAAGCCTCTACCAAGTTGGGCATTTCTCTACGACAAGGGCCACACCAGCTTGCCCAGAAGTCTATCAGAACCACCTTGCCACGACCTACGTAGTCGGACAACTTCACAGTCTTTCCCTCAGGAGTCTGCATTTCGAAATCAGTGAACTTCTGTCCCACGGCAGTAGCCTTCATCTTTGTTACGTTCTCCTTGATGCGGACAATGTCTGCATCATTGGCATACGCCGCAGGTATTTGCGGCATCAATGGATCAAGCTCCTCTACTCCCATATAGTAGAAGTTACGTTTCAACAGATGTATGCCAACGGGGTTTGTGATGTTCTTGGCAATAGCATCCTTATTCACATCCGTTACCTTGTCATATAAAGACTCGATTTCGGCCATCTTAGCCCCACGCTGTTCGTCAGTCAGGGTAGAGTCGGCCATCATTCCTTCGTACATTTCGTTTGCTTGAGCCATGATGGAGTTGATTTGAGTACGGATGTCTTGATAAATGTCATTGTTGGGAGTACCAGTAGCAGAACCGTTTTCTTCAGAAAGGTTTACCGTAATGGTTCCGTTTTCTAGGAAGAAATCCAAACCCATACTCTCGTCGTTCCAAGTTAAGTAATAATTGGCCACTGAATCTTGCTGGCCCTTAAACACAAAAGTACCGTTACTGACCACAGCCGAATCCACATGGATTATCTGCCGTTTGTCAATACGTCCCAGATAAACCATATCGCCATCGGCAGCATCTTCGACGCTTCCGTTTATAACATAGCCGTTGTTTCCACCACTACATGCAGCCAACAAAGCTGCGGTAGCCAAAAAATAAGTTAATTTTTTCATGCTGTCTTTACGTTTAAATTGGTCTGTGGCAAAGATATGGATAAAAAAACGAGAAACGAAATCTATCTGCCGATTTCTGCCAGAATATATAGCCCATATCTCATTTTGCATAATTACCGCAACTTCCTCCCCGCACAGTTCCTTTTTCTAACGAATGTTTCATATATTTGTGGCATAGAAGTATATAAAATTATACCTGTATGAAAGACGTTAAACGCAACTCGCTCCGCGCTTGGGTACTGGCTGCACGGCCTAAAACCCTGACCGCTGCATTCATTCCTGTCTTACTTGGCAGTGCTTTGGCATTTGCCGACGGAAAGTTCGATACTTTGTCTGCCATACTTTGCATGGCATTTGCCTGCGGCATGCAAGTGGCAGCCAACTTCATCAACGACCTTTATGACTATCTGAAAGGAAGTGACCGTGCAGACCGCCTCGGTCCCAAACGGGCTTGCACCGAAGGATGGATTTCTCCGCGAAACATGCGGATTGGTATCGGGATTATGATGGCTTTATCCTGTTTGTGCGGATTGGGACTGTTGTACACGCGATGGGACATATTGTCACATGCGAGTGTAGAGCTGATTACGATAGGTATCATATGTATTTTGTTTGCTTTCTTATATACCACGGTACTCTCATACTGCGGATGGGGAGATGTACTGGTAATAGTTTTCTTCGGATTTATTCCGGTGGGAGGCACATACTTTGTGCAAACGGAAATGATAACCGCAGATGTAGTGATGCTTTCACTGATTTCCGGCTTGGTGATAGACACGCTGCTGATGGTAAACAATTACCGCGACCGTGAACAGGATCGGAAGAGTGGAAAGATGACGCTTGTGGTTCGCCTAGGGGAACGCGCCGGCGCAGCAATTTACTTGGGACTTGGCATTGCTGCGGTTCTGCTCTGTTTGTGGTTCGTTTATTCGGGTAGAATGACACTTCTTGAATTTATCTGGGCACCGTGCGTGTATTTCTATCTTCATGCACTGACTTTCCGCAAAATGGTGCAGATACACGAAGGTGAAAGACTTAATGCTATTCTGGGAGAGACTTCACGCAACATGCTCTTTATGGGACTGCTATTGAGCGTGGCCTTATGCTGACTGAACTGACCAATCCTCTACGGGCACAGCAATAGGCGCTGACCGAACAGGCTATGAACAACAAACCGGCAGAGTAGCGGATGTTCCCAACTCCGACTAACGGAGAAACAATGCCACCGATGGCAAATCCAATGGCACCCAACAACGCCGAAGCCATACCGGCATTGTTCCGTTCGCAGTCCATGGCAAGAGTATTGGATGCTGTAAAAGCCATTCCGACAACGGACAATAAGAAGAATAGGAGAATCTCGTATATCCAAAACGGACAGCCGATGCACAACAATACGCACAACAACACTGACAGGAAGGGCATGATTCGGCAACAGACAGACAAGGCACGCTGGGACGAGAATTTGGCACAAGCTGCAGAAGCTATCGCCATGGCTACGGCATTGGCACCAAAACATACACTGAATTCCATCGGATTTAAACCATAATATTTTTGCATAAGAAAAGGAGCTGACGCAATATTGACGAACAGCACGCCCATAGTACATCCGTACTGACATACATAATGGACATAACGGCGATTGCGTAACACTTTCAGCAGGTTTCTTCCTACATCTTGCCAATTGACGGAGACTCTTTTTACCGCCGGTAGCGACTCGCAAAACCGCAGGCTGCCTACCATCAACAATATGCCCAATACAAAAAGAGACCAGAAGATTCCGTGCCAGTCGGTAAATGAGGCCAACACACCTCCCAACAAGGGGGCAGCTACCGTGACTGTACCATTAATGGCACAGATAACCGCCAAGGTAGATGCCAATTCACGTGCCAAATATCTGTCCGTAGCAATGGAACGCGACAAGACTACTCCACCGGCACCGGCCGTGCCTTGCAACAGACGCATAATGACGAACTGACTGATAGAAACAGCAAACAAACATCCCAATGTAGAAAGCAAGAATAATCCTAAGGAAACTAACAAGACCGGTTTTCTTCCATATTTGTCACTTAAAGGACCAAATAGCAACTGCCCGCCGGCTAACCCCACCATGCTTGCCGTCAATCCTAACTGCACCATTGACAAAGTAGTGCTAAAATAATCGGTCATGGAGGGCAAAGTAGGCAAATACATATCCATCACAAAGGGACCAAATCCACTCAGCAGTCCTAAAAAGAATATCATGAAAGGGTATGAATTCTGTTTTTGTGTCATCACATTTCTAATTATACTATGAAATCTAGACGCAAAATTATCGTATCTCAACCGACGTCGCCATGTCTTTACTTGCACAAAACATGTCTTTTTAGGAACAAAACCACTAAAACAAAGAAAATTTCTCTATTTTTACTGCATAAAAACGAATATCTGCCTATGAAAGGGAATGAAATATTACCCAACGACACATCTACCATCCAATACATCGAAAGTAATCTGGCGCATCTGCAACAACGACCTTGTCATTTCACGTGTGGCATCTACATGATTTGCGAAGAGGGTAACAGTGTCATATCTACCGGAGCACAGCGTCACACGCTTGGTAAACAAGGAGAACTGATTCTCCTCACCGGGAGCCTGCTACAGGTAATGGAGGCCTCGCCCGATTTCAAAGTACGGATATTGATATTCCCTAAGGATGTTTTCTTGAAAGCCATGCTGCCGATAGATACTCCCTATTTCAACTACACGCATGAACATCCCTGTTATCATCACACACAGGATGAAAGAAGCCAAAAGACCTGGCAAGAAATCCGATTATGGATGGATATGGCACGTATGCTTTTTACGACGAAAATGCCGCAATTCCGGGCACAACAAGAATATAATTACCTGCAAAGCCTGCTGATGTGGCTGTTTAATACCATACCAGACAAACTGGAAGTAAACAAAAAATATAGCCGGAAACAAATATTATGTCATCGCTTCATGCAACTGGTACGCGAATATGGCACACGCGAGCACCAGATTCCTTTTTACGTAGAAAAGTTGTGTATTACTTCCCGCTATTTGCATAAAATCACTATGGACTATTTGGACGGAAAGACTCCTAAAGATGTGATAGATGAACAATTGATTGCGGAAATCAAAGTGTTATTGAACAATCCACATCTTTCCATCACCGAAATAGCGGACCAACTGAGATTTGCCAACCAATCGTACTTAAGCCGTTTCTTCAAAAAAAAGACCGGCATCAGTCCGAAAGAATTTCGTTTGCGGAATCTCTGATGCCGGTATTGCAGATACGGGAAAGATATGTCAGCGTTTCCCGTACATCCGTTCATAATAGTTCTGATAATCGCCGCTGGTCACTTCTTCTACCCACGGCTGATTGTCAAGATACCATATAATAGTTTTCGCAATGCCATCTTCGAAACTGGTTTCGGGATACCAACCCAATTCCTCTCGTATCTTGGTCGGATCTATGGCATAACGTTGGTCGTGTCCCAAACGGTCTTTCACGAAAGTAATGAGGTCTTCGTTTATCCAACTGATATCGATTTGCCCGTTGGCCGTCTTTACTTTTTTCTTCAAAACATCGCGATATGCAGGGTGTTCTTCCATTAGTCTGTAGATGGTGGAGATGGTCAACTTGACAATTTCCAGATTTCTCTTTTCGTTGTGTCCTCCTACGTTATATACCTCTCCTTCCCGTCCTTGACGTACCACCATGTCGATAGCCTTGCAATGATCCTCTACATAAAGCCAGTCGCGCACATTACTGCCATCACCATAGACAGGAAGCGATTTGCCTTCGAGTATATTTTTGATGATAAGCGGAATAAGTTTCTCGGGGAAATGATACGGCCCGTAGTTATTGGAACATCGGGTTATGGAAACGGGCATGTGGTATGTATCATGGTATGCCATTACTATGAGGTCGGCACCAGCCTTGGAAGCACTGTAAGGGCTGTGTGGACTAATAGGTGTTTGTTCGGTAAAATATCCCGTGTCACCAAGCGAACCATAGACTTCGTCCGTGGACACCTGATGGTATCGCACACCGTTCCTCCACGTGGGATAGCCCTGCGCATCACAACCCGTCACCCATGCGCGTCGGGCTGCATCCAGTAGGTTTTGTGTACCAAGAATGTTTGTTTGTAGGAACAGCTGTGGGTTTTCAATGCTTCGATCAACGTGGCTTTCAGCAGCAAAATTCACTACGTAGTCGAACTTGTACTGGGCGAACAGTTCTTCTACCAGGCGGCAGTCGCAGATGTCGCCGCGCACAAATATGCAGCGTTCGTTATCAATATCGTCTGCAATCGTACCCAGATTGCCAGCATATGTCAGGGCATCGAGCACTACCACGCGTATGCCCTCCTGCCGAGCAAGGATGTATTTGATGTAATTGGCGCCTATAAATCCGGCCGCCCCGGTGACAAGATAAGTTTTCATATACTGTAATTATGGTTTTAGGATGGATCATATGATGTCAAAAATAGATGGCCTGAGGCTTAAGGGTAGAGAATCTGACATTTAAAATCGGATAATCTAACGTTTAAAGGCAAGCAATGCTTCCTGTCATTGCAGATGAGACTCGGCCAGTTCCGTCAGGTATCGTCCATACTCAGTCTTTCCCAACCGTTCGCCCAAACGATGAAGCTGCATAGCGTCTATCCAGCCTTTACGCCAAGCTATCTCTTCTATGCAGCTAACCCGGAATCCTTGCCGGTTCTGTATGGTGGCAACAAAATTACCTGCCTCCAGTAAGCTGTCACAATTTCCCGTATCAAGCCATGCAAATCCGCGGCCGAACAGCTCTACCTGCAAGGTTCCTTCCTCCAGATACAGACGGTTAAGATCCGTAATCTCGTATTCACCCCGGGCTGAGGGACGCAGTGATTTGGCCTTCTCCGTCACCGTATGATCATAGAAGTATAGTCCTGGGACGGCATAATTGCTCTTTGGCACCAAAGGCTTCTCCTCCAAAGACAGGACCTTTCCCTGTGCATCAAACTCTACAACGCCATATGCCCGTGGATCTTTCACGTAATAACCGAAGATGCAAGCACCTTTCTTCACCGATGCCGCCCGTTTCAACATGGCCGAAAAGCCCTGCCCGTAAAACAAATTATCACCCAAGATAAGACATCCGGCCTCACCCTTCAGGAAGTCAGCCCCCAGCACAAATGCCTGCGCCAACCCGTTGGGCTGTTCTTGAATCTTATAAGAGAATGACATGCCCAACTCCTCACCCGTGCCCAACAGGTCACGGAACATAGGCAAATCGCGCGGAGTAGAGATAATAAGCACCTCGCGGATACCGGCCAGCATCAGCGTTGATAACGGATAATAAATCATGGGTTTGTCATAGACAGGCATAATCTGCTTGGATATGGCCTTCGACAACGGATAGAGGCGGGTGGCACTACCACCGGCAAGAATAATTCCTTTCATACGTTCTGCTCGTTTATAAATGACAATAAGTGTACAGAATATCATAAGAAGGAGGACAACGCCCCACGGCTCTCGTTGCTATTCAAGTCGCAAAGATAGAACATTTTATTAAAGTACAGTGAAAGGCATCTGTCGTTTTTTGCATCCCGTAACATAAAAAGCGGATGTGTCCGACAAACACATCCGCTTTTAACAAAACTATACTTATATAAATATTCTGCTATAGCAACTACTATACTAACTCATCAGAGATATAGCCTTTAGGCAACTCCCGGCAATTGTATCCGGAAGCCATAATCTCGCCATAAGCACCTGCCGAACGAAGCGCAATGAAGTCTCCACGGTGCACCTCATTCACATCGATGGCCTTGCCAAACACATCAGACGACTCACACACCGGTCCCACTACATCGTAAGTCTGCATAGGAGCATCCGAAGTAATATTCTCTATCTTATGATATGCCTGGTAAAGAGCTGGACGGATAAGGTCTGACATACCAGCATCGAGAATAGCAAACTGCTTATTGGTACCCTGCTTGACATAAAGCACACGCGAAATGAGTGAACCGCATTGCCCCACCACGGAACGGCCTAATTCGAAATGCAACGTCTGGTACGAACGAAGCCGCAGATGCTGGTTATAAGTGGCAAAGTAGCTTTTAAAGTCCGGTATAGGCTGACGGTTAGGGTGCGCATAGTCTATGCCAAGCCCGCCACCGACGTTGACATACTTTATACGTATCTGATGTGCTTCCAGCTTGTCTTGCAGTTCATTGATGCGATTACACAAGGCAATAAAATCATTCATATCCAGGATCTGGGAACCGATGTGGAAATGCAGTCCCAAGAAATGAACATGCTTCATGCCCTGAGCCGCTTCAATCACACGTCCCATATCCT
>CALUJK010000046.1 GCA_944320945.1 uncultured Bacteroides sp. | reverse complement strand
ATTAGCCTTCGGGCTGAACAAGCCTGCCGTGGACGACATCATCCACCAAACAGCGTGGGGCGACACCGCCCGCATGGTGCTCGTCAACTTCCTGGAAAGCTACAAGACGGCCTACGCCTTGAAGCGCCTGGACTACATCCGCAGCATCTTCTCGGACGATGCCCTCATCATCACGGGGTCTGTCCTGAAAGCCTCAGGTTTGGGCGAACGTGCACCAAGGGATAAAAACCTCGTGAAATTCACCCGCCACAGCAAAGAGGAATATATGAAGAAACTGGAATATATCTTTGCCCAAAATGAATTTGTCAACCTGCGTTTTGCCGACAATCAAATCCGGAAATCGGGCATCGGGGGCGAAGTGTATGGCATCCAAATCCGGCAAGACTACTTTTCCTCCAACTACGGGGACACGGGCTATATCTTCCTGATGGTTGACCTCAACGAGCCGAAGAAACCTGTCATCCACGTGCGCACTTGGCAACCGGAGAAAGATCCGGACTTTGGGCTAATAGACCTGAGTTTTTTTTGATAAGTCAAGAGGTACCGTGCTACTGCCCGGTACCTCAACATCACTTGATGCAGTAACAGGACAAGAGCAGCAGAAACAAAAAAGAGGACGCGTCAACCAAGACGCATCCTCTTTGGAGGGGGAATGGATTAAAAATGAAGTTGGTTGGACTACCAAGATTCGAACTTGGACAAACAGAACCAAAATCTGTTGTGCTACCATTACACCATAGTCCAAACACAGGGGCTTTCTGTTAAAAAGCGGTGCAAAGATAGGGAGTTGTCAGCATATCTGCAAACATTTGGCTGTTTTTTTATCAAAAAAGGCGCGGATTACGCGAAATTGCACGGAAGTTTAGGAAGATCTGTCCGTGAAATCCGCGTAATCCGCGCCCAATAATCCTTTTAACTACAAACTTTACTTCGCAATCACCAGGTAATAGTTCTTCTTGCCGCGCTGCACCAGCAGGTACTTGTCGTCCAGCAGGTCGTTGGTCGTGACAATTTGGTCAAAGGCCGTCAGTTTCTCCTTGTTGAGGGAGACGCCGCCGCCTTGCACCAGCTTGCGCATCTCGCCCTTGGAGGGGAAGATGGGGGCGTTCTCCACAAAGAGGTCTACAGCCTTCACGCCGGCACCCAGGGCATCGCGCGATACCTCGAACTGGGGCACGCCCTCGAAGACAGAGAGCAACGTCTGCTCGTCCAGCTTCTTCAATGCCTCGCTCGTGCCGCCACCGAAGAGAATGTTCGATGCTTCCACAGCCGCATTGTAGTCTTCCTCGGAGTGAACCATTACAGTCACTTCCTTGGCCAGACGCTTTTGCAGGACACGCAGGTGCGGGGCCTCGGTGTGCTGGGCGGTCAACGCCTCGATTTCTTCCTTGGGCAGGGCGGTGAATATCTTGATGTATCTTGCGGCATCCTCGTCGCTCACGTTCAGCCAGAACTGATAGAACTTGTAGGGAGAAGTGTAGCGCGGATCCAGCCAGATGTTACCCGATTCTGTCTTACCGAACTTGCCACCGTCGGCCTTCGTGATGAGCGGGCAGGTCAGGGCATACACCTCGCCACCGTTGGTGCGGCGGATAAGTTCGGCACCTGTTGTGATGTTACCCCACTGGTCGCTACCGCCCATCTGGAGTTTGCAGCCTTTGTGTTCGTAGAGATAAAGATAGTCGTAGCCTTGCAGCAATTGGTACGTAAACTCGGTGAAGGACAGGCCGTCGCGGGCTTCGCCGTTCAGACGCTTCTTCACACTGTCTTTTGCCATCATGTAGTTGACGGTGATGTGCTTACCCACTTCGCGGGCAAAGTCCAGGAATGTGAAGTCTTTCATCCAGTCGTAATTGTTCACCAGTTCGGCACGGTTGGGAGCATCGCTTTCAAAGTCGAGGAACTTGCTCAGTTGTCGCTTCATGCCGGCAATGTTGCGTTGCAGGGTCTCTTCGTTCAGCAGATTGCGTTCCTGTGATTTGCCGGAGGGGTCGCCAATCATACCCGTAGCTCCGCCAATCAACGCCAACGGCTTGTGTCCGCAACGTTGGAAGTGGCGCAGAATCATCACGCTGCACAAGTGTCCGATGTGCAGAGAGTCTGCGGTAGGGTCGAAACCGATGTAAGCTGTTACCTTTTCTTTTGCCAGCAGTTCTTCCGTGCCCGGCATCATATCGTGGAGCATGCCACGCCATCTTAATTCTTCTACAAAATTCATCGAATGATTAAACTGTTAAAGGTTTGATTAATATAACGATGCACAAAAGTACGACACTTTATCGGAAGAAACAAAATGTTATCGGGTAAAAAAGAGGTGGCGGATGTTTTGTCCGATAGTTTCCGTCAGTTCGTTCAGGGGAATGTGGCGCAGTGTGGCGGCCTGTTCGTATAAGGTTTCAATGGGGACGGTGCTTTCGTCCGTTTCCAGCAAGAGCCGTTCGACGGGAGTTGTCCAGAGGCTTTCAGGCTGATATTTCTCGCCGTAGGAGAGGTAGAAGCCGTGCTGAAGAAACATTTGTGCCACAGCAGCCTTTCCCCGGAAGCCGTGGATAATCCAAGGATTCTGCGGGCGTAGTTCTTTCTTTACTTTCAGTAACTCGTCTGCAGCTTTTACCAAATGAATGATGAGCGGTTTGCCTGTCTCCATAGCCAGGCGTGCCTGGTACTCGAAAGCCGCCAGTTGGACAGACAGGGGAGCATCCGTCAGCTTGTCCAGCCCTGCTTCGCCGATGGCAATGACCTGCGGGTGGTGTGCCACTTCCGTCAACAGTCGTACCTGCTCGTCCGTCTCCCTGAAACTGTTGCCTGCTCGCCACGGATGTATTCCTACCGAATAGTATTCCTGCGGTTGTGGGTCAAACGTCTCCGGAAAGCAGTTTACGATGGCTCTGCCCGGATGAACGGGTCGATGGTGTGTATGTATGTCTATGGGATAAATCATGAACGGAAGTGCTTTTCTGTGAGATAGCGTCAAGGTACCGGGTCATAGCCGGAACCTCCCCACGGGTGGCAGCGCAGAATGCGCCTGACGGCTAAGTATAACCCCTTGAGCGGTCCGTGTTTCTTAATGGCCTCTACGGCATATTGTGAACAGGTAGGAGTGAAACGGCAGGAAGGAGGAGTAAGGGGAGAAATGCACCTTTGATAAAAATAGATGGGCAGCAGAAGCAGGTATGACAACAGTCTCTTCATCCCTCTTGTTTTTCTTCTTTCTCTTCTTTGCCGGGCAGATTCTCGATGATGCGCATCAGTGCTCCTTTCATCCGTTCTTCTACCAGTGTAATGTCTGCCAGATCGTCCGACAAATAGATGAACGCAATGGCCATGCGCAAGTTCCTGTCGACAAGCGCTTCCAGCAGTGCATGTTTCTGCGTGCGGTAGGCTTCCCGTATGGCTCTTTTCACCCGATTGCGTTTCACCGCCCGTTTAAACCGACGCTTCGACACACTGACCAAGATAGCTGCCTGTGCTTCCAGCTCCTCTACGGGCAGAAACACGACTCGTAGCGGGAAGGCCGAGAACGAGCGCGCACCTCCTGCAAACAACTTCTCGATGATTTTTTTCTTGTCCAGCCGTTCGGCTTTACGCAGTGTGTTATTCATCAGTTTGTCGGCTTTAGAAATGGAAACGGGCTACAAGCGGCCGTCTCTGTCCCGATGTATTCACATCTTGCAGTCGTGCAACTTATAGCCCGTTTCCTTTATGGGTTTACTTTCCTTTGTTGTTCTCTTTGATGAACATGTCAAGTGCAGCCGTCATGGACGGAGCCTGTACACTGGGAGCTTCCAAGTCCAGACGCAGACCGGCATCGCGCACTGCTTGTGCAGTGGTCGAACCGAATGTACCAATCTTGATGTCCTTCTGTTCGAAGTCCGGGAAGTTCTTCTTCAGTGAAGATACACCCGCCGGGCTGAAGAACACCAACATGTCATAGTCGAACGTCTCGTCGGGAGTGAAGTCATTGCTCACCGTGCGATACATTACGGCTTCCGTGTGCTGTATCTTGTTCTTGTCCAATAGATTTTTGATGTCATCGTTGTGCACATCAGACATAGGTATCAGATACTTTTCCGTCTTGTGCTTTACAATGGCGGGCAGCAAGTCGTCGAATTTCCCCGTGCTACCGAAGAAAATCTTACGTTTGCGATACTGTACATACTTCTGGATATATAAAGCGATGGCCTCTGTCACACAGAAATACTTCATCGTTTCCGGAATTGTGACACGTAACTCCGTACACAGATGGAAAAAATGGTCAATTGCATGTCGCGAGGTAAAGATAACGGCTGTATGTTCCAAAATGGAAATCTTTTGTTGCCTGAATTCCCTCGCCGAAAGGCTTTCTACTTTGATAAACGGACGGAAGTCTATCTTCACGCCATACTTTGCTGCAATGTCGTAATAGGGAGATTTCTCCGATGCCGGTTTGGGCTGCGACACAAGTACTTTCTTAATCTTCAAAGTCCTAAAATTTTATTATCAAAAACTCGTTTAGCTGAATCATGCCTCTGTATAAAATAAGGCAGGGCACGATTTCAAGGGCACAAAAGTACAAAATTAAAAGCATACAGCCATAAATTTTACTGCAAAAAAGTTTCAGCCATTTGTAGAATATTAATATTTTAGTAAAAAGCGCCAAAATCAGCGCAATTATTACATTTGTTTGCATTTCCAGATTGAGAAAAACCATCGCCAGAGCAAGCGGGAAGAGTGCAAATCCTAAATAATATAACAAGGTGGAATACGATTCCATCCAAAGTGAAACACGGCTTGTGTCAAAAAAAATCCAACCAAGGAAAGAGTAAAGCACCCACTTGATGAAGAGGTAACCCAGGCAGATACCGATATAGATTCCAAACAGTGCCGTAGGCGAGATGTGCTCCACCAGTGCCGGTTCCGTTTCAATGAAGTAGTCGAAGAGGCAAAGGGCGGCCAGTATGCAGGTCTGCACAATCAGTAGCAGCAGGTAGCGCATGTCTGTGGCAGTGGAGGTGGTGAAGATGCTGGTGCGTTCTCTGTTCAGCAGAAAGTCCTTTACCAGTTGGTACAGAAACTTGCGGTTGCGTGACAGGATGTAGGCAGACACAAGGAAACAGCACAGCAAGACCATTGTCACCACATCGTCCATACGTGGCGTGTAAGGCATAGGAATACTTTGGATAGTTTCTGCCACCGTTCCTCCGATGATTCCCAAGAGTGTCATATCGCTGCAAATTTACGGATGGATACGTCCCACAGGGGTAGGGTGTGTATCAGTTCCACGGCTTCGCGGGGCGTTTCGGCCACGTGCCAGATGGCTTGATGCTGTGCCCGCATGAAGTTTTCTTCTACCGCTTTGTGCATCATGTCGAGCAGCGGGTTGAAATACCCTTTTGTGTTCAGTATGACAATCGGGTTGAGGTATAGTCCCAACTGCTTCCAGGTGATGACCTCCAGCAGCTCCTCCAGTGTACCGCATCCGCCCGGCAGGGTAATGACGGCATCGCTCATTTCCGCCATCCGTCTTTTCCGTTCGTGCATGTTCTCCACTTCGATGAGGCGGGTCAGCCCCGTGTGATGCCATCCCTGTTCCACCATGAAGCGGGGAATGATGCCGGTCACTGGCCCGCCTGCCGCCAGTGCCGCATCGGCTACGGCAGCCATCAGCCCCATGTTGCCTGCGCCGTTAATCACTTCGATGTGCCGTTTGCCCAGCAGTGTGCCCAGTTCGCGCGCTGCTTCGAAGTAGGCAGGGTCTATCTTGGTGCTCGATGCACTATATACGCATACGGAAGTTATTTGGTTTGCCATAATCTTTATTTCTACTGAATAGAGATTTTCTTATAATAAATTACAAAGGTATGCTATTTCAAGGAGAAACAAAAAGAGAAGATTATAAAAAGAGTGACTATTCAAGATGTCTGGATTTGATTTATATTTATGTTGAATACATCTTATATATAACAAAACATCCCTTACTCAACGTGAGTAAGGGATGTTGTTTGCTATATAAATATGAATTTATATGCTAATTTGTTAGTTCTTATTTATTGTATTTTTTGCTTGAAAACTGAAAGCAAGCGTTTCGTTCTTCAATCCTTCCGGTAATGTGATGATTACTTTACCGTTTTGGCAAGTATATTTTACCCGTTTCCCGTTTTGCAGCAGTGTGATCTTTCCTTTTGGTTCGTTGCCTTCCCATTCGATGGTAGCCGGCAAAGTCTCCCCTTCGGGCAGTGTATAGATGGCATACAATGTCTTACCGTTTTTGTCGGCAGTGAACCAGGTACGGCCACTGTTATAATGAGGGGTAGTACGGGTAGCATAAATGGCCTTACCGTTTTGTTTTAACCAAGCACCGACTTTTCTCAAGCAGTCATGTATTCCCTGGTCGAAAGTTCCGTCACCTGACGGGCCTATACCTAATGCAAAACATCCTCCTTTGGCTACAATTTCTGCCAACGTATTGATGACCCATGAGGCAGGCTGATATTCGGCATTTGGTTTCCATCCCCATTTCCCTGACAGAGGCAAGCAGCTTTCCCACGGATAATTGAGTTGTGTCTCGGGTACTTTACGTTCCGGTGTCAAGTAGTTTTCGTTCCGGCCGGCTACAGTACGGTCTGCCACGATCAGTCCGGGTTGTTTCTGACGTGCTTTTTCTACAATTTCATCAATACGTATATCCTGTTGAGGAGCACGTACCCATCCTGCATCTAACCAAAGGACATCCATTCGTCCGTAATCTGTCATCAGTTCGTCAATCTGGTTGGCAGTAAACTGTTGGAATTTAGCCCATTTGTCTGGATGCAGTTTGATGTCGTAGTTCTGATTTCGTGTCGGGGTAGCCCAGAACGGATCCCAATAGTCGGTACAATGCCAGTCAGCTTTCGAGAAGTAGGCTCCGATCATGAAGTTCTCGTTTCGGAAAGCATCAAACAGGTGTTTGGCCACATTACTGTATTTCCCGTTGCGGTAAGGTCCCTTTGCCACGCTGAAGTCCGTATACTTGGAATCGAACATACAGAATCCGTCGTGGTGTTTGGTGGTGAAGAGCACGTATTTGAATCCGGCATCCTTCATCAGTTTGGCCCAGTCGGCAGGTTCGAAGTTTACGGGGTTGAACTGGTTAGCGAAATCCCAGTACCATTCCTTGTATTTGTCGTAAGGCAGATCCTTTGTACGTTTCCGTCCGTTGGAAATGAATGGACGGTCTTCAGAGCAGATTGTCCATGACTCGGAGATGCCTTGAACGGCATAGATACCCCAATGGAATAATACTCCGAATTTTTGGTCCTGCCAGTGTTTCAGCTTGTTGATGACAGCCGTATCGGTTGGCCATTCATATGTTTTTGATGTGCCGTGCACATAATCGATTTGTTTTTCTTTTGGTTTGTCTTGCGCCTGCATGGTAAGTGATAAGCAGATGCAAGCTGCCAGCAGAAGTGGCTTTTTCATTGTTGCCATTATTAATTTGTTCGATTTCATTGCTATATTTCTATTCTTCAGTAATTTGTATTTATTCTTATATCGAACTCACGTTATACATGGATATTTTACTATTGAATAAATACAGTTATATAATAATTTTCAGATATGGCTCGCACTTCATACTCATCTGTTTTAATAATAGAGGCCGTTGTGGCGTCTGTTACATCGATTGTTTTATTGGGGTCAAAAGTTAGTACGCGAATAGAACCGGTTTGTCCATTCAGAGCCTTGATGTATATATTCTGCACACCTTTCTTTGCGTTAGGCCATACCATAGTATAGGCTCCAGCCTCATTAGGAGTAAGAATATTCCCGTCTTTGTCTACCACTTCATAGTCTGTTCCACGTATTAGCTCAACCGATGAGTCTGGGTCCGGAATAGTGTAGTAATAAACTTCCGGACTATATGATCGAGTAAATTCGCTATAAAATTGTGTCGGTATGGCAAGTGTTTCACCTTGATTGACAGAGTAAGTGACATCATTCCCACCAGGAATACTGCCCCATTTCTCAAAACAATAATAATAAATATGTTCCATTCCCGGTTGTCCATTTTCCCATTCGGGATGGTCATTACTGCAGCTGGTATTTAGCAGACAAACGGATAAAAGATATAATAAAGAAAGTTTATAAATGAAAGTTTTCATATACATGAATGTTTAATGTTGATTACCAATTGGGATTTTGTTTAATATTGCCATTTGAGGTCGAGATTTCATAAGTGGGAATCGGATATAGATAATCACGTTCTGGGTTGAATCTACGGCTGGAGGCTTCCTCTATCACATAAAAGTTAGGTTCGTCATATGCTTTCACGCCATTATAATAGCCGTTTGCATCCGTAAATTTATAATTGAGTTCTTTATCGCTTTTCGCACTTTCGTCCGGATTGAAAACTTCACCTATCATAGCCTGTGGCAAGACTTTTTCTGCTGTTTTCCAACGAATGATGTCATCGTAATGGATGTTTTCGTCAATAAATTCAACCATACGCTCTCTACGAATTTCTTCTAGCATATTCATCTGATGTGTTTCAATAAAAGCATTGCTCAGTTTTGCATTAAATCCGGAACGGCTTCTTACTGCATTAACGGTGGCATCTAATTGAGTATCAGTGATGTTACCGTTATACTCGTATAATGCTTCGGCATACGAAAGTAAAACTTCTGCATAGCGAATGATCATCTTGTCAACGGTTTCTTTACCTTGTGTATCTGCTTCTGCTTTTAAGTATCCTTTTTTTACAGGATAGCCATAACCAGCATGAGTTACATTGTCAAAAGGAAGATAAGGAGAGTCTCCATAAGATTTTTCACGATAAGCAAAAACTGTCATGTGTAGTCGTGGATCACGATCAATGAAAATATCATCATAATTTATATCTGGTCTATATCCCGGATGTTTATCTTTAGGTAATCCGTCTGTATAAAGAAAATTGTCTATAAATTGTCGGGTGATAGTAACTTGTGTACTTTTACTTCCGCTTTGGTTGTGATAGATAACAGCATTATCGGCACCATTTGGACCATAAACTTTTACAAATACATTTTCTAAGTTTTGGCGTCCTTCGCCATCAAAATAGAACAAACGCTGAAAGTCTGGATAAAGTTCATGTTTCTTTTCTGTAATCATTGTCTCGGCAGCATTAATGGCTATTAGAAGATGACTTCTACTGTCGCCTTCTGTTAAGTTATGGTATTTGATGTAGGTACCCTCATAAAGCCCTATACGTACCAACATACCTAAAGCAGCAGAGCGTGAAACACGTCCCCAATCGTTATTACTTGACACTTCGTCAATATCGGGCAACCATGTTGCTGCAAAATTTAAATCCGTATAACATTGTTGGATTACTGTTTCACGCGGATCTCTTCCTTTCTTAATATCAGGATCTGTCGTATTTTCAAATACTTTTAAGATAAGAGGTACATCTCCGTATTTTTTTACTAAATCGAAATAATAGTATGCACGGAAAAAATAGGCTTCAGCCAGCCAACGATTACGAATATCTTCATCAATGGGAGCTTGTCCTCCCTTAGTAATAATGTTATTGCAAACGGCTATTTTGTCATAAGGACCAGACCAGTCTGTATCGGTTTCTGGAACTGTACGATTTCCAGAAGAAATAGGATCTGGTGCATTTCCAATTAGTTCATCGGAACGGAAATCATGTGCAGTTCCTGTAAGAAATCCCGGTAAATCTATATATAAGCGGTTACAAGCACCTCGCAAGTCTGCTTCCGAACGCCAAAAATTCACGTCACTCAATGTTGTTTCTGGTTCCCTATCTAAAGAACAACTACATAAACATATTGCGCTTAACAATAAAAATATCTTTTTCATATGATTGATTTTTTAGAATGTAATATTTACTCCTAATGTCCAACTACGGAAAAATGGATATACTCCCTTAGCTGCTTGGTTTTCGACCTCAGGATCCAAAACTTCTAGCATGTCCGATATCTCGAACAAGTCTTGTCCGGTGACATATACTCTTAATTTTTCCATGTATTTTTTTGCGATAGGGATGGTATATCCCAATGTGACGTTTTTCAGTCTTAAATAAGAAGCGTCTTGTATCCATCTGTCTGCTGGTTTGGAGTTAAATCCACCACTTTTTTGAAGTAGGCGTGGCCAATAAGCATCTTGATTATCTTCTCTCCAGAAATCACGGTGAATAGTCCAAGGCATATCGGTATCTCCCCATAGTGGAAACATACGATCATTTAACATAAGTTCTCGTTTACCTACACCTTGGAACATTATAGATAAATCAAATCCTTTCCATTGAGCTGCTAGATTAATGCCATAGACATAACGTGGAGTTGTGTTACCTAGGAGAACCAGGTCACCAGAGTCACCGGGTTTACCTCCTCCTACGCCAATAGTATGGTCGGCTTTTCCTTGGGCTACATATTTTACATCACCACCACTTACGACGCCATCATTGAATGACACATATCCGGGATGATCGGCTTTGTATTGTAGGTATTCTTCACGGCTTGACCAAAATCCGTCCGTTTCGTATCCCCAAATGGTATTGATAGGAAACCCCTCTAATAGAGAAACGACACCTTCGCTGACAACGCTAGCTCCATCATATCTTAGCAGTGTATTTTGGCTGTCTGAAATATTAAAACCTATTTGATAGCTGAAATCCTTGATTTGGTCTCTCCAGCTAATATTAAAGTCCCAACCCCAAGTTTTCAGTTTGCCAACATTCATGTTAGGAACCGAAATTCCAATTTGACTGGGTAATTGGAGAGATGCCAGCATATCGTTGTTAAACTTCCAATAGTATTCAAAGCTACCGGTTAAACGATTGTTGAAAAGTCCAAAATCAATACCAAGGTTTGTCGTTTCAACTGTTTCCCAAGTTTTGTCTGTAGATGCCATACTCGATTGGTAGAACCATTTTTCACCCATATAAGTGTCGGGGTCATTACCGTGTGAATATACGATCAGAGGGATGTAGTCGTATAGTCCCAATACGGCACCATTACCTAATTGTCCCCAAGACATTCTGAGTTTTAAATTGCTTATCCAGTCAATGTTAAACCATTTCTCTTCGTTAATGCGCCATGCTGCTGATACAGAGGGGAACGCTTTCCAACGTTTTGAAGGAGCAAGGCGAGAGCTGCCGTCATAACGGACATTGGCTTCGAATAAATATTTCTCTTTGTAGTTATAGTTGAGGCGTCCGAAATAAGACATCATAGCCCAAGTTTCGATATTGTCATGCAGCGTACTATTGGTTGCCACAGATGTGTCATAATAGTTGAATGAGAAGAAATCGTTAGACATCATGTTTCGGGCAGTAGCATCAATATGGTCTACTTTGTAGTTTTCATAAGAAGTACCGGCCAAAATACCGAAGTTGTGTGTCTGATCATCCAAGTCAAAGGTATAGTTGACTGTAGCTTCCAACACATCATGATATTCTTGATTTTTTGCTTTGTATAATGAATTTGCTGGATTAGTGGTTCTACGTACATCACCTAAATAATTGTAGTAAAGGAGTGTACGCGAATTACTTTCTTGTGAATAATAGCCGGCACGACGAGACGCACTCAGATTGATACGCAGATTCTTGATGAAATCTTTGATAGTCAATTGTGCTTTACCTGTGAATGACTCATATTTGGTAGTTTGTGTCCCGGCATTTTTCATGATGTCTATAGGGTTATCTTGCAAGTCACCGTTGTATGGACTATCGTAGTTCTCTGCTTCCGGTTGATAAATAGGTTGGCGTCCACGATTTTCATATAATAATTTGAGAATGTTATCGGCGCCAAAAGAGTTCTCATTTTGTTCGTCGCCTCTATATTGGATGTTAATTCCTAAATCTACATATTTATTTAATTTAGCGTTTAACTTTGCCATGATATTGTAACGTTCGTAATCATCTGGGCCGTATGCTAATAAACCATTTTTGTAATAATAGTTTGCTGAAAGCATATAATTTATTTTATCACTTCCGCCGCTGACAGATACAGAATGGTTGTGTTGCATCGTAAAGTTTTTGGTACCTTCTCCTAGCCAGTCTACACTGTCAAATAAGTCCCAACGTCCGTTAGATAACGGGCGATAATTAAAGTTGGGATTACCTACCCATGAAGATTTCTCATCATTCCATTCCGGACCGCCTACAGGGATTCTTGACTGGTTGATAAAATATTGTTCTTCCCAAGCAGGAAGACGTTCCGGCATGTTTCCAGGAATATTAAACGAGGCATATCCGTTATAAGTGACTTTAGGCTTTCCCTCTTGGCCATTCTTGGTCGTAATTAATATGACACCGGCAGCTGCGCGTGCACCATATATGGCACAGGATGCTGCGTCTTTTAATACGGAAATAGATTCGATATCATCCGAATTCAGCAAAGCCATGTTGCCTTCCACTCCATCAATTAATACTAAGGCTTCAGTGTCGTTTACGGAAGAGTAACCACGGATTTGTATGGCAGCACCTTCAGAACCGGGTTGACCACTTCCACGGGTGATAGTGACACCTGGCATTTCACCTTGTAAAGCGGAAAGTGCATCAGTTGCAGGTTTTGCAGCAATTTGCTCTCCATCAATGGCTGATACGGATCCGGAAAGATTTACCTTTTTCTGAGTTCCATAACCTACAACTACGACTTCGTCTAGTATTTCCGTATCTTCAGTCAATGTAATGATGAAGTTGTTTTTTCCATTAATATGAATTTCTTGAGTAGTGTATCCGATAAATGAGACGACAAGAGTGCCATCACTCGGAACATTCAAACTAAATTTTCCATCTACGTCTGTGATAGTTCCAATGGTAGTACCTTTAATAGAGACATTGGCTCCAACTACAGATCCGAAATTGTCTTTTACTACACCGGTAATCGAAATTAAGTTATTCTTTGTGGAAGTTTCGGAAAGTCTTTGCCTTTTTTTCAGAATGATTTTCTTATCTGAGATTTCGTAAGTTAAATCTTTCTGCCCTTGTAGAAATTGCTCTACAATAGATGTGATTGTTTCGTTTTTTACCGATATGGATATTCGTTTGCTAGTGTCTATGTCGGTAGAGGAGAAAACAAAAGAATAACCAGTTTGTTCTTTAAGTCTTTCCATTGCATCTTTAATCGGTAAATTATTGATTTCTAATGAAATGGATTGCGAAAATGCCGTTGCGCTAAGGCAAAGAAATAGCGAGACTATATAAATAGTCTTTTTTAAGTTCTCCATAAATAAAAGATTTTAAGTGAATAATGAGTTTAAGATAGAGGAACCGCTTCGGTGGTAAAGAAGCGACTTCTACTTGTTTGATAGCCGGTTAATTTACTTTGCCGGTGGAGTTTTTTTGTTTTTCATGTTCGACTGTTTTTAAGATTAGACATTTTTTCAATATAGTATATATACACCATTTTCATAACGATAATGCATTCGCTTCGTGGAAGCGATAGCGTTCAATATTTTATCGATCGTGTTGTTCGGTATATTGAAACAGCCATAGAAACGTTTGTTTTGTAAAGAATCTGCTACTTCAATTCTTACATTGTAGTTACGCATCAGTTCTTTGGCAATCTCTTTTAGTGATGTTTCATCAAAGAATAATTCATTGTTTATCCACACATTGGCTTTCCCTGTTTCTGCATGTATTTTTGTCATTTCACCAGTCTGCTTGTTGAGTAACATCTTTTCGTTGGGTTGCAACTTCAGGTCAGACATGGTTTTCAGTTTGTTGTGCAGAGATACCTTTCCTTCCATTAGATCTACCGTTACTTTGTCATCATCCGAATAATTACGGAAGTTGAATTTAGTACCCAGCACACGTAAGTTGACTTCTTTTGTTTGAATTTCAAATGGTACGTCGGCGTTGTGAGCGACTTCGAAATAGCCTTCACCTTCTAATGCTAATTGGCGGTCGTCCACTCCAAATCCTTGCGAATAGACCATTCGAGAGCCGGCGTTAAGCCATACTTGTGTGCCGTCGGGCAGACTCAGCTTGGTACGTGCTCCTATAGGGGCTTCTACCACAATATCGGAAAAAGTCTGCTTGACGACACTTTGTCCTCTTTTGTAACCGGCAAAGGGCAATACCAGAATTAAAAAGATGGCAGCTACACGCAATATGATTTTCCAGTTGATGCGGTGCCTTGCCGACTGTATCTTTTGGGTCGCTGTCCGTTGTTGGAAGAGAGCAAATGCTTTTTCTTTATCAAATGCTGGGGCATTGTTTACAGCCCCTGTTGACAACCATATTTCTATACGTTGGCGTACATAGTTTCGGTCTGTTTCCGAAGTACTGATACGCTGTTTTAACTCTGCCAATGTTTCGGCATCCAAGGTGCCGGAGAGATATTGCAGAATCAGTTCGTCGAGATTATGGTTTTCAGATGTCATCATTTTTAAATGGCTTTATTGGTAAGACAAATATTAGTGGGGTAGCGGGTAGTCTACAGATGGATTTTTTTTAGTTTCCTACAAAAAAACAGAGTAGCAATAGTTGCAAATAGTTGTTTAATCGTTTTTGCAGAATGGCTAATGCGTTCTTAATATGATATTTAACGGTGTTGATAGAAATTCCTAGTTCAGTCGCTATCTCTTCATATTTTTTGTGTTCAAAACGACTTCTTTTGAACACAGTGCGGCATTCGATGGGTAATTCGTCGATGCAGCGTGTAATTTCTTGTTCCAGTTCATGTTCCAACAGGCAACCTAAAGGATGACTTTCTTCCACAAAGAGGAGGTCGATGATTTCCAGATTTTCGGGGGTAAGGAAAGAAGAAAAATGCAATATAGTACGTCGGTTGGCCGATTGTAATTCATTGAGGCAACGATTGCGTACGGCACGCATCAGATAGGCTCGTATGGAGTGGGTGATTTCGAGTTCTTTGCGGTGTTCCCACAAGTTGAAAATGACATCATCTACTACCTCTTCGGCCAATGACGGGTCGTTCAGTAGTTGATTGGCAAAGCGGCAAAGCAGCACGTAATGATGGTCGTATAGATAACGAAAGGCTTGTTCATCTCCTTCGCGCAACTTTTTGATGATTACTTCCTCCATGTTTTTTTATATTGTTTTAAAGAAAATCCGGAAAGCAAAGATATGCAATATAACGTTATTCCACAACTGACACTTTGATAAATTGTATTTTCTAATCGCTGAGAATCGCGTATTTCCGGCCGATGGAGGGTTTGCGCGAAAATTTGGAAGTGATTCTCTGTATCTTATTGTCAGATACCGGAATACATAAATCGATACATCGCTAAAAAATCGGAATCGGCCGCTGAATTGAAAAAATGTGACACCGGAATGTTCCGAAAGGCTTTCGTTCGTGCTCCGAAAGGCTTTCGAATAAGTGCGAAATATGTTTCCCGGTAGTGGGAAATGAGTAGGTTGGTCGGTGCAAGTGGCTTGTTTGGATTCTTGGGAGTGTATATTTATACGGTAAATTGTATGTTTATGCGGTTTTTGCGCTGTCGGCTGAATAAATATACAGTAACGAAGTGTTAACAAATCCTACTTTGCCGGTTTTAGAAAAAGAGTGTGTCAGGAAAATGACAGTTTTGCTGTCTTTTTGCAATCTTCTTGCGAGAAAAAAGGTATATTTGTGGGTCAGATTTTATCGACTTATGTATGATTATGAATAAACAAAGAATTACGGCATGTGTGTTGGCTGCCCTCTTGCTTTCGGCCGATGCGTTCCCGTTGGGATATGCCTGTGTAGAGGGCATGTTTACGCAGCAAACCGCGGTGGTGGAAAGCCAGTGGAAAGGAAAGCGGGTGGCTTTCTTGGGCGATTCCATTACGGATAAGAGGCATGTGGGCACCACGAAGTGTTACTGGGAGTATCTGGCCGATATGCTGGGTTTGCAGGCTTTTTCTTACGGCATTAATGGTAATCGCATGGACGGCGTGTTGCGTCAGGCACAGCGCTTGTTGGAGGAGCGGGGAGACAGTATTGATGCCATTATTGTCTTTGCCGGAACGAACGACTATAACGGCGGCATTCCGCTGGGCGAATGGTACACCACGAGTCGGTGTGACGCCGAAGTGGCGGATCGTGCTACGGAGAGTCGTCTGCGGCGTCGTCCGGTGATGAGTGAGGATACTTTCCGCGGGCGCATCAATCGGCTGATGGATTTCATAAAGACAAATTATCCTACGAAACAGGTCATAATGCTCACTCCGCTGCATCGAGCTTATGCCCGCTTCAGCGACAAGAATATTCAGCCCGATGAATCGTTTCCCAACAAGCTCGGCCTCTACATCGACGACTATGTGCAGGCAGTGAAGGAAACGGCCAACGTATGGGCGGTGCCTGTCATCGACCTGAACAGTATCAGTGGTCTCTATCCGCTGAATGACAGTCATGTGCAATACTTCCACGACGGACAGACCGACCGCCTGCATCCCAATGCCGAAGGACATCGCCGTATGGCTTTGGCGCTGATGTATCAGTTGATGGGGTATCCGGCGTCGTTCGAGTAAGACAGAAAGGCTATTCGTGAGGGTGGTGATGATGTTCCCCCAATACGCGGTGGGGCAGCGTGCCGTGTCCTAACAGTTCGATGGGGCAGTGGAAGTTCCGTTCCAGCCATTCCTCGGAGATGCCGGTGTCCGGATGATAGTCCAACGTCTCGTTGACGCAGGCGATGGACTTGACTTGCTGTAACACGGTACCGATGTCATGACTTACCAAAATGATGGCACAGTCCTTATTAATCTCTTCCAACAGTTGATAGAGGCGGGCTTCAAAGTTGCGGTCCAGATACGTACTTGGCTCGTCAAGGATGACTGCCTCGGGGTCGCTGATGACGGCTCGTCCCAACAGTGTGCGTTGCAACTGTCCGCCGCTCAGGGCACCGATGGGGCGTTGTTCCAATCCTTCCAGTCCCATGCGGGCAATGACGGAGCGGGCGCGTTCGCGGTCCTCACCGGTATAGCGGGCGGTGAGTGACTTCTTGCTGCTCAGTCCGGACAGGATAACCTCTTGTA
>CALUJK010000045.1 GCA_944320945.1 uncultured Bacteroides sp. | reverse complement strand
CTGTCGCGCGCGGTATGTTTCGCCTTTTGATGCCACTCCACCAAGGCAAGGAGGATGGCATACCGGCAAGGCTTTCGCCCAAACCGAAGGCTCGAATACGACTCGAAGAGTGGAGATTTTTGGCCGGAACAACGCCAGGCCTTGCTTGCCTGACCCTTGTCATACCTTTGTGGCTAAAAAAGACGAACTGCCGTGTACGACATGGTCCAGGTGAGAGGGAGTTCCGGAACAAGAAACGGAGGAAATAAGTATGGAAATTCTAAAAAAGCATTGTTTTTTACCGCTTTACGCGAAAAATCCGTGCGGATAAGTTTGCAGCTTGGCATTTCACCAACAAACGTTCCGCACGGATTTTTCGCGCACTTTTTAAAAAGCGTTAAAAGATTTATTATTCATTGATAGTAAGCCGCTTATCTCTGTCATGTCCCTTTTAATGGGACAGAAATGCGAAGCGAAGCCGACCGCGCCCTATTCTTCATATCAAAATAAATCGCAAAAAGTAAGGAAATATGACAGAGCAAGACGCGCCAATAAAAGCACACCCACAGTCCTGCCTTGCAGCATCTATTGCGATATTTATTGCTTAAGAGTTAAGAGGAAAAGAAGTCTTAGACACGGGCATCGACAAACCCATAGCCTTGCCGTATCAGATGTCCGTATTTGGTCCAGATACGTTTATCTACTGCATCTCCCAAGTGCGTGGCTTCTTCGGGCAGGATGGACTTGTTGCGCTCGCTGCGCTTGTCTTTTTCGAAACGACCGTCCTTCTCGATGACGCGGGTGTTATTCATTGAGATGAGCGTGTACTTGCACTTGTTGCCATTGAAACGTTTACGGGGAAACCGTTCATCTTTTTCTGCCAAGATGGATGCCCACAACAGGAACTTGTCATGCTGCGGCGGCTCCATACCAGCATGGACATGCTGCTCGACCGTCCATCCGTGTTGTTCAAGGCGTTCAACAGCCAACTGATTATAGGATTTCTTGGCATTCGCCCGGCGTGCATCGCCGTAACGGTCGCGGTAATAATGCACGTGTTTGTTCAGGTGATTGCGATAATAATGGCAAAACTTGTCCATCAGCGCATTCACCATGGTATCTTCTTCATCGTCACGCTTGACAAAGAACTCATTGATGTTGTTGTCTATCGAATCACTAGTCAACTGGCGGGTAACAAAATCATAGTTCCGTTCTTGAGCCACCTCCAAGAAACTGGCTGTACTCCCCCAATCCGGAGTAATCTCCAACGACTGCATCGGATTGCAATCCAAGTCCCGGCGGCTGTCCCCGTTATCCGCCAGCTGCTTCCAGTCATAATCCGTATTCTCGGCAAGGTCGCGGATATAATCATCGTTGGTGGCATTGTAGTACACATGTCTCTCATCCAGCTTATAATAACAGCTATCAATCTTATCTACCATGTAGTTCAATATTTCTATCATGAATGAAAGGCGCTCCATCACCTTATACTGGTTCAGGATATACTGCATCCCTACGTTGGCGATGTTATCAAAAATAGACCCCAAGATAAAAAACGTACCATCCCGACTGACAAAAGGGGTAATGGATTGCCGCAAGCGAACCGTCTCATTCCAAATCTCACGGAACAGACTGACATCTTCTGCCAGCCGCGCGTCAATCAGCTGCATTTGTAAACGTACAATCTTATTCCATACCTCGAACAGGCGGATTCCCCGTTCTTCTTCATAGTAACGTGCCGGTTCCAGCAACCACTTCTGTTCAGGCGTATAGGGCATGGAGGAAAGGAACGTATTGCCATGATGCTTATAGACCGGATGTGGGGAACGGCGTCCAAAGATGTGTTCATTGCCCCGGTTGGTCGGTGCAGCCTCCTGATCGAACTTCTCTTTGTCCAGTGTCAGCGCTTCGTCTGTGATATTATAGTCGGCATTCGGTCCACGGCTGTTGCCACCTTGGGTCAAGATGTACAGCATGTGCCCGTTGCTGAAGGAGATGGCATATTCGTACGACATGATGTGCTCATAAGGCTTTAACCAGCCCTCCACCGGACGGCGACACACGACATAATCACCCACCTTGCGCACCGGATCCCATTGCCGGTACCCCAGCATCTCCAGCATCTTGAACGCAGATGGCAACGTCTTGGTCAATGCCTGTCCAATGGTTGCCTGCGTCAACGTAGTAATGCCACGCGGCATCACCCGGATATTGTCATCGATAACAGCTCCCGTGATGAACGACTTGCCGGTAGCACGCGAGTAAATGACATACCCATTCTTATAAGGTTGCATCAGGAAAGCCGCCTGTGCCGGGTTAATCGAGATGGTTTCTTCCCAGACATTCTCTTCCATCGGCAGGCTCAATATCGCGGGAAAACGATGTAATTCCCCCTCTCATCGGAAGACATGCGCGGCATGGGCTGTCCGGTTTCTTCTAACAACTTGCTTACCTCTTCCGGACGGAACCGGGCACTTACAGTACAAACAATATGGGTCTTGCTAACTGAAACCAGTTCTATGTGGCGATGATCTACGAGATAGGAGATGAGACGCTTGTTCGTGAGCTTTTTTTGTTTCATAATCAAGGGTATTTAACTGTTCATCAATTCTTCAGCTTGCTTATCATCAATGGGTGTATATAAACTATCCACCAATACCTTTTTCTCCTCTTGAGAGAGATTCTTCACCGCATCGAGCGGAAGGTTCAAAGGTTGCCCGTTCTGATTAATCTGGATATAGAACACATTTTTCTCCATGCGCCGCGGATCTTCCACCGCAGCCGGTCGTTCACCAATCATCTGATGCAACACTTTTTTGGCGTTGTTCCATTGTTTTAGGTCGCCACGCAATTTGCAGTCCCGAATCAGTTGCACCTGGTCTTTAATCATCCACGCGAACCAGAAATCCCAATCGAACTGATGCTGTACCTTGAAAATTTCTTTGGCTAGCGCAATGTCCCGTCGAACCTGCGAGCGTGATATGCGGTATTTAGCCAGCATGATATTAATGATATGGCTCTCGTTAGGATACTAATCCAACAACCTTGCCACCTGCAGTACACGGTTGCTCTGCTCCTGCAACTGCGGGGGAAAAGAACCATGTTTTGGGTCGTTGGTAGGGTCACGGATGTTCACATACTCCTCTTCGT
>CALUJK010000044.1 GCA_944320945.1 uncultured Bacteroides sp. | reverse complement strand
CCGGAGAGTAGAGTTGGCCTTTGTCCAGCAGACCAAAGAGCAGACGTATAAATTTACGGGAAGTCAACGCGAGTGCTCGTTTATGCTGATGTGTTCTGGTTTCAGCATATTTCTTGTCATAGAATGCCCGGTACTCAGGACAGTGTTTTATAACACTAGCAGTAGCTTCTATGATGTAATAACGCAGATATCTGTTGCCAGCCTTGCTCATGTGTTTGTCTTCGGCTACGAAGTCGCCGGAGTCGTTATCGTTCCAAACGATACCGCAGTATTTTGCGAGAGCGTTGGCATTGCGAAAGGCTTTAACAGACCCCATTTCAGCTAAGATACCTGCTGAATAAACCTTACCGATCCCGGGAATGGAATTCAGTACCGTGTACTCGTCAGGGTTTAAGCCCTGAACTGTTCGAAGGATTGCTTTATCAATCGCTTTTAGTTCTTTCTCAAAGGAACTGATACAGTTAAAGGAGGATGCGATTGAGATTGTAAGCGGCTCATAGAGACATTTATCGAGTCTATATGAGTTACGTGCTGCAGCCTGTATAATCTTTGCTGTTTCTTCCGGATCAGCGATACGGCCTTTGCTCTTAGAGTTAATAAAAGCGACAAGGTCTTCTACCGGAGAGTTTACGAGCTCTTCATTCGTTGTGTACTCGGTAAGAATGGCTTCCGCTGTGGCACCATATTTGTCAGCGAATGGATGTTGTCCATCACGAAGTAATGCGTATTCACTGAACTTGAGATAGATGTTGTTAAGCATGTAAGCCTTTTCTCTTGCAATACATTCCGAGATGTGCATACGGTGTCTGGTAAGCCGCTGGAGGGCAAGGTATTGGGAACCACGCCAGGGTTTGATCGCAATACGTCCTACACGGGCAAAATCAGCGATCACGTAAGAATCTATGCCATCATTCTTTCCAATGTCATTAAAGGACTTCTTGTAGTTCTTAACTTCCTTTGGATTGAGGCAGTAAACTCTAACAGAGAATGGTGCAAGCAGGTCACTGGCAGAAAGATAATTAGCCAGATGGACACCGTAGAAACCAGTAGCTTCCATACCGATCACAACGAATTTGAACTGATGGTTATGTTCTAAGACATCAGAGATCATCTGTTCAATAAAAGCTGCACCTTCCTGAGTATTTTCTACCGGTTTCATCTTGATGTAGAACTTCTCATTAAAATCAAGTGCAGAAACAACATGGATACGGGATGCAATGTCAATCCCAACAAACAGTGTTGAGAGGTAATCAATATGTTCTTTCACGGATCATCACCACCTTTCAATAAAAAATGAAGAAGAGTAATCATGGCTTATCCCAGATCACTACGCCACCCTAAACCTCGCGTTATGAGCATTATCTGGCAGAAATACCCTGCTGGCGGCTAGATACCAGAATGCAGCATTTGTGTAATAAGTCTTAGCGTAGCATTAGGGTTGCATGCTTACTTAGCAATAGCAAACGCTTTGCAGGAGTGATGAAGCAATAACCATAGCTACAGTTCTTATGGAGCTTATTGTAACATCTGGGGCCATGACTATAAAGTAACTTATTAACCATTAGACAGAGAAAAGGATGAACCAGCATTTATGAAGAAGACTCTTCTGAAAGGATGTTTAGAATTATCCTTCTGTCTAATCAAAAAAAGAATAAGTCTGTAAGCTGTTTTATGCTTACAAACTTATTATACGAGGAGTGATGATTATGGAACTGAAAATTGAGCATTTAAGTAAGCGGTTCAAAGATAAAACCGCTGTCGATGATGTAAGCCTGATACTGACAAGTGGAGTTTGGGGCCTGCTCGGTGCAAACGGAGCAGGGAAAACAACTCTCATGCGGATGATTGCTGATATTATGGTGCCAACCAATGGGGCTATTTATTATGATGGCCAAGACATTCACGAAATGGGGAAAGCCTACCGAGAGTTGTTTGGCTTTTTGCCGCAGGATTTTGGATATTCCCGTGATTTCACGGTCAAAGACTATCTCGAATATATGGCAGCATTAAAGGATGTTCCCGCAAGGGAAACATCAAGGAAAATCAATCACCTGCTGGATATTCTTACACTTTCGGATGTGAAGCGGAAAAAGATAGCAAAACTATCCGGCGGTATGAAACGGCGTGTAGGCATTGCCCAAGCCATGTTGAACGATCCAAAAATTTTAGTAATGGATGAACCGACCGCAGGACTTGACCCCGGAGAACGGGTACGCTTTCGCAATTTTATTTCCGAGTTTTCCCATGACCGTATTGTGTTGATCTCCACACACATTGTTTCTGACGTTGAGTATATTGCAACACGAAACGCGATTATGAAAGATGGAAAAATTGTTGATGTAGGTACAACAGACGAACTGGTGAAGCAGATCGAGGGAAAGGTCTGGACTTGCACTATTCCGGCCAGAGATTTAGACAAGTATGAAATGCGCTTGCGAATAATCAACCAGCGCGGGGAAGATAACAACCAAGTATCTATACGGTATCTGTCTGATAAATCCGAAATTGAGGGTTCGA
>CALUJK010000043.1 GCA_944320945.1 uncultured Bacteroides sp. | reverse complement strand
GAAGCCTTTCCGAGCATGTCCCGAAGCCATTGGAAGCACGCTCCGAAGCTGTCCCGAACACGAACCAAAGCCCTTCGGAACAAAAACACACTACAAGGGGTTCTGGACGGGGGTAAGGACGGATTTTTGCAAAAGTAATGGATTATTACAACACATGAAGCACGCATACTAAAGCATCACTCACATTAATCCCCCTTGAATCTTTCAGAAAAATCCTGCTCGAACCGTTCAAAGCCTCCCGGATAAAGTCTATCTATCTGAGTATAAACCGATAATTTCCCTTTTCCATTCCGCAAGTTTTCAATAAACTTTTTAAATAAGTCATCGGGCACATCTTCTATCCAAAAAGACACAAGCGCATGAGCCAAAATATAAGCATAACTTTCTTCTGTCCGCTGCTTCTGCATAAACCGATTGTTCTTACTGTCAACAAAAGTTTTCAAGTCAATCTCGTCCAACATATACATCGTCCGTACCCGTCCCAGTTCGTATGAAGTCAACTCATGTTTCAACCGTCCCTTTTTGATTTCACAATGTTCAAAATATTCTGCCAGCCCTTCCATCAACCAAGTAGGAGGATGGTTACCCGTTATCTGAAGCGTAAGATGGTGGCTTAACTCGTGGTAAATAATCGACAAGCTTTTTTTCTTGCCCTGTTCGCGCCCTATCAATATCGCCTCTCTCCTTTTACTATTATACAGCCCCCTGACATTCAGTAAAGGAACTTTAGCCGATATGCCAATGCTATCTAAATAGGCCATTCCTTTTTTACGCTGCTCAAATACTATCAACTTAAGACTAAGAGTGTCCGGCAGTCCAAACTGACTGTAAAACAGGACTTCATGTCTTAAGAACTCCTCTATCCGATTGCGTTCTTTCGACGAAAGCGGGTCACCGGCATACTCAATTCGTATGTTCTGCGCATGTATCCCACAGGCAAAAAACATACACAGCAAACCGATGCAATAAATTCTCTTCATCATTTTTCGCGTTTTTTACTTTTCAAGTACCGTTTCTGTTCCCGTTTGCTCATTTCCTGCATAATGAGTGCATCATCAATAACGGCTTGATACATTTTACTTTCTTTCAGCCTGACATCACCTTCATTTGTCCGGAACACCGGAACAAAATGCGAATAAGCATATCCGACGGCATCTCCATGTTCGAATTTATTTTCATCAAGAAAGAAAAAAGAGATGGATACGCCATTTTTACTTGCCAAACCCAAAGGTTCACCCGTGCGAACCTCAAAACCCGGTTCTACAAATCTCTTTTGCAACATCATATAACCGGCAAAAGTATGGTCGGAATGATAAATCAACACCTGATTTTCCGTACCACCCTGGCAAACAATACCACTCCGCGTAGCATAAACCGTATCCCCCGAATGCATATAAAAATTAAGTGTTTTGAGAGATTCGCGCTTATCGGTTTTCCATGCTGTTCTCGATCCATCTTTTACAGGGAGTGCATAAGGAAAGGCTATATTAAAGTCTTTCGGAAAACTTCCACGAAAGAATTTATATGATGATGGAATTTTAAAAAGATTACCAGACTCCCCCTTTTTAATGGTGAAAACCAGATTCTTGCCCGGCCGCAATTTATAAGATTTATCATTCAGCCTAAACAAATAATAGTCACAATAATCATTGTTATAATAGCTAAACTCTTTTCCACCGGTATTTTCATTTATCTCCCACTTGGATTCAACAATATTGAAAGGAGCCCGCAATAAAGATCTCAGCGATTGCGCTAATATAACAGAAGTTACGGTCATCATGGGCAACACGACCACAACGAACAAAACAGAAAGTAAGCGTTTCATAGTATTCTTTTGCTTTTCAATTACAGCATGACAAAGATAATCAATAAATCCATCATTACAACCTGAACGGGATATATTCTACAAAATAGTTTCACCATAAAGGACATAAGAATATCAACCGTTTTGTATATCTTCGCGGGAAATTATACAGTCATAACAAAAGAACACTTATGAATTTGAAATATCTATTTGCCTTTTTTCTATCAATATGCCTCATAACTCCTACCCTCTTGAAGGGTCAATCGCCCAAGCACGAAGTACGGGCAGCATGGATAACAGCGGTCTATGGGCTGGACTGGCCCCGAACCCGGGCAACCTCTGCAGCAGGCATCCGTAAACAAAAAGCCGAATTGATTGAGATTCTGGACCGGCTGAAAGCGGCTAACTTCAATACAGTTCTGTTTCAGACACGTACACGTGGCGACGTGTTATATCGTTCGTCCATTGAGCCATTCAATTCCATTCTTACGGGAGAAGTCAATGGTGACCCCGGATATGACCCTTTGGCTTTCGCAGTGGAAGAATGTCATAAACGGGGAATGGAATGCCACGCATGGATGGTCGCCATTCCGCTGGGAGGCCGCCGACACGTGGCATCTTTGGGAAAAGCCTCCGTCACCAAACGGAAACGGGAAATCTGTGTACCGTATAAACGAGAGTATTTTTTGAATCCCGGTCATCCTGAAACCAAGAAGTATTTAATGAGCCTTGTCCGCGAGGTGGTGCAGCGCTATGACGTCGATGGAGTACACTTTGACTATCTGCGTTATCCGGAACATGCTGTACGTTTCCCCGACCGTTACGAATATCGTAAATATGGAAACGGGCGTAGTCTGGAGCAATGGAGACGCGACAATCTTACGGAAATCATCCGCTACATCTATAAAGAAGTGAAAGCACTAAAACCATGGGTAAAGGTCAGTACATGCCCCATAGGAAAGTATCGGGACACCAGCCGTTACTCTTCCCGCGGCTGGAATGCTTTCCATTCTGTTTATCAAGATGTACAAGGATGGCTAGGTGAAGGCATTCAGGACCAAATCTATCCCATGATGTACTTCCGCGGCAATTCTTTCTATCCTTTTGCGCTAGACTGGCAAGAACAGAGCAATGGACGCCACGTGATTCCCGGATTAGGTATCTATTTCCTTGACCCGCGTGAAGGGAACTGGATCGTTGACGAAGTGGAACGGCAAATCAACTTCATCCGCCACCACCATTTGGCAGGAGAAGCGCATTATCGCGTCAAATATCTGATGAACAACGTTCAAGGTCTGTACGATCGATTGGACAAGAAATATTACAATACTCCGGCTCTACAGCCCCCTATGCCGTGGATAGACAATGAAGCGCCCTCTGCTCCTGATAGCCTGACAATCGAGCACATTGCCGACGGGTATTGGAAACTAAATTGGCAGTCCTCCACCGATAACGACCAACGGAACGCTCCAACGTATGTGATATATGGGTCGAACTCTTATCCAGTAGATACCAGTGACCCGCGCAACATCCTCGCCACACAAGTACGAGGAACAGAGTATATTTATGCTCCTATTCTTCCATGGGAACGATGCCACTACTTCGCAGTCACGGCATTAGACCGCTGTGGAAACGAAAGTAGTGCAGCAGAAAAAGGACTATAACAATAATTCGTAATCTACCACATCCAGCCAACGTCCAAATTTCTGTCCGACTTCCTTAAACCGCGAAACGGGTAAGAATCCCAATTGGGTGTGGAAGTCACAACTGGCTGTATTCTCTGCCGTAATGCAGGCTATCAGTGCGTGACAAGGCAACTGATGGCATTTCATAATCAGTTCTTGCATCAACTGGCGACCAATACCCTGCCCCACACAGGAAGGAGAAAGGTAAATGGTAGTTTCCAACGTGTACCGATACGCCTCACGTTCTTTCCACGGATGAGCATAGCAATATCCTTGTACTTTTCCACCTTCTTCATAAACCAGAAAAGGATAGTCTTGAGATATATGAGTTATACGGCCAAGCATCTCACTTACCGTTAACGGCACAACTTCGAATGTAACGGTGGTCTGGGTTATATAATGGTTATAAATGGCTACAATATCCGCAGCGTCGTCGGGGTGTACTAATCGTATCATTTCTGATTTTTTTGATTGAAAGATAAACAGAGTTGTACATATTCGATGTACCTTTACTAATACATTCTATTATGCCGTACAATACATAATAAAAATCCCCCGTAAAAGGACGAGGGAACCTAATGATTTTCACAACGGAATAATCCTTATTGTGATTTGCTTCAAATTAGTAATACAAAGATAAGAAAAAAGTAAAAAACAAGCAATTTATTTACAAAAAAATGTATCTTTGGAAAAATTAGAATGACTATGAAACAAAAACACATTTTAGGATTAGACATAGGGACCAATAGCATTGGTTGGGCGGTAATTAACGCATCTCAAAACGAAGAATCCAAAGAGCAACTGAATAATATTAATTGTGCCGGTACAAGAATCATCCCAATGGATGCGGCCATTTTAGGTGATTTCGACAAAGGAAACTCTAAATCACAAACACAAGACCGCACACAAAGTCGAGGTGTTCGCCGATTATATGAACGTAGTAAACTCCGTCGTGAAAGACTACACAGGATATTGTCTTTATTGGGATTTTTGCCAGAACATTATTCCTCAAAAACAGATCGCTACGGCAAATTCGTAGTTGGTACCGAACCTAAATTGCCTTGGAGTAAAGACAAACAAGGTCATTCCATATTCATTTTTCAAGAATCATTCAACGAAATGTTAGCTGATTTTTATCAGAATCAGCCAGAATTAGTATCTAAAGGTCAAAAAATTCCATATGATTGGACTATTTACTATTTGCGTAAAAAAGCCCTAACACAGAAAATACGAAAAGAAGAGTTAGCCTGGATATTACTTAATTTCAATCAAAAACGCGGATATTACCAATTACGTGAAGAGCAAGAACAGGAACGTTCTTCCAAAACCCGTCAGTATTTTGAAAATCAGATTGTAACTAACATTATGGATACAGGGCAACTCTATAAAGGGATGAAAGTACTTGTGGTTACATTGGCCAACGGAACAAGCGGAAAGATTTTTAGAAAAGAAATGCCTGATTGGGTAGGACAAAAGAAAGACATTATAGTTAAAGTTGATATAGATAAAGACGGAAAAGATAGATATGATGAGACAGGCAATCTAAGTTGTATATTTAAGATTCCAACCGAGCAAGAGTGGGATGAACAATGGGAACTGATTAAAGAAAAAACACAGAATGATCTGGACGTTTCAGGGAAAACTGTCGGTACTTATATCTATGACACGCTGTTGAAAACACCTAAACAAAAAATCCGTGGTAAATTAGTCCGTACCATTGAGCGCAAATATTATAAGGATGAATTACATCAGATATTGGATAAACAGAAAGAGTTCCATCCGGAGTTTCAAGACAAGGCTTTGTATGAAGCCTGTATCAAGGAGTTGTATCCACAGAATGACGCACATCGTAACCTGATAAACAACCGGAATTTGGTTCATCTGCTTATAGATGACATCTTATTCTATCAACGTCCATTAAAGAGCAAGAAGTCACAGATAGCAAATTGTCCGTATGAATCATATACATGTGTCGACAAAGAAACCGGAGAAATTAAATCATATAGTCCGAAATGTATCGCGAAATCCCATCCGATGTTTCAGGAATTCCGTTTGTGGCAATTCCTTTCTAATCTGCGTATTTATCAGAAAGAGAAAGTGGTTGATGAGAAAACATGCTTCGATGTGGACGTCACTTCGAAATTCTTGAAAAATGAAGATGATTATGTAAATTTGTTCGATTGGATCGGCTGTCAGAAAAGCATCGAGCAAGAGATGTTCTTAAAAAATCCGCTGTTTGGATTGAAAAAAAATGATTTATCCAACTATCGTTGGAACTATGTGGAAGATAAATCATACCCGGGCAATGAGACACATGTCATGATTCTTGACCGTTTGGAAAAAGCAAGAATCGATTCAGGTTTCTTAACTCCGAAAACAGAAGAAACCTTATGGCACATTTTGTATTCCATTTCCGATAAAGAAGAATTAGGAAAAGCCTTGGAAAAGTTTGCCGAAAAGTATGGACTTGACGCTTCTTTCGCGATGCATTTCCAAAGCATGCCTCCCTTTAAGAAAGAATATGGTTCTTATTCCGCTAAAGCAATTAAGAAATTGTTACCATTGATGCGGATGGGAAAATATTGGAATGAAGATGATATAGATGAACACACGCATGCCCGAATAGATAAAATCATATCCAAAGAATATACAGAGGATATTTGGACACGAGTACGTGAAAAAGCTATTCCTCTGACTGACGTTTCTTCATTCAGAGGACTTCCACTTTGGCTAGCGTGTTATGTAGTTTATGGCCGACATTCTGAAGCAAAAGATATTAAACAATGGGAAAAACCTTCTGATATTGATGGCTATTTAAAGAGTTTTAAACAACACTCTCTTCATAATCCCATCGTAGAACAAGTCATTTTGGAAACGTTGCGTACAGTCCGCGATATATGGAAACAAGTGGGACATATTGATGAAATTCATGTGGAATTGGGACGTGAGATGAAAAATCCTGCGGACAAACGAAAAAAAATGACTCAGAATATATTAGAAAATGAAAACACGAACCTTCGGATCAAGGCTTTACTTACGGAATTTATGAATCCTGAATTTGAAATAGAAAATGTCCGGCCGTATTCTCCAAGCCAACAAGATTTGTTACGAATATATGAAGATGGTGTGCTAAATAGTGTTAAAGAGGTACCTGATGAAATCACTGCAATTATCAAGAAATTCAATGAAAGTGATGTAAAGAAACGTCCTACTACTTCTGAAGTATTACGTTACAAATGCTGGTTGGAACAAAAGTATCGTTCGCCTTATACGGGAGAAATGATCCCCTTAAGCAAATTATTCACGCCAGCTTATGAAATAGAACACATTATTCCGCAAGCACGCTATTTTGATGATTCATTTAGTAACAAAGTCATTTGTGAGGCAGAAGTTAACAAGCTGAAAAGTGACATGTTAGGTTATGAATTTATCAAAGAAAAACATGGGCAGATTGTTCCGTTAAGTTTCGGACGAACAGTAAAAATTCAATCTGTTGAGGCTTATGAGCGGTTTGTAAAAGACAACTATTCTCATAATCCAGGCAAAATGAAAAAGCTGTTGATGGTTGATATTCCGGAGCAGTTTATCGCACGTCAGTTGAACGATAGCCGATACATCAGCAAGTTTGTTAAATCTTTGATATCCAATATTGTACGTGAAGAAAATGAGCAAGAAGATACATCCAAGAATGTGATTGTTTGTACAGGAAACGTTACAGACAGGCTGAAAAAGGATTGGGGCGTTAACGATGTATGGAATAAAATAATACTTCCGCGCTTTCAGCGCCTAAACGAACTAACCGGAACTACCCAGTTTACCTCAGTCAATACGAATAATAAGGAAATCCCTGCTATGCCCTTGGAACTGCAAAAGGGATTTAACAAAAAGCGTATAGATCATCGTCATCATGCGATGGATGCTATTGTCATTGCTTGTGCCACCCGCAATATCGTGAACTATTTGAACAATGAATCCGCGAGCAAGAATGCCAAGATTTCCCGTTATGACTTGCAGCGGTTGTTGTGCGACAAGCAGAAAACAGATGACAAGGGAAACTATCGTTGGTTGGTCAAAAAGCCTTGGGATACTTTCACGCAAGATGTTTATATAACCTTGCAGGATATCATTGTCAGCTTCAAACAAAACTTGCGTGTCATTAATAAGACAACAAACTATTATCAGCATTACGAAGACGGAAAAAAGAAAATGATTTCACAGAAACGAGGTGACAGTTGGGCCATCCGCAAGCCCATGCATAAAGAGACCGTGTATGGTGAAGTCAATCTTCGGGATATAAAAACTGTTTCTTTAAAAGAGGCAATGAAAAATCCGAAAACAATAGTAGAGAAGGATTTTAAAGGAAAAATAAAAGAACTGTTGTCACAAGGCTTCAATGAGAAACAAATAAAGAAATATTTTGAAGACAATAAGGAAATTTGGCAAGATGTTGATTTGAAGAAGATAAAAGTTTACTACTTTTCAAAAGAAACGAAAGACAGGTTCTTTGCGACTCGTTTTGGCAATGATTTGTTCTCTGTTTTTAAAGATTGCAAGAATATAGATCAAGTAAAAAACAAAATAAGAAAGATAACAGATACTGGCATCCAAAAGATTTTATCCCGTCATTTGGAAGCGAATGGTAATGATGCAGGAAAAGCTTTCTCACCCGAAGGTATTGAAGAAATGAATCGGAATATTATTTCTTTGAACAATGGGAAATACCATCAGCCTATTTATAAAATACGTGTGTATGAGAAAGCCGATAAGTTTGCTGTCGGTCAGACGGGTAACAAGTCTTCCAAGTTTGTTGAGGCTGCTAAGGGAACCAATCTTTTCTTTGCAGTTTATGAAACAAAGCAAGAAGACAAAGATGGTAGAAGTATAAAAAAACGTACTTATGCTACCATTCCGTTGAATATTGTTATTGAACGTCAGAAACAAGGCTTACCATCTGCTCCAGAAGATGAGAATGGCAATTTGCCTAAGTTTGTGCTGTCACCGAATGATTTGGTTTATGTGCCTACTGAAGAAGAAATACAAAACGGAAGATTGTTTTATCCATTAAATACCACTCGCATATACAAGCTTGTTGATTCTAGTGATTCTACTGCAAACTTTGTCCCTCAAAGTTCTGCTAATATTTTATTCTCTTTATCCAAAGAAATTGCAAGTGCTTTTTGCAAAGAAGGCTATTTTATTCAAAATGAATATGGTTTAGGTAGTCCTCAGTCAAAAAATCAACGAGCAATAACAGGTGAAATGATTAAAGAAATCTGCATTCCAATAAAGGTTAACAGATTAGGAAATATAACAGAAGCATTATGATAAAGAGAACCTTGTACTTCGGCAATCCCGCTTATTTGTCTTTGCGCAATGCCCAATTGGTTATCAAACTCCCGGAAGTGGAGAATAGTACTTCACTTCCGGAAATGATAAAACGTCAGTCAGAAGTGACCAAACCGATAGAGGATTTAGGAGTCGTAGTCTTGGACAACAAACAAATTACGATTACTTCCGGAGCCATAGAAGCGTTATTGGAAAATAATTGTGCTCTGATTACATGCGATAGCAAGAGCATGCCTGTCGGTCTGATGCTCCCGCTATATGGAAATACTACGCAGAATGAACGTTTCCGTAAGCAATTGGACGCATCTGTACCATTGAAAAAGCAGTTATGGCAGCAAACCATTCAAGCAAAAATCTGTAATCAGGCTACCGTCTTGTCCATCTGCACACGTAAAGAATCAAAATGCATGCGCATTTGGGCTTGCGATGTCCGTAGTGGTGACCCGGATAATCTGGAAGCTCGTGCGGCAGCTTACTATTGGAAAGCATTGTTTGCTGACTTGAATGGATTTACTCGTGACCGTGACGGCATTCCACCTAATAATCTGCTGAACTATGGTTACGCCATTCTTCGTGCCGTGATGGCACGTGGATTGGTGACTAGTGGTTTGTTGCCTACATTGGGTATTCATCATCATAACAGATACAATGCCTATTGTTTGGCTGATGACATCATGGAGCCTTATAGGCCATTTGTTGACAAATTAGTTTTTGAATTATATAGCCAGTATGGTGAAACTGTTTCGCTGACCAAAGAACTAAAAGCTTCTTTACTTTCCATTCCAACTCTTGAAGTGCGAATAGGCGGAAAGCGAAGTCCTTTGATGATTGCTGTAGGGCAAACTACGGCATCTTTGTATAAATGTTTCTCGGGTGAACTCCGTCGCATTGTGTATCCGGAATTATAATGGACCGCTTTAGTGAATATAGAGTTATGTGGGTACTGGTTCTTTTTGATTTGCCTACGGAAACAAAGAAAGATAAGAAAGCTTATGCTGATTTCAGAAAGAACTTACAACGCGATGGTTTTACGATGTTCCAATTCTCCATATACGTTCGTCATTGTGCCAGTAGCGAGAATGCAGCAGTACATATAAAAAGAGTTAAATCTTTCTTACCGGACTATGGCCAAGTAGGAATTATGTGTATAACGGATAAACAATTTGGGCAGATAGAACTGTTTTACGGTAAAAAAGTTCAAGGACTAAAAACTCCTGGACAACAATTAGAACTCTTTTAGAATAAAAAATCCCGTCTACACAACGGGATTTTTATTAAAAACAACATTCTTTTTTCTTTTCCATTCATTCTTTTAACAAATTGATTATCAACACACGACACACAATCTGTTGTTTCCAATGGTTCAAAGATACTAATTTGAAAGCAAATCACAACTAGTCCGATAAGTACCCCTGCCGATTTTAGTTGTTTCCAATGGTTCAAAGATACTAATTTGAAAGCAAATCACAACGAGGTGGTGCAGGCTTCAATCAAAAAGGAAGTTGTTTCCAATGGTTCAAAGATACTAATTTGAAAGCAAATCACAACGGCAGCGTCGTTATCCACGGGAAATATACAGTTGTTTCCAATGGTTCAAAGATACTAATTTGAAAGCAAATCACAACGGCTCGAACGTTGATTTGATGATACTTGGGTTGTTTCCAATGGTTCAAAGATACTAATTTGAAAGCAAATCACAACTTCAGCTATTTCCTTATTTGCTTGTGTTTCGTTGTTTCCAATGGTTCAAAGATACTAATTAGAAAGCAAATCACAACTGATGTTGTACCTCAGGCACAGTATGGTGGTTGTTTCCAATGGTTCAAAGATACTAATTTGAAAGCAAATCACAACGGCGTCGCAAATAGTGATGAGGATATGTACGTTGTTTCCAATGGTTCAAAGATACTAATTTGAAAGCAAATCACAACTAGAACTTGCAAAACAGATGGACAGCCAAAGTTGTTTCCAATGGTTCAAAGATACTAATTTGAAAGCAAATCACAACTAAATCTACACGTGAACGTGCTTACTCTTGTTGTTTCCAATGGTTCAAAGATACTAATTTGAAAGCAAATCACAACAAGAGCGTGTAGCAGTAATGGCGTGGGCAAGTTGTTTCCAATGGTTCAAAGATACTAATTTGAAAGCAAATCACAACTAACCGACGCGCACACTCGAATATATCAGTGTTGTTTCCAATGGTTCAAAGATACTAATTTGAAAGCAAATCACAACATAGAAGCTGCAGAATATTTAGGGCTTAGCGTTGTTTCCAATGGTTCAAAGATACTAATTTGAAAGCAAATCACAACACCTGTTCTGGATTATACTACTGATATTGTGTTGTTTCCAATGGTTCAAAGATACTAATTTGAAAGCAAATCACAACTGGTTCGATTAAGTTTGATTCTAACGGTCGGTTGTTTCCAATGGTTCAAAGATACTAATTTGAAAGCAAATCACAACGCGTGAAATGATTCTGACTGAGTTGTATCGGTTGTTTCCAATGGTTCAAAGATACTAATTTGAAAGCAAATCACAACATGTCGTAAGTCATACAGCTCCACCCGGCAGTTGTTTCTAATGATTCAAAGATAATAATTTGAAAACAATATATACTAAACTTCGTTCTTTTCGACATACAGTCCTGCCTTTATAATTATACTATCAAGTATTTTTCAGGAAAATGCCACATATTGGAAAAGAGAACTATATTATACAATAATAAGAAGAGGCAAGAACCGAAAAATTCAATTCCTGCCTCTTCAATCAATATGGCATACTATTCTGCTCTATTTTATTCAGCTTGTCCCCAGCTTTCAGAAGCCATACGCTTGTAGCTGTTGTAACGCCACTTAGCGTTGTCTTCGGCTGCTTGGAAGAGCTCTTCAGCTTCAGCAGGATATTGCTTCATTACAGAAGCATAGCGCACTTCACCTTTCAAGAAGTCTTTGAAGCCTGTCCAATCCGGTTCTTTGCTATCCAGCGTAAACGGATTCTTGCCTTCAGCTTCCAATGCTGGGTTGTAGCGCCACAAGTGCCAGTAACCACACTTCACAGCTTTTTCTTCCTCAGCCTGACTCTTACCCATACCGGCCTTCAAACCGTGGTTGATACACGGAGCATAAGCGATGATGAGTGACGGACCGGGATAAGCCTCAGCTTCGCGCAAAGCCTTCAGAGTCTGAGCTTGGTCAGCACCCATAGCGATTTGTGCTACATATACATAACCGTAAGTCGTAGCCATCAAGCCCAGGTCTTTCTTGCGTACACGCTTACCGGAAGCAGCAAACTTCGCAATGGCACCCAGCGGTGTAGCCTTAGAAGACTGACCACCGGTATTCGAGTAAACCTCTGTATCCAATACCAAGATGTTAACGTCCTTACCGGTAGAGATTACATGGTCGAGACCACCGTAACCAATATCGTAAGAAGCACCGTCACCACCGATAATCCACTGGCTGCGTTTTACAAGATATTGTTTCAAGCCATAGATTTGTGCACAAATAGGACATTTATCCTTAGCTGCCTCCAACATCGGAACAATACGTTCGTAGATTTCCTTTGTCTTGTCAGCATCCAGACAGTTATCCAACCATTCTTGGTAGATAGCTTTGTATTCAGCAGGAGTCTCTTCGCCGGCAATAGCCTCTTGCATCAGTTTAGCAATGCGCTTGCGAATCTTCTCGTTTGCCAACTCCATACCCAGACCGAATTCGCAGAAGTCCTCGAACAATGAGTTAGCCCATGCAGGACCGTGACCCTTCTCGTTCTTTGTATAAGGAGTAGAAGGAACTGAACCAGAGTAAATAGAAGAACATCCCGTAGCGTTGGCTACCATTTCACGATCACCGAACAGTTGAGAAATCAACTTCACATACGGAGTTTCACCACAACCGGAGCATGCACCGGAGAACTCAAACAACGGCGTAGCAAACTGAGAGTTCTTCACATTTGCCTTGATATCTACCAAGTGTTGTTTGGTCTTCACGTTGTTCACGCAATATTCCCAGTTAGCAGCCTCGTTCAACTGGCTTTCCAGATGAACCATAGCCAATGCCTTACCACCCTTCTTCGGATTGCCCGGACATACATCCACACAGTTACCGCAACCCAAGCAGTCAAGCACGTCTACCTGCATACGGAATGTCATGCCATCGAACACCTTACCTACGGCCTTCAACTGAGTGA
>CALUJK010000042.1 GCA_944320945.1 uncultured Bacteroides sp. | reverse complement strand
CTTACTTCAGCGCCAATGCCATCTCTTTATACTATGTTCCGGCACTTTTCTCCTACCTGACGGGAACAGATTTCTTTCAACACCCCTACTATCAGCAGGTGGGAATCGGACTGGCATACAGTTGGCTTCCCGGCTCAATGGCTGCCGGTTTCGGCGACGGACACGAACAGATGAATCCCAAACCCTTACGCATCCGCAGCGCTTTTGCCGACCTCATGGCACGTACCACGGGAGACCCGTATGCCGCCTGGTATTCATCTCTCAACACCCGTTATATAGACGAGTATGAAACCCGTTTATATCGTCTGGCAAGTGGCAAGCAGCGTCCGGCCTCATCCGAGCTTCCGGCAGATGCCCCCAAAGCAGCCTGGTTTAAAGACAGTGGCGAAATGATAGCCAACACCAACCTGAAAGACTTGAAACATAATCTCAGTCTGAGTTTTCACGCAAGCCCTTATGGCTCAGGCAGCCATACGCATTCCAATCAGAATGCCTTTAACCTGCACTATGGTGGGAAACCAATATATCGTGCTGTAGGTCATTACATGAATTTTGCCGACGCACACAACCTGCTTTCATATCGCAACACGCGTGCATATAACACGTTACTGATAGACGGCATCGGACAACCTTTCACCATCCGTGCTTACGGCCGCATTACGCGCATGTTCAACGGTGACAACATCTCTTACGCACTGGGAGATGCCTCTCATGCTTACTGCGGTATTAGTGAATATCCCATGTGGGAACGTAACTTTGCCAATCAGCATCTGGAGCAGTCTGCCGAAAACGGATTTGGAGAAACGCCTTTAAAGAAATACCGCCGCCACATTTTTCTGCTGCATCCCGACAAAGTAGTCATCTACGACGAACTGGAAGCCGACAAGGCCGTACGGTGGGACTGGCTGCTGCACAGTCCGGAGAAATTCGACATCAATGAATCAACCCGTACCCTTACAACTGAATATCCGGAAATAGGAGTTCGTTCTGTAGCCCAACTTTATGCTGAACAAGCATGTGACATTGAACAGACAGATAAATACGCTGCCGCTCCCAATGAAAAGGCTGCTGTTAGGGGGGAGGATTTCAGTCCGGCATGGTCACTGACAGCCAGCTTCGCACCTTGCAAAGCAACCCGTATTCTGACTATTATACAAATTGAAGCCGACGGCAGTCAGACAACCGAAGTGATACGCGAGAACGATGAAAATCGTTTCCTCTGTAACGACTGGATTATCGAAGCAGAACTGAATGCCAAACGGAAAGCGGCTCTTCACATCCAGAACAAGCGCACCGGAACAGTTTTCTGCTATGGCAAGAAAGAGATCCCTATTGACAATAAACTTTATACAAGCCAACATACCAATGCTTCTATCCTACACGATAGCTTCCATGGAACATGGCAAACACAAGAAATGACAGACGTTCAACCACAACTCACAGGCAAAGAACATAAACAATAATAAACTATTAATTTTATATCTTATGAAAAAGAATCTTACTCTCCTCGCCGCAGCTATTGCCATCGGCGTAACAGCCTGCAACGAAACACCGCAGGAAAAGTGGACTGACCACGCCATTGACGTCGCCGCTTATCAGCTAAAACAGACTGCTACCGAACTGACCGACTCCACAGCCATGCCTATGCCACGCTGCACTTGGACTGGTTATGACATTGCTTTCCTGCAACGTCAGCTGGAAAGTGAAGTAAATATTGACTCACTGCATCCCGTACCCGGACCGGAACGTTTAGGGAAAAGACGTTTGTGCGGCATTGTGGACTGGACGAGTGGTTTCTTCCCCGGTAGCTTGTGGTATGCCTACGAACTGACCGGCGACGAAGCTCTTCGCGAACAGGCTGTCCGCTACACCAACCTTCTCTATCCTATCCGCCAATTGAAAGGTACACACGACATCGGCTTCATGATAAACTGTAGCTACGGCAATGCGCTTCGTCTTGCTCCCAATGACACCATCAGCAAAGTGCTTATTGAAACTGCTGAAACACTCTGCCAACGTTTCGACCCGAAGATTGGCTGCATCCGTTCTTGGGACTTCGGCAAATGGAACTATCCGGTCATCATCGACAATATGATGAATTTGGATCTCCTATTCAGCGCCAGCAAACTGTCCGGCGACACAAAGTATCGTGACATCGCCATCAGCCATGCACGTACCACGATAAAGAATCATTTCCGTCCCGACTACACTTGCTATCACGTTATCAGCTACAATCCGGACGGCACTGTAGAAAGCCGTAACACACATCAAGGCAAGAATGACGATTCTTCATGGTCACGCGGACAGGCATGGGCTGCCTATGGTTACACACTCTGCTACCGCGAAACGAACGAGGCAGACTTCTTGCAACAAGCCATTCACGTGGCAGATATGATTATGAGTCAGGTACAGACAAATGACAGTATCCCCTATTGGGATTACGATGCTCCTGCTACCGAAGAAACGCCGCGCGATGCATCTGCTGCTGCCGTTACAGCCTCTGCTTTCTTGGAGTTGAGCACGTTGGCTCCCGATGGGCAGAAATACTATAACTACGCTGAACGTTTACTAAAGAATCTGTCAAGCAAAAACTACTTAGCAGAGAAAGGCAGTAACCACGGATATGTATTAATGCACTCTACCGGTTCTCTTCCTCATGGTTCTGAAATTGATACTCCTATCAATTATGCCGACTACTACTATCTGGAAGCCTTTAAACGCTATCTGGACATGCAAAAATAAAAGCGGCATAACCTAACACTCTCTTTTTCACTTTACACCCGTCTGCTCCTATTGCAAAATAGGTAACATGACGGGTGTTATTACCTAATCCCTCAACAACACCCAACCATTTTCTTTCTTATCGGATGCAGCAGATTTGAAACCCGACAACATTATTCATACCAGTTTTAAACGTTTTTTACAATAACAATCCAATATCACACCACCAATAATGTATAAAGACTCTAAGAAAAAATTTCTATCTTTACCCATCTTTACAAATAATGTAAGAATAGAGTTTTTTTAGTTTTAGTATTGGATATATGAAACGACTAATCGAATTAACTATTTGCAGCCTATTGACTGTCAATAGTATGGCTCAACAAGCCTTATGGAATGGAGACAGCATCGTCTCACCAACTATCAACGAAAATCAAAGCGTAACCTTCCGACTCTATGCACCCAACGCCAACAAGGTAGAAGTAGAAGGTGATTTTCTCCTGCCGAAAGCCATATCCACCCCGGTAGGCAGTACTGAATCTCCAGGAAAAGTCGTTATGAAAAAAAATAAAAACGGAGTATGGGAATATACCACCCCACCACTCAGTTCAGAATTATACAGCTATACCTTCCTTGCTGACGGTCTGCGGATAACCGACCCGAACAATGTCTACCAAGTGAGAGATGTAGCTTCAATAAGCAACCTTTTTTTGATTGATGGACAACCGGGCGATACATATTCTGTACAAGACGTACCTCATGGTAATCTTTCCAAAGTGTGGTATTCCAGTCCAACGATGAACATGACCCGCCGCATGACTGTCTATACGCCAGCCGGATATGAAAACAGTACCCAAAACTATCCCGTTCTGTACCTTCTGCACGGAGCGGGTGGAGATGAGAACTCATGGAGCGAACTGGGACGTGCAGCCCAAATTATGGATAACCTCATTGCACAAGGCAAAGCAAAGCCTATGATTGTAGTCATGACAAATGGCAATACCTCGCAGAAAGCAGCACCGGGAGAAGCTCCCAACAGCATGAAAAAACCGGTTCTTTCTATTTCCGACATGATGAACGGAAGTTTCGAAAAAGCGTTTATTGATGTCATGAACTATGTGGAAAGCCATTACCGAACTATCAACGACAAAGCCCACCGTGCCATTGCCGGATTATCAATGGGCGGTTTCCACTCCATGCACATCTCGGCACTCTATCCTGACTGCTTCGACTACGTCGGACTCTTCTCTGCGGCTATCTACTCAGACAACCAGAACGGCATTTATGCCAACTTCAATGCCAACCTGAATCGCCAGTTCCAAACACCTCCCCAACTCTACTGGATAGGTATCGGACGTTCTGACTTTTTATACGAGGACAACACCGCCTACCGCAAGAAACTTGACAAATTAGGATATCATTACGAATATACCGAAACAGGAGGAGGGCACATTTGGCGTAATTGGCGTATCTACCTGACAACTTTCGCCCAACGGCTCTTTCAAGCAAACAAGCAATAAAATCGTCTTACGGCAACTAACACGCCAGCATCCAGTCACGATCAGATGTTCATCTTTCACATCGGAGGACAGTTATTTCCAAACTGATTGACAACGTTTTTCTTTCTATACATATCATAACTTTCTCTCTTATAATCATAAAAGGTCGCTTTGGTCAAAAGGCGACCTTTTTTTCATTCTAAAAGAACGAAATACTGGGATGAGATTATAACGAATTATTTATCCCTTATGAAATCTATAACGTAACCATACGACCCCGTTCTGTAAGGTTTCTACCGACATCAATTCAAGGCTCTGTCCCTTGGCTGGCATCTGTTCCTTCCCTACATATTCAAAAATGGAAGGAGAGGAAGCTGCTCCATCAATACCCGGATAAACAACCAGACTTAACTCGTCTATCAGTCCGGCTTGCAGGAAAGCACCATCAATAATACCTCCCCCTTGTAAAGATAGTGATTTCACACCAAATTCCTCTGACAATATTTGCATGGCCAAATACAAGTCACTACTGTTACGTCCGGCAAAAAGATAAGAAATATTCCGCTCACGTAGATACTCCAAATAAGCAGCCGGAGCCGTTTCGGGCAAAATAGATACGATATTATCTCCCCTCACCGTGGAAGATTCAAAAAGTATATCCGCTCCCGGATCTGCCACCACAAACAAGCGACTGGAAGAACGGCGGGCAATGTGCGTCACCGGACGTGCAGACGGTGTAAGGATTGTGGTATGAAAACGTTCAGGGAAAAAGCCTTCGCACAACGTGTTCTTTCCGAACATCCATGCGTCAGTACCCAGTTCCCGACAGACGGCAGCATAAACACCCAGCAGTTCGGTTCTATCTTTCCCGTCAAAAGGGAGTGTCCAGCGGTCAGTCAACAAACGACCGTCTACGGAACCCATGATATGACAAATGATTTTAGGTAACATATACCAACTTTATTAATATGGATTATTTCAGTTTGAGTTTAGAACATAGACACAGACGAGTGTAGATTCTGCCTCTACACCGTCTGTACTGTCTACGTTCATCTCTACAGACCTTCTCTTAAAACTTCGAACAACTCATCACGCGAGAACTGCTTACAACATCCCAGCATAAGAAAGCATGTATCAGCAGCGGCACGCAGAATACTTTCATCCGTAATACCCATCTCGCCCCAGCGTGTAGGCAGTCCCACTTCTTTAATGAACGCCTCAAGTGCATCAATGCCACGGGCAGCAGTTTCTTCCAGTGTACCTTTCTGCACACCCCATACCTGTTCGGCCATGCGTGCCAGTTTCTCCCGACCCTCGTCCAACAAATGGCGATAGAAAATAGGATGAATAACTGCCAGTCCTTGTCCGTGATTACAATCGGTGTAAGCCCCCACGGCGTGCTCCAGCATATGACACTGGAAGTCGGTCTGCTTACCCAACTTCAATAAGCCGTTTTCCGCCATTGCCGATGCCCACATCAGTTCACCACGAGCAAAGTCATCATCGGGATTAGCGATGAGGGCGCGGAGATTCTGAATGACATTACGCATCACCGCCTCGTTTATTTCGTCAGACAGATTACTTGTTTGCGGACGCCCCATATAGGTCTCCATGCAATGGCTCAATGTATCAAACGCTCCACTGATGACTTGCTTCATGGGAAGTGTCTTGGTCAGGTCACTATCCAACACTGCGAATGAATGATAAGCACCTACAAGTGGTTGTTTCAATTTCTTTTCCTCGTGAGTAATGACTGCCCCGTTGTTTTGCTCCGCTCCTGTACTCGATGCCGTAACGACTGCTCCCATCGGAATAAACTCTGTCGGATATTGATGCTTTGTGTATTGCATCTTCCATATGTCTTCATCCAACATGGCCTGCGCCGATATTATCTTACAACAATCGATAACTGAACCGCCACCCACAGCCAAAATAAAGTCAATGTTCTGCCGACGGACGATGCGGGCACCCTCCTGCACCTTGGCATACGTCGGATTAGGCATAATGCCTCCAAAATCTGTCACGTGCTTGCCGCATTCATTCAACCAGCCCACAATTTTGTCATACAATCCTGTACGCCGAAGTGACCCGCTACCGTATGCCAGTAACACGTTTTGACCTGACAAACGTTTCATTTCTTCCTTAATGGCACTTTCGGCACACCCCTTTCCAAAATGTTGGCGAACGGGATATTGATAAGTAAAACTATTCATAATCTTATTATTTCAGATTCGTATTACAGTGAATAAAAAATTGTAGCACTTTAAGCTAACCACATAAAATACAATATTACAGAGAGTAGCATCATTCTATAATACCTATTTGCTGCAACCAGCTGCGAATATCGTCAGCCGATTCAGATACATTATTGCGCGAGATGCTATAACCGTTGACAAACGTAGCACTCGGCTCCATCTCGGCAATATCATCTACCGTACCGGACCAACCGCTGCCACCATGCGATGAAAAGGGAATGATGGTCTTTCCTGCAAAATCATATTCATCGAAGAACGTGTACATAGCCATCGGCATCTGGTACCACCAAATAGGATACCCCACGAAGATAACATCGTAATCGGCAAAGTTGTCAATGTGTGTGGCAAGTGCCGGATGCACATCATTTTGACACTCGTTATTGGCCTGCTCCGCCAACGCTGAATAATCTTGCGGATAAGGTTCAGCCGTGCGGATGCATACCCTGTCACCCCCCGTAGCCTCACCAATGATGGAAGCCATGTATTCCACGCTGCCATACACATCGCCATTCACCACCAGACGGCTCGCAGAAGTCGCTGCATCTACCCCGTTGTCCGGAAGAGGTTCGGAAAAATAAGCTATCAGAATGTGGTGGTCCGTACCCGGAACAACACCCTCTACAGGCGCATCAGTGTTATCATTATTATCGTCATTGCCATTATTGTCGTTATCGCTACACGCAGTGCAAGCAAACAGTGCACACGCTAAAAAGAAAGGAATATATGCCTTCATTACTCTGTCCTCCTCTGCCGCTGTCACTTGATTACCTTAATTTCTTTCAACCATGCTTCGATACCCGTTGTGTCACGATCTACGGCACCAAAACCTTTCAAGTGTGTGGCATCGGGAGTCAGTTCAACAATCCGTGCCAGCGTTTCATCACGATATGTAGAGGCGTATGTGCAGAACGGTACTACCGTCTTTCCTTTGAAATCATAACTCTCGGCAAACGTGTTGATAATCATCGGAGCAGTCCACCACCACACGGGGCATCCGATAAACACGGTGTCGTAAGTATCCCAGTCTGCCACCTTATTCTTAATAGCAGGACGTGCGTTTGAATCTTTCTCAGCCTTTGCCACTTCGGTACATGGTTTATAATCTGTAGGATAAGGCTTCTCAGGCTCGATGCGGAAGAGTGTACCCCCTGTCAGACCGGCAATGTGTCTAGCCACATATTCCGTATTTCCACTCCAACTGAAATAAACAACAAGGATTTTGTTTGCTTTCTCTGTCGCATTGTTCCGGGCATAACCGTTTATTCCGAACAGTATCAATGCCGCCAGTAATAAGATTTTTGTTTTCATTGTAATATACTAATAATTAGTTTGTTTTAATCTGACACAAAGGTATGGCAATAAAAAAGGTGCATCCATACACAGATTACAGAAAGATGCACCAATATCAACGATAAATAATAATGGTCAACCTCTATTATTCATCCAATCCCTTTTCATGTAACCATGCAGACCATAGTTTTTCCCTTTATCTAATGATAAGACAACATGATAATCTCATTCTGACATGGGCATAACCGTCATCAAAAAACGGTCGAAGTTTTCCGCCCATTCACCACGAATGCCAAACCCGTGCGGCCAGCCTTGCAACACGTGATACTCCACCTGTACACCAACCTGTCTCACAGCCTCGACATTCTGATTGAACTGATGATAGAAAGGATCCTCCGTACCGTAAGTGTAAAAGGTGGGAGGAATATTTCCCGCACGCAAATCGTCCACATTGTTATTTGACACGCTCAACCTACCGTAGAAAGCGTATATCATACCAATGGCACAGACATTTGCTGATATCTGGTCAAGACTATCGGGTACGTAACTCGCATCTAAGGTCGTACCGTTCACCGCCTCATCGAAATGCAAAGCCTCGTCACCACACAAGATGCCTCCCGCAGAAAAGCCAACAGAAGCAATACAAGCCGGACGAATGCCGTATTCATCGGCATGACTACGGACATAACGTATGGCACGGGCCAAGTCAAGGCTGCCCTCCTCCATTGTATATGGACGGACGCGGTAGTTCACGACAAGACTCTGATAACCCAGCTCGGCCAATCGCCGTGCCACCGGAGCACCCTCGTTCCCACTACGGAACATAAACGCTCCGCCGGGGCAAACCATGACGGCTCCTTTCACTTGTACACCATCGGGTACAGGATACCACACAATGTTGGGACGAAAATCAGGATCGTCCTGATAGTTCCCATTATTTACAGTATAATTGGTCACCGTAGGCATGTTACCTTCCGACCACAAATAAATATGCGATAAACCCTCTTCTTCCTCCGCAGGTGCTTCGCCTATCGGTCCGAATGACGGATCCTCGTCTGCCGAACTACATGCCATCGTCCATTGCCGATCCACACAAATAAAAACAGATGTAACAATTTCTTCATCATGATTTCCATATTTTAGTTCTGATAATTCCTCTCTTAGCGGTTCTTATTCCAAAAACATGACGAAGATTGGAGCGCCCTAAACAGACTGATTTTGATAAACATACTCGTATTCATTTTTACATATTTTTCTTGCGCCACAACTGCCATGAGTTGAAAATATTCTGCCAAATGATATATGTACCCGGTGCTACGGACAAGATAGGTGACAAATAAGTGTAAGATACCCAAATGGCAAAAATCGTATTCTTCTGCCCCAATCCCTGTCCGCCACCGATACGTTCGCCGTACATTGCACCGATATTCTTCCCCAAAAAGAATTGCAAGGCACACGCCACGAGACTCACGATGGACAACAGCCACTTTAAATATACATCCACCGGACTATCCACTAAAAAACGGCATGTCTGTCCTACAGACAATACCAAACCAAAGCCCCATAAATAAAACGCCAAGTCACGACAATAGGTCACAACCTGTGTATGTGCCTTGGGGAAGAATTCGCGTAAGCCCCACGCTATCAAGAAAGGAAAGATTAGTAACGGAAAGACTTTATATAATATCGTCAAGAACTGACTCAAGAAGGAAGCGTCTATTTGCTTTTCTACCAACGGAAAGACCAACGGAATAATGACTGCCGCAGCCAGATTGCTAAGTATCGTATAAGTGGTAAGCGATGTCTCATTACCACCCAACTTGCCGGTAATCACTGCTGCCGCACCTGCCGTAGGGCAGACGAAACAAATCATCAGTCCTTCCGCCAGCAGCGCATAGCGAAAACCAGGCATAAAATGCAGAAACAAAGCGATTGCAAGACACGACAACAGCTGAAATATCACCAACCATACGTGCCACCAAGTTATACGCATTTCACGGGGATTTACCTTGCAAAAAGTTATAAACAGCATTATAAACAATACGGTCGGCATCAAAAACTCTGCCGTTACCTGCGCTGCCGGTTTTATCGGTTCCAATAAATGTATGTAATGAAAAGCAAGGAAACCTAACACGCCACAGGTCATGCCCACCGGCAACGTCCAACTCTTCAGAAAACGTATAAGTTGTTTCATACTCCTTTGTCCTTATGTCACAGACAAAGGTACGTCGATTGTACCAGCGTGTCGATACACAAATTACTGATTATTGAACCAATTTTGACGTTAGAAAAATACATGACGATTGGCCCGTACCGGATAATGTCATAAGACATCCGCGCCAACCGTCATGTATTATGTAACTCTTCAACGAAGAGAATGCCCTAACAGTTATTCAAAACTACGTAACAATTGTATTTCTTCAGCCCACAACGTCTCGTCGGGAGTTTCAAGAATAATGGGAATGCCATCGAAACGCACATCTTGCATGAAACGACGGAAAAAATCAAGTCCCATAAGCCCTTTGCCTATGCTATCATGGCGATCCACACGACTGCCTAAAGGCTTCTTGGAATCATTCAGGTGAATGCCACGCAGATAAGAAAAACCTACGGTACGGTCAAACTCCTCAAAGACACGGTCATAGTCATTCACAATGTCATAACCAGCTGTATATGTGTGACAGGTGTCGAGACAAACGCCCACACGTGATTGGTCTTTGACACGCTCAATGATGTACTTCAGCTGCCAAAATTCATTGCCGACATTGCTTCCCTGTCCTGCTGTATTCTCAATAACGGCTGTCACACCCTGCGTCTTTTCCAACGCTCCATTTATAGATTCTGCCACACGGTCAAGACACTCTTCCACCGATATTTTATTCAAATGACTGCCGGGATGAAAATTCAGCAATTGCAGTCCCAACTGCTCACAACGCTGCATCTCATCCAAGAAAGCGTTTCGGCTTTTCTCCAATCCTTCTGCTTCCGGATGTCCCAAATTTATCAGGTAACTGTCATGCGGCAGCACATAGCGCCTGTCAAAACCGAGCTCATCGGATATTTCTTTAAAACGGGAAATGCTGTCTGCCGTAAGCGGTTTCGACACCCACTGGCGCTGGTTCTTGGTAAAAAGAGCAAAAGCGTTTGCCCTAATACGATGTGCATTAACAGGAGCAGCCTCTACTCCTCCGCTGGCCGATACGTGTGCACCAATAAACTTCATAAAAATCTCTCTTAATTGAAATAGTAAAGAAATACTGCCACTCCTTCAAGGGCTTTTTTCTTTTCACCCTCTATATCGATGGTAAACTTGATTTCGGCTTTTGCCACTCCGCGCAGATTGGTCAGCGACTGCAAATCGGCCACCAGACGAATGCTCTGACCGGAGAGAACAGCCTGCCCGAATCTCATCTTTTCAATGCCGTAGTTAATCATCATTTTCAGATTATTCACCTCGATAATCTGTCCCCACAAATACGGCAACATAGACAACGTCAAATAACCGTGTACAATGGTACTATGGAAAGGGCTGTCCGTCTTGGCACGTTCCGTATCTACATGAATCCATTGATGATCCAGCGTAGCATCGGCAAAAAGGTTAATACGTTCTTGGTCGATTTTCATGTATTCAGAAACGCCAATCCGCTGGCCAACCAATTTCTCGAAATCTTCATAAGAATTAATGATGGTTTTTTCCATAAATATCGTTCTTTAATCCCACATAATGTTTTTACAGAGAGAAATACAAAGTTAGTCATTCTTTCTAATTTGCATTCATTTTGTGACATTTTTTTAAAATTCTCTTTCTTCTGGAACACTTTTTGTGTAATAAAGAAACATTACTAATGCAACATAGATTCAACAGCAATCGAACAAGACAGGAAATTTACTGTTTCCATTCTCCTAATATCCTTTTCAAGATATGTACCTCGTAGTAACGACAGGCAGATTACTCCACCGGATCTAACCAAACGCTATTTGTATAGATACATTACTTTATGGGAAAATTCTCTCATACCGCCTCTGAAGGCATTCTGGAAGGGGATTGCTCCGAAAGGCTTCGGAACTCGGACAAAATATATTCGGAGCGCGCTCCGAATATATTTCGAGCACGAGCCAAAAGGCTTCGAAGGAAACGGCATACAACAGCATGCTTTTTTGTACGCATATTTTATTATTCACTGAACGGATAAAACAGATATTTCCGAAGATTTATCTATATCGGATGCCCGTCAGCAAACATCAGGGACAAGTAAAATGCTCCTTCATTTGGCAAGCAAAGGCAAACTCATTACCTTTGACACACAAATCAAAAATATGCAAGAATGATTACACAACAGGAATTCACCCTACCGGCATATAAACGTGGATTTCATCTTGTCACAGAAGAAATACTCAGGAATCTACCTCCCCTGCCACAAATAGGATTATTGCATCTTTTCATCAAACATACATCAGCAGCACTCAGCATCAACGAGAATGCCGATTCTGATGTACGGACGGACATGGAGGCTATCTTCAACCGACTGATAAAAGAGCGGGAACCTTACTACCGACATACATACGAAGGTGATGACGACATGCCTGCACATGCCAAATCGACCATGATAGGGGCAAGTCTCACTATCCCCATCAGCAACGGACGGTTAAATATGGGGATATGGCAGGGAATCTATCTGTGCGAATTTCGCAACCAAGGTGGAAAAAGAAAAATTGTGGCGACTATCATCGGATAATCGCCACAATCCAAACAAATATATATCACTATGTTAATTCAGATTGGCTTTTTCCAAACCATAACCGTATTTCTTGTCTGCACGTTTCAATAATAAGGCTACCAACAGAGAAAGACAGGCAATGCCGGTGAAAATGCACATTGGCAATGTATAATCATAGACTACCGCACCGTTTACTTCACTTTTGCAATAGGCATCAAGCACAGCGCCTATCATAGTTGGAATACCCCACAGGCCGATATTCTGTATAAAGAATATCAGTGCATAGGCCGTTCCCAACTGGCTGACCGGAAATATCTTTGCCACTGCCGGCCACATGGCCGATGGAACCAACGAGAAAGCGATGCCTAAAATAATCATCAACACAATGGCCACTAACCAATAGTGTACAAAGGGAAGGGCGTAAACGAAATGAACACCTATCAACATGGCTGCTCCCAACATCATGATAGAAGCCGATTTACCATGTTTGTCTATGTATCCGCCAAAAATCGGAGTAAGAATCAAGGCGCCTAAAGCGGGAAGTCCGGCAAAGAAACCTGCTACATTCTCATCAATGCCATACTTGGTAGTCATTAATTCTGAAGCAAATTTCTGGAAGGGAAATACACATGAATAGAAGAGCACACACAGTAAAGCTATCAACCAAAATCCCGGATTTACCAAAATATTCTTCACATCTTTAAAGGAAAACTTCTCGCTTTCATCTTCTGTATCGGCAGAAGCTGTTTCCAATTGTTTGTCCAACTTCTTGTCCATAACGGAGAACGCGAAAAAAGCTACTAAACCGCCTATCAATAGAACCAACCCCAACAATACAGGAGCAGATAATCCCAACGAACGTGCCATAGGTATCGCTACGGCATATCCCACTTGTGATCCGATACGCGCTAAAGCCACCTGTACACCCATGGCAGTAGCTAATTCTTTTCCTTTAAACCACTTGGCTATGATTTTAGTAACCGTAATTCCGGCGACTTCAGCTCCCACTCCAAAAATGGAATAACCGGCCGAAGCAACCAGCACTCCCAGCTTATAACCAAACATCATCGTCTCATTTCCGGCCAACCCTGTCATGGCATAATATTCAAGTGCCGTACCGCCGACCATTAATATAGTGGCCAATTTACCGGTAAAGCGGATGCCGAAACGGTCCAATATCAATCCGCCCCATATCAGCATCAATAGGAATACATTCAAAAAGCTGTATGCACCTGCAAAAAAGCCAAATTCACTACTGGTCCATGACAATTCTGCTTCCAGCATCGACTTTAAAGGGGCAACAACATCATTCACATAATAAGCGGCCATCATCGTGAAAGCCACAATAAACAAGGCTCCCCAACGGGTCGCTTTGGAGTCATTCAATTTTTGCTTTAATTTCTCAGTCATTTTCTATATTGTTTTCAGACTATATATGTACAAAAAAAGGCTGATGCTTTGTAAGCATCAACCTTTCATATATTTCTAATGGAATCTAATCACTTTCCCTACTCCTTACATTAATTAGCAGCAGAGTCAGCAGGAGCAGCCGGAGTTTCTACTTGCGGAGCCGTTGTACCAATAGGCATATTATAAGGATTGGTTGCCTCTTCTTTTTGGGCTTGTTCCATAATCACATCTCCACCTTTAGGAGCAGAAGGAATCGTATATGCCGCAACAATGCTTATCACTACCATCACAGCAGCTAATGTCCAAGTTGTTTTTTCCAAGAAATCTGTGGTCTTGCGCACACCCATAATCTGATTGGATGACGAGAAACCTGAAGCCAATCCTCCTCCTTTGGAATTTTGAATCAATACAATGAAGCACATCAACACAGATGCAACCAGCATTAAGATAATTAAAAATAGATACATGTTTCGTTATTTTGATTTAGCGTTAATAATCAATTTTTCCAAGAATCTGATTTGGTCTGCAAAGTAAGCGTTTTTTTTTGGATAATTCAAACTTAATTTCTTGATAATTTCGAGTGCTTTATCATATCGCTGTTGCTTTACATAAATTTTTGCCAAAGTCTCCGTAAAACAACTGTCATCAAGCTCATCGTCGTTTGTTTCCGGCTCTTCTATTATGACTTTTTCTTGTCTTTCACTTTTCTCTTTAACCGGCAAAATTGTAGACGAGTCTTCACTTTGACGAATAAACTTATCAATTAACTCTTGACCATGCAAACGAGGCTTCTCTTCTTTTTCAACCTCCGCTTCTATTTCTCCATCTTGAAGCAAATAAGCAACATAATCTGTAGAGTAATCTAACTCGGTCTGCTGAGTTTCTTCCTGAGGAACTGTAGCAAGAAATGAATTAATTAAAGACAAGGTACGGTCAATCCCCGGTTCCTCTTCTTGGATAGCATTCTCTTGTTTTAAAGGAGTTAAGACGAAATGGTCTCCTTCAATCAGGTAGAACAGCACCCGACGGTCTGCTACGTACAATACAGACTTGCGCAGTTCATCGCCAAAAGCACTGTCGTGTAACAGATAAAGATTTTTGAGATACAGTAAACGCAATGACTGAAAATAAGGATAACGGTTCACCAACGTACGAAGTTCGTACAATGTATCCTTATTCAATAACTCAGGATGTTGCATCCATTGCTTTATTTGCGCTAAAGTCATTGTTCTTACCAGTTTGCCACAGTTGAATTAAATATCTGGTCAGTAATATCCCCTATCATTTGAGTAATCAAACCGTCTTGCACATCAATTAGCAACAAGCTCGCATCGTATGTCTGAGAAGCTGAAAACTGTTGTTCAAAATCCTCCTCATGATTCGTATTATTGGTATAACGGACATTTACCGTAAGTGTCACTTTCACTTTCGAAGAATAACCGTCGGCTGACACAGCTTCATTGTATTGGTTATAGCCGGTAATTTCACCTTCAATATTAAGGTCACCGTTCGTATCAACCAATTGCAGACGTGTCTGCTGAATAAACAAGTCTTTCAAAGTCTGATTAAATTCTGTGGCCAAAGGTGCATATACATACTCTGCCTGATTGGGAAACTCAGCAATAGAAACAGTCTTTACTTTAGTATAATCAATGGAGCTTATCGGAGCAAGTCCAAGAGTGATTTTACAAGAATTAATAACAAGTAGCATACAGAGCATCATTGCTCCTATTGTGATCTTTTTAATCCAAGCCATATTCTTTTATCTTTCTATATAATGTACGCTCTGATATTTTTAAATCTTTAGCAGCACTTTTGCGTTTCCCATGATGCTTCTCTAATGCTTTCCGTATCATTTCTTTCTCCACATCATCCAACGACAAAGATTCTTCAACATACTCTTCTGTATCCTGAATATCTTCGTCTTCTTTGGCTATTTTCGAAGGGGAATGTATGATAGCCGGAACTGTAGCCTGCGAAGGGGTTACGGAAGTCACAACTGGGGTATAATACGTAGATGATGAAACCTCTTGATTATTGACAGAACCTCGTTCTGTCATTATCTCATGCACCAATTTCTTCAACTCGGTAACATCACGGCGCATGTCGAACAATACCTGATAAAGAATCTCTCGCTCACTCTCAAAATTCTTACCGGCCTTCGAACCTAATAGAGTCGGCAGGTTCTCCGTATGATTTTGTGCAGGTAAATATGCCTTTAAAATAGAAGAATCTATTTCACGATTTGTCTCAATAATCGATATTTGCTCTGTGATATTCTTTAGCTGGCGCACATTGCCCGGCCATGAATACGACAAAAGTTGCTGTTTGCCGTCCTCTGTCAGCTGAATTGCCGGCATTCTATATCTTTCTGCAAAATCCGAAGCAAACTTACGAAACAACAATACAACATCTTCACCTCGTTCTCTCAATGGAGGAACTTGAATAGGAACTGTATTCAAACGATAATACAAATCCTCACGAAAACGTCCATCCGCTATAGCCTGTACTAAATTGACATTAGTAGCTGCCACTATCCGCACATCTGTTTTCTCCACTTTTGACGAGCCGACTTTGATAAACTCTCCCGTCTCAAGCACACGCAACAAACGCGCTTGGGTTGACATCGGCAGTTCTCCTACCTCATCCAGAAAAATTGTTCCCCCGTTCGCTTCCCCGAAATAGCCTTTTCTTTCTCCTATTGCTCCGGTAAAAGCACCCTTTTCATGTCCAAACAGTTCTGAATCGATTGTACCTTCCGGTATGGCGCCACAATTCACAGCAATATATTGGCCGTGCTTTCTATGACTATACTGATGAATAATTTGAGGGAAACTCTCCTTTCCTACACCACTTTCACCGGTAATCAACACAGATAAATCAGTTGGAGCCACCTGAATAGCGATGTCAATAGCTCGCATCAACACTTCATTAGTCCCGATAATACCAAAACGTAATTTTACCTGTTGTATTTCCGCTTTTGTCATACTACAATTCGTCCTCAGTACTATCCAACTTCAGTTTATCACTATCATCACGTTTCTCATAATATTGCTTCCGCAATGGATTTGCATTGGCTTCATCTGCACGTTGCCGATTACGGAAAACATCTATGGCAACATAAATGGCCTGTCGAAAGGAATCTTCCGAAGCAATACCTTTCCCCGCGATGTCATAAGCTGTTCCATGTGCCGGAGAAGTCCGCACCACTGGCAATCCTGCCGTAAAATTCACTCCTTCATCCATAGCTAATACTTTGAAAGGAGCCAATCCTTGGTCATGATACATAGCTAAGACTCCATCAAAATGGGTATAATAACCAGATCCCATAAAACCGTCTGAAGGATAAGGTCCATAGCATAATATACCTTTCTCCGCCATTTCTTTCATTGCCGGGATAATAATCGTCTGTTCTTCCATTCCCAGCAATCCACCATCCCCTGCATGAGGGTTCAATGATAATACGGCTATTCGCGGAGCACTGATACCAAAATCTAGTTTTAACGAACGATTGAATATCTCAAGCTTTTCCTGTATTAATTCTTTCGTCAATGTAGAAGCAATTTGACTAACCGGGATGTGACCGGTCACCAATGCTACTCGGAAGTCATTCTTCATTAGAATCATAAGCGCCTTTGAGCCTCTTCCTAACTTCTGCTCTATATATTCCGTATGTCCGGGAAAAACGAACTCTTCAGACTGAATCGTATGCTTATTGATAGGAGCTGTTACAATCACATCTATCAATCCTTTTTCATATTCTGCAACAGCTCTCTCCAATGCTCCCAAAGCTGCTTTCCCAGATTCCATATCCGGTTTCGAGAACTCAACCTTCACATCATCATCTGTGCAATTCACTACACTCAAACGATCCGCAACAGCTTCAGAAGCTGAATTTATAATACTAAATATCGTTGGCAAATCAAGCACCTTACGATGATAAGCCGCTACCTTCGGCGATCCGTAAATAATCGGTGTACAAAGTTCTAACATCATAGGGTCGCTGAAGGTCTTAAGAATCACCTCATAACCTACCCCATTTATGTCTCCTTGAGTAATACCAATTCTTATCTTATTATTGTCCATTCTTCTTTTTCGCTTTATTTATAAGAAATCTTCTACTTTTCAGTCTTTGCCGACTGTTCTTTTGCCGGTTGTCCCTGCAAAGATTTTTTTTCAGGCAATCGTAGCGTATATAAAGATGCTTCCATCTGACGAACCAGATTACGCTTCAGTTTGTCCGGAGAATAAACAAATATCTCAGCCACGACAACACGATGATTCTTCTGGTCCACCCGAGCATGCGATACAAACGGTCCACCCATAAAGTCACCTTTCACACGCCATAGACCACGTACCTCCAAAGCGTATTCACCTTGCACAGTAATCGGACAAACATCCGTCATCATAGAATCCGTCTCCATATACATACCTTCACGTGCACCCGGTATATTGACTTTCATCACAGAATCACGTTTCTGAACAAAATACTCTTTCGTAAATGTATTCTTATCTACATAAGGATAAGAGTATATCACAAAGTTCTGATCTCCTGTAGCCGTGTTCGTTCCGGCCCAAAAGAAATTCTCCCCTTCCTTAGATGCAACCAATTCTGACGGAACCCATACATCACAATCAAACATACTCTTTACTTTCCTCGTAACAAAATCACTGTGCTGAGTTTCCAACAATTCGATTTGCCGATTCATCTCCGCGCGTGTAAAGAAATCAAGAATAACCTGTCCATGTTTCTCTACAAATTCCTTAAAAGTTTCTTCATCCGGTGCTTGAATCGTCAGAATAGATTGTGGTGCCGAATATACATCTTTTGCATAAGTAAACTTAGGCTCTGTATAACGATCTTTATTAATCTCTACGATAATGATATTCCGTATCAATTTTAAGGTAGCATCGTAATTGGCCGGCGCCGTATACATCATTCGGAACGAACGTTCAGACTGAGGTAATCCGGGCACATCCGAATCCAGCACATTATAAAGAGCACGTCCAGCCGGACGCTCCCACATACCTAAATCAATCACTACAAGAATTTCATAGGCTCTCCCACTTGAAGTAGGCATAAATATTCCTTTTTTCTTATTTCCTCCACATCCTGATAAGAATAAAGTAAAAAGAATAATACTCAGATAAATAAGACTGTTTCTCATATGACTTGAATCTTTATTTTACAAAACTACAGAAAAGTCGGGTAGAACGCCCCATCCAAGGTGATAATTTATATTAATTTCTTCTCACTCCACTGTTTTACGAAAGGTAGAAAGCATACCACAAGCAGCAAATATATCTTCACCACGGGATGCGCGAATCGTCGTGAAAAGACCATGAGAAGTCAAATAATCACGGAATTTCACCATAGCATCCATTGAAGTCCCTTTCAGATCCACATTAAGGATGGCATGAAAACGAATTAAATTGATCCGGCAATGTAACCCGCGCAATAATTTCAACAATTCTTTGGCATGAAGCAAGGAGTCATTTACACCCTCAAACAATATATATTCAAAAGAAAGCCGGCGCTGTTTACTGAAATCATAGTGCCGCAATAATTCTACAATTTCTGTTATAGGGAAAGCCCTTTCTGCCGGCATCAACTCACTACGTAACGCAGAAATGGGCGCATGAAGACTGATTGCTAAATGACAGTCACTCTCTTCTATGAAACGTCTTAACCCTTTCTTCAGCCCGACAGTGGACAATGTAACTCTTTTAGGACTCCAGCCAAAGCCATAAGAGGCAGTCATAATTTCCAATGCCTTCAATACTTCATCCAAATTATCCAATGGTTCCCCCATCCCCATCATAACAACGTTAGTTAGCGTATCACACTCTGGCAAAGAAATAATCTGGTTCAATATTTCAGCCGTTGTCAGATTCTTCGTAAATCCTTGTTTACCCGTCATGCAGAACTTACAATTCATTTTACACCCCACTTGGGAAGACACGCACAATGTCGCCCGCCCATCTTCCGGTATATAGACCGATTCCACAAAACATCCTTCACCAACCTGATACAGATATTTTACGGTACCATCTACAGACCGCATCGCCTCTACAGGATTTGACCGCCCGACTTCATATTCCTTTTTCAACAATTCCCGATGACGCAACGACAAATTAGACATCTCATCAATTGTACATACCTTTTTATTATACAACCAGTCTGCTATCTGTTTCGCTGCAAAACCGGGTAACCCCAGCGTTTTCACCACCTCCTGCAAATTTGTAAGTGTCAAGCCTAAAAGAGATTGTTTCTGCATTTCACCACATTTTAAATCATTATGCAAAAATACACAGAATTTTAGATAGAAAAAAGAGACAGGCCACCAGATAACTGGCAGCCTGCCTCTTTTTCTACTCAAAGAAGATTTTTCTTAGAAGAACAAATAGCGATTATCAACTACATTTGCTTTCAAATACAAATCGTTGATAAACTGACGGGCCATATTTGCATAACGGCTCTCCAATGTTGTTTCTTCAGTATCTTTATTAAAGGTTTCATTAATCTTCTCTTCCGCATAAGGTTGGAGTACATAAACACCACCCTCACCCTTGATAGGAGCACTTAATTGGTTCAACTTCGCCATAGAAGTATAAGCACCTACCAGCGGCTCACGGCTGCGCAAAGCAGAGATATAAGCCGGAGCAGAGAATGTAATATGCTTTACTGAATCACTCACAGCATCTTGCATGTTCTTATATTGCTCAAAAGATGTCGCACCAGCAGCTTTCATTTCAGCCATAATTTTCTCAGCTTTCTTATCACGAATCAACTCACGGCGCAAATCATTTTTCACCAAAGCCAACGGACGATATCCTTCCGGAATGATGCCGGCAACACCTACAACCATCAGATGGTCATTATCACCGCATTCATACAGACCGGACACTTCGCCAACTTTCGCAGAGAAAGCCCAGCGCAAAGCCTCTTTCGTACCTTTCACACCACCGATTCCATGTTCAGAACTATACAAATCATCTTTAGGATACAAACGATAACCAGCATCTTCCGCATTCGCCATCATCTTTTCCAGTGTATTGTTGGTTGCTATAAACTGGCTGAAATCATTGTAAGCCTTGCTATAAGTCTCCTTGCTGAATTCTACCGGACGTTTTACAATAGCCACTTTATATTTATCTTTAGCAGCTTTCTTATTTAAAACCTTCAGGATAACATTAGCTTGTCCCAATGCCAAATTAACCAATTCACCCTTATTAGAACTTATAACAGCATTGATATATTTCAGGTTATCCCCATCCAATTGAGCACCTTCATAATTGGCAGAAGAAATCCATGTCGGCTCACCTGTCTGACCATATTTTTTTGCAATCTCGGCAAAATCAGCTCCGCCTTTAATCGCGTTATAAATACTATCAGCCAATGTCTTCGTTTTATCAATATCTTCACTCACCACTTGAATCTGGCAAAATTCTACTGAATCAGGCAGTGTAGCCGAAGCCAATTTCTTGAACGAATTAATTGTATTATCTGCCGCATTGTAATAAGGACCATATACCTTTCCTACAGACACAGAGTCCAAACGAGCAACGACATCAGCCGGCAATGTACGTGTTGTGTAAAACAGATCTACATACGGATAAGTTGAACCTGTCGAACGAATAAATGTAGTATAGTCCGCTACATTTCCTTGCAATTGAGCTGTATAATCCTCCATTTCTTTTTCAATAGCTGCTCTGTCTTCAGCGCTGGCAGTCACCTGCACATCTATGAAACGGATATTGCGTGTTTCAACATATTGTCTGAATTGCTCTTTTTTCTTCTCATAAGCCTCTTTCAGTTCAGCCTCTTCTACAGAAATTACAGAATCAGCTACCGTAGAATAAGGAATAGCTGCCAATAAAGCATCTTTCTGAATAGCCCTGTCATCATAATTCAGTTGCACTTCTACCGGATTAGAAAGCATAGATTTAGACAACAGAGATTGATATTTTTCCTGCAAACGAGTTTGGAAAAGCGTCTTTTCAACAAAAGACCAGAATCTGTACATAGATTCGTAATATTCCATATATTGAGAAGGCATCTGGGTACTATTCATTTTCGAATAATCCACCAAGAACTTTTTCAACATATCCTTATCAAAAGCACCAGTCTGTGGATTACGGAAAGGCGTATTTTGCAACATTGGATGAACACCGGCATCAATAATAGCCTGAATTTCAGCATCCGTTACAGTCAAACCTAGTTTTTTAGCTTCGTTCTCAATCAACTTATTGTTAACATACGTTCTCCACACCTCATCTTTCAAACGTTCCGTCTGCTCTTCATCCAATGAAGTCAAACCGTTTGAGAATTTCACAACCTCCACATACTCATCTACCAATGCCTGATAATCTTGTGCAGAAATCGACTCTCCACTTATCTCACCCACATCTTGTGATTGGTGCGGCTGTAACACTTGCCACGCATCGCCTGCTATAAATGCCAATAATGCCAAACCAATAACAATCAGCAATAATGGTCCTTTTGACCGAATGTTTTGTAATGTTGCCATTTTAGTTAATACGATTTACTTTATTATTATTTTCTTTTATTATCTATTTTAGCGCACGAAGATACAAAAAATGCGTGTACCAACTCATTTATTCTCAAAAAAAATCCATTTAACGTAAATTATTCGGTCACATACATCTTAACCAACTCGATTTTGGTCGTTGTCACTTTAATAATTTTAAACCGATATCTGCCAACAGTGATCACTTCGTGCAACTTAGGCAAACTTTGATAACAATTCAAAATCAGTCCTCCAATAGTCAGATATTCATCCGACTCCGGCAAATCCAAATCGAAGGTCTCATTCACTTTCTCTATTTCCAAACGAGCAGACAGTATATATTCATGGTCATTAATCCGCTTACATACATACGATGTATTATCATGCTCATCTTCAATATCGCCAAATATTTCTTCAACCAAATCTTCCAGCGTAACGATACCTGTGGTGCCTCCGAATTCATCCACCACTACAGCGATACTTTTCTTCTGCTGCATAAACGATTTCATCAGTTTATGTGCAGCCATCGTTTCCGGCACGATAGGAACTTCCTTTACATTATTCCGCCAATCAGACGGATTATGGAACATTTCCGATGAATGTATATAGCCAACAACATTATCTATATTGTCCGCATATACGATAATTTTAGACTTACCGGATTCTACAAACAGATTCTTCAGGCTCTGTAGAGAAGTTGTCGTATCCACTGCCACAATCTCCGTCCGGGGCACGACACAATCCTTTATTTTAATATTAGAGAAGTCAAGCGCATTCTGAAATATCTTTACCTCCGTATCCAGCTCTTCTTCATTAGCGGCATTCTCTATGCCCGTCTGCACAAAATTATCCAAATCTACTTTTCCGAAAGCCTTATCAGAAGCCTCTCTATTGATTTTCATTCCCGTCAGCCACAAGAAGATCCGTGACAAACCTGATACAAACTTCGATATCGGAAACAGAATCACATAACAAACAAACAGAGGCACAGCAAATACTTTCAGCATCAGATTGGAATTGTTTTTAAACAATACCCTCGGCAAGAATTCCCCTGTCACCAGTATCACCAGTGTGGCAATAACGATTTGTGTCAACACTAACACAAACTGATTTTCTATAATTCCATTAGACAGATAGCTCTCTATCAATCGGGCAAGCAACACACCGTAAACAACCAGTACAATATTACTCCCCACCAATATCGTTGATATAAGTTGATTAGAATGACGGAAGAAATAAGAGAGAATACGCGATGTCACCCCATCTTTCTTTTCCATTTCAAGACGAAGTCTATCCGCCGATATGAAAGCTGTTTCCATCCCTGAAAAGAAAGCCGAAAAAGCCAATGCTATCAATAAAGAAGCTACCATTTCTATCTTACTGTTTAACGCTGTCCGTTTGCACACTGTCGGGTGTCATAGCCATCGCTTCTTCATCCACATAAAAGATTCCCTCAGGCTTATGGATTTTATAGATGGTCATCTGCTGATTCGAGTCAAATCCCCGTCCCGTAATGATCCGGTCCGGCTGTTCTATCCGTATAAAACGGTCAGAATACACCTTTTCTTTTTCCTGATCCCAATAAAGCAACTCTGTATTGAACTTCTCCCCCCTCAAGTTCTTAATGAATACATTACCCATCAACTTCCACAACTTCTGTTTGTCATAATAGTAAGCAGTATCTGACTGAATACTTGCCTCTACCTGAAAAGTAGAATCAAAATTCTCCAGATAAATACCTTTTTCAAAAGCCCAGTATGACGGATTCTTACGGTCGAACACCAGCCATTCATCCGTCTTGATGCGATATCGGATGATTCCTGAATCAGAGATAAGAGTAGTCACTCCACGGGTATCCATCACTGGTAAAGAGTCCCGTTCTGTAACGGCTGTTCCCAGCACTTTATCTTTTCCGCTACATGATAATAAAAGAAACATAACCATTGCACCGAATGCAATGGTTATGTTTTTACGGCGGTTTATATAAAATCCGTCCTTTTTAATCGACATCTGTTTAACGAATTGTTGTTGTTTCACCAATCCATCCACCTACCTGAACACGGTCACCGGCCTTATAACCCAACATGAAGAGGTCGGCAGGCTGCGGAGTATGTTTTGCATACGTTTTAATCAGCTCATCGGCACGTTCTGCAACACTCGGGTCAACAGCTTTCGCACGTTGCAATTTGTCTATCACTACAAAGTATGTACATTTGTTCAATGCAGCCTCATCAGACCAGTTCGGATTTGCACCATACATCTGAGCTAACAAGATATAAGGCTCACCATATTTATCATTAAATTTAATAGAGTTATAACAATACTTTCTAGCCTCGGACAATTTTTTTGCCTGCCACAAAGCAGCTGCCGTAGCATACGCCATTTCTGATCTCTTGGCATTATCCGTTTCCATATTCAGGGCGATATCAAAATACTTCACAGAATTATCATAATCCCCTTTCTTATAATACATATAAGCTACACCTACAGCGGCATCTGCTGTCGGGTCGATCGCATACATATATTCAGAAGCCTTGAAGTAAGCGTCGCTTTCATTACATTTCATCATTTTCAAAACAGAAATCGCTTTCTTCAAGAATACAGAGTCAGATTTATTTTCCTCTACTTTAGGACCATAAATATTCTGCAAAGATTCACAGTCAGCCACACCACTATTGATGAACATAGCTACCAAGTTTTCCTTGATCACCTGCAAATTCTTCTTTTTGCTTTCCTTTGTCTCCGCAGCGATAGCCTCGTCGATGTATTGAGAAGCACTCAAATAATCCTGGAAGAACTGGTCTGTGTGATTAACATCAGCCTTTACCTTCTGCATAGAAGCATCCATAAAATAGTGCAGAACAGCTCCGTCAGACTCACCCTTTGCGCCATTTACAGATTCTTTCAACCAACCATAAGCCTGATTGAGGTCAGGAGTCGGTGCATATTGCAAATAATCCACAGCCTTTGTACCCAAAGCCGCTTCCGGGCTGGGAATACCACTCTTATACTTCTTAGCAAATTCCGGCAGATTCTGAATTTTCAAATCGTGCACCTGCATCAATTCATCGAAATATTTC
>CALUJK010000041.1 GCA_944320945.1 uncultured Bacteroides sp. | reverse complement strand
TTTTCTTTTCATAAATTCTCTCTTAAAGTTTAACTTTACATTAATTGTTTCTTTACTCTAACGAAATGCAAATTTATTAATAAATGTGGAATCAGCAATTTATTTTCGCAAAAAGTCTTGTGTTAATTTCATTTTGTTACTTGAACTGCCATTTTTATGCTAAATAGCATATTTTTCAAAGTAGCATCCCCCTTTTGGGCAGAAGAAAAGTGTCACTCTGCTCTTCTGCAAAAAGCCAATAATTGAGACTTCTGTATGATTTTTAAGAAATAACAGTTAAAAAATGAGCCGGCAACGGGCGGTTTTTCCCGCTTGTTTCTACATTCCAAATCCGTTTTTGGAGCCGAACGGAGGGAAAAACCGACTTGTCCGACGGATGTTGACGGCGATATGACGGGCAGCGTCCGGCATCGGAAAACGGTGCTCCCCGTTTGACGCGAACTCATCATTTTATAGCTGTATCAATATGAAGAAAATCATTTACAATTTGGTGTACAATCGAAAGAAATGCCTCAACCGAAGAGGCATGGCACTTGTGCAAGTGGAAGCGTATCTGCACAGACGGAAAAAGTATTTCTCGACACGGGTCTATCTGAAACCCGACCAGTGGGACGCGCGGCGGGCGGAGGTGCGCAACCACCCCCACGCTTCGACGCTGAACCGGATGCTGGGCGAATTTGTCATCACGCTGGAGCAAAAGGAACTGGAGTTGTGGAAGCAGGGATATCACTGTTCGCTGGAGGTATTGAAAGAGGTGATGACGAAGGGGCATCATGCGGCATCGTTCCTGCTCTTCTGCCGGCAGGAGGTGGAACGGTCGGCCTGCAAGGAGAGCACCAAGCGGAACCATCTTTCGACACTGGCTTTGTTGCACGATTTCCGGAAGGGGGTGACGTTTGCGGACATCACGTATGAGTTGGTAGTTGACTTCGAGCACTTCTTGCTGGGCAGGGGGCTGCACATCAACACCGTGGCAAAGCACATGAAGCACCTGAAGCGCTACGTGAACAGCGCCATCAGCCGGGGACTCCTGGACGCCAACCGGTATGCGTTCCGGCAATACCGTATTAAAACGGCGATGCATCGGCACACGCATCTGCTGCCCGAAGAACTGAAGCGGTTTGAGCAGTTGAATCTGGAGGACAGGTATGTACACTTGCAGCAGACGCTGGATGCATTTTTGTTCTGCTGCTATGCGGGCACGCGCTACTCGGACTTCGTGCGGCTGTCGGCCGGCAACTTTGTACGGGTGCAGCAAAGGGTCTGGCTGGTCTATACGGCACTCAAGACAGGCAGTGAGGTGCGGGTGCCGCTCTACCTGATGTTTGACGGACGGGGAGTGGCGCTGCTGGAACGTTACCGGGGCGACTTAGGGAGACTGTTCCACCTGAAGGACAATTCGAACGTAAACAAGGAGCTGGCGGTACTGAGCCGGCTGGCGGGAGTAAAGAAACGGGTGACCTTCCACACCGCGCGGCATACCAACGCCACCTTACTTATATATAAAGGTGTAAACATCACAACCGTGCAGAAATTATTGGGTCATCGCAACATCAAGACGACGGAGGTGTATGCGCATATCATCGACCGGACGCTGGTGGCGGACTTGAAGAAGAACACGTATCGGTGACACCCGCCGTTGACAAAATGACATTTTGTATTTTCTAATCGCTGAGAATCGCGTATTTCCGGGCGACGGAAGGGGTTGCCCGGATTTTCCGTTAACATTTTGGTTAAATCTCTGAGATGTAAGCGGATAAAGGAATCCACACATCTCTAAAAAATGAAAAACGATCGAAAAAATAAAAGAATGTGACAAGCATTTGTTTCCAAAGGCCTCGGAACACGAACGAAAGCCTTTCGGTTCGACCGGGAAATATATTCGGTGGGCGAGGGAAATGGGTGTCGCGTTCGGTTTTTGGATGGGGCATGGTGTATATTTATGCAGAAAGGAGGGTATAAATATACAGAATTGGGGGTGCTGGTTGAATAAATATACAGTGGGGAAAGTTTTTGGGGGATTTTTGGAAAAATGGGGTGTTAGAAAATATGAGAATTCGGCGACAGATTGTTGCTATTTCTTTGAACAGAAGAACAAAAGGACATATATATTGTGTGTGGTAGAGGGGGATGGGGATAAATGATCTTCTTTTAAGCAGGGGGTACTTGGTTATGCGACATTTTATTTGCATTTTCGTCGCAAAAAGTGTGATAGCTATGTACATATATGAATATGACAATTGGACTAACTTCCGATGGGAAGTATAAATGTATATATGTTTACAAAAGCATGTAAGGCGTGTAGCCTAGAGCTTCTTTTTTGTATCTGCTTATTTCGGAAGCACTTATATATTTCTATCTCTTTCCTATGGTTGTAACTTTATGCAGTGGATTTTGAGGATTACCAAAAAAGATAACCGTGTAACATAATCTACTTATTATCAGCACAAAATAATAAAAACGGGTAGAACGGTGGTAGCACAATCGGGACGAATGTCTGTCTTGAAGGGGTTGTAGATGGAGTAAACGTGTGATTGACGGTCGTTCTGCTAAAAGTGCAAGCGCTTAATTATAAGCGTATTATCAGGTGTACCGAGTTCGGCGAATACTCTTCAGGTTTCCTACATCGGAATGGAGACGCAAGAGGTGACTATTCAGCCACGTATGAGAATTGCATTAAAATCGAATGCAGAAGTATTGGATGAGGTCATTGTCGTGGCGTATGGTACAGCCAAGAGGCAATCACTGACGGGTTCCATTACGGTCGTTGATTCCGAAAAGATAGAGGAACGCGTAGTAACCAGCGTAACGGGAGCTCTAGAAGGAAGCGCACCAGGTGTGCAAGTAAACAACACGTATGGAGAACCCGGTTCACAAGATCCAGCTATCCGCATCAGAGGATTTAACACAGTAAACGGCTCTAACGCTCCTTTGTATGTGGTGGACGGTGTTCCTTACGACGGGAACATTTCCGACTTGAACTCAGCGGATATTGAATCAATGTCTGTGTTGAAGGATGCGGCATCTGCTGCACTGTATGGTAACCGTGCAGCTAACGGCGTCATTCTGATTACAACTAAAAAAGGTAAGAACATCGGAAAGACGGAAGTCACGCTGTCAACCAACCAAGGATTTTACACCCGCGGTATTCCCGAATACGACCGTCTGTCTGCCGACCCGTGGATGGAAGCGCAGTGGACAGGCTTGAAGAACTATGCCATGACGTTATCCAGCCTGCAATACAACGAAGCCGATGCGGCCGCGTATGCAACAGAAAACCTGATAAGCTCTGTCATCAAGCGCAACATCTACGATGCAGCTGACAATGCGTTATTCGATGCCAACGGCAAGTTAATTGCCAACCGCTTGCCCGGTTACGATGATCTGGACTGGGCTGATGCATTGGAACGTACCGGTTACCGTCAAGAATATAACCTGACGGCATCCTCTGCCGGCGAGAAGTTCAACGTATTCTCTTCTGTCGGTTACCTAAATGAAAAAGGTTATATCATTAATACGGGATTTGAGCGTTTTTCCGGTCGTATCAATACACAATACACACCGACCAAATGGTTTAAAACGGGCATAAACTTAGCAGCCACTTCGCAAAAATCGAATTATAACGAAAATGCCAACGGCACATGGGCTGTCAACCCGTTCTATGCTACCCGCTATACGGCGCCGGTATATCCCATCTACCTGCACAATGCCGATGGCTCGTATGCATTGGATGCCGAAGGAAATAAGCAATACGACCTTACTTCCGTCTACCTGGGCAACCGTCACATCGTTTATGAGCTGCTGAACGACTACACGGAACGTAACCGTAATACGTTGAACGGTCAAATTTTTGCCACATTGACCTTACCGTACGGTTTCGGAGCAACAGTAAAAGGTGATTTAAACAAAAGCACTTCGAACATCAAAGAGTTTAATAACCCGAACATTGGAGACGGAGCCACGAACAATGGTCGTCTGTCGGCGTACGCCTACCAGTACATGACGTACAATTTCCAGCAGCAAATCACTTGGCAACATGATTTCGGCATGCACCATGTAGATGTCTTGTTAGGACATGAGAACTATGCATACAGCGCCTCGGTAGACTATGGTATGAACACTAACATGAGTATCGAGGGCAACTACACATTAGGCAACTTTACGACGAATTCTTACCTGCAAGGATACAAAGATGAGTATAAGACAGAATCTTACCTGTCGCGTGTCCGCTATAATTACAACGAGAAATACTACGGAGAGGTTTCTTTCCGTCGTGACGGTTCGTCGCGTTTCAACCCGGACCACCGCTGGGGTAACTTCTTCTCTGTAGGTGCGAGCTGGGACATTACCAAAGAAGCATTCATGCAGGATGTAGACTGGGTAGACTTCTTGAAACTCCGTGCATCTTATGGTGAAGTGGGTAACGATGCCGGTGTGGACTTCTATGGTTACATGGCATTGTATGCCTTGGACAAGAATGGCGGAAACGGCTCGTTGGTAAAACAAAGCTTGGCTGCAGACGACATCAAGTGGGAAACCACCCAGACAGTGGATGTGGCAGTAGAAGGACGCGTGTTCGACCGGTTGAACTTCTCCATCGGCTACTTCGACAAACGTTCGAAGGATTTGTTGTTTGCCGTGAAGCTGCCGCTCTCTGCCGGATCATTCCCTTACGACAATTACAATTTGAACTTAACGCAAAACAGGAATATCGGTACTATTTCGAACCGAGGTGTGGAAATTGCAGCTGATGTGGATATCATCAAGAATAAAAACTGGCTGTGGAACTTCGGCTTAGATGCAACATTCCTGAAGAACAAAATCATCAAACTGCCCGACGGACAGGACATTCAAAACGGTTCGCAGATGTATTCTGAAGGACATTCTATTTATGAATGGTGGACATATCATTTCGAAGGTGTAGATCAAATGACCGGTAACTCGCTGTACACGCTCGACCCAGAACAGAAAGATGCAGCCGCACAAGCGGGCGACTTGGTAACTATCAACGGAAAAGATTATACCAAGAATATTTCTTACGGAAAGCGTGACTGGCGCGGAACGGCATTGCCGACCGTATATGGTTCGTTCCATACCAATTTAAGTTGGAAAGATTTAAGTCTGAACATGCTGTTCACTTACTCCTTGGGCGGCAAAGCGTATGACGCTTCTTACGCCAACTTGATGAGTACGTCTGCCGTCAGTGCCAGTGCGCTGCACGAGGACATCCTGAAATCATGGTCAGGAGTACCCGAAGGCATGACAGAGACTTCACCCAATCGTATCGACCCGAATGGCATCCCTGTTATCAATGACGAACTGAGCGCCGATAATAATGCAGGTGGCGACCGTTGGCTGGTCAGCGCTTCTTATTTGGTATTGAAGAACATCACGCTGTCCTATAACCTGCCTAAGCGTCTGCTGGCACCGATCGGTTTGAGTAACCTCACCGTCAACGCAGGTATCGAAAATGCCTTTACCGTGACCGCACGCAAGGGATTGAATCCGCAATATTCATTCAATGGTACGCAGGACGATACTTATACTACAGCACGTATCTACAACATCGGTTTAACATTGAAATTCTAAAAACAAGCATACAATGAAGAAGAAATATATCTCTCAGTTGAAAAACATCGGCCTGGGTGTAGCCATGCTCACTGCCACCTCGTGTGCAGGAGACTATTTGGATACTACTCCGACTTCATCCATCGGCACGTCAAGCGTTTTCGAGACCACGGATAATGCCGCCATGGCCGTCAACGGATTGGCACAGATACTAACTACACAGCAGTATTACTATGTAGAGCAAGGACAAGCTTACTGTGGCGAAAATGCCGTCAAAACCATTATGAGCGAATATCTGGCACAAGACTTCGTCTATAATTACATGGCACCGGGTTGGTCTCCTATCATGCTTGGTGAATATTATAACAATGCTCAGAATATATATTATAATGGTTATGTATGGTATCTCTACTATACATTAATCGGAGGTGCCAACACCATTGTCGCACATATCGACGAAGCCGAGGGAACAGATGAAGAAAAAGCTTTTATTAAAGCACAAGCATTAACCTTCCGTGCATATGGCTACGAGCAACTCATGCAATTCTACACATATCGTTGGCAAGATACCAACAATGGTACAACAGACGGAGTTGTTCTCCGTTTGGATGAATCCACCGGTGACATGCCGTTATCGTCCGTAATAGACTGCTATGACCAGATTTATGAGGACTGTACGGAAGCCATCCGTCTGTTCCAAGAGTCGGGTATGGATCGTGCAGAAAACGAAGTATGGTTGCCAAATGAAAATGTAGCTCATGCCGTGTACGCCCGCGCGGCTTTAAATCGCGAAGACTACTCTACGGCCTTGGCTCAAGCTAAATTGGCTCGTGAAGGTTTCCCTCTGATGTCGAACGACGAATATTTGTCTGGTTTTTGCAAGCCGACCAGTGAATGGATTATGGGAAGCTATGCCGATGCCACCGAAAACCAATGGTATATGACATTCGGTACCCAGTTTGCATGTAACGGATATTACGCCAACAACACGTATTACGGACAAGGTGCCATCAATAAAACCCTTACAGACAAAATGCCGACTGAAGATATACGCATGAAGTTATTCTTGACAGAGGACAAATTTCCAGGATATGACTTCAGTGACCCGAATATAATAGACCAAACATACGCTTATTTCATAGATGAAAATCTGTGCAAGGCTGCCAAGGAATATTCGGATAGTATGACCCCGTCGGGCTTGGATGCTCCTTACCAGTCTGGTTACTATTATTGGGGTGGTCACCTGAAGTTTTGGGTATTCGATACTCCGGGCGTCTCTTACATGTGCCAGTTCCGTTCTTCGGAAATGGTGCTGATAGAAGCCGAAGCCAGCTATTTCCTGAATGACGAGGATGGAGCCCGCAATGCCTTGATAGAGTTAAACAAGACCAGTGGTAGAAACCCCAATTACACGTGCACGAAGTCCGGTGACGATCTGTTCGAGGAGATTGTAGATTATCGTGGGTTGGAGTTGTGGGGCGAAGGCTTCAATTGGTATGACTACAAGCGTTGGAACAGAGATATTGTGCGTGTGGGCATTAAAGATGGTGGTAATATCCACGTTGCTATTGCCGGAACAGTCGAGGCAGATGGTGCAGCCAATAATAAATGGACATGGGATATTCCTCAAGTGGAAACCGATTATAATCATGGAATAAAGTAAAGCTGTACAATTATCTGTTTTAGATATCTGCTCTTTTATAAGGAGGTGTGTTATAATGTAAAGCATATCGTTTTTGCATTATATCACACCTTTCTTTTTGTCTAACTCAGTGATTTATTTATCCTTGTAGTAATCATCTTCGTGCAAAACAAGCAATATATCTTTATCTGACACCTTAATTTATTCATTATATTGATTGCATATTTTTTCGCAAATCGCTATTTTTGCGAAAATCAACAGCTGTTATTTTTACCGCGGTTAAATTTCCTATAAAAGAAAAGCATATGAAGTTTTATAACAGGGAAAAAGAGCTTGCCACGCTTGCCGAAATACGTAAACAGGCATTTGAAGAGCATTCGCGACTGACCGTCGTGACAGGACGCAGACGAATAGGGAAAACCAGCATGATTCTTAAGTCTTGCGAAGATACGCCAACGGTCTATCTGTTCGTAAGCAGGAGTAATGAATCTGTATTATGTGCTAAATTTGCCAAAACAATTTCACAAAGTCTGGGCGTTTTCGTTCCTCCTGCCATTAACAACTTTGCGGATATTTTCTCGACATTGATGGAAATAGGAAAACACACCTCATTCAATCTTGTCATAGATGAGTTTCAGGAGTTTTTTAATATCAATGAGTCTGTGTACAGTGAAATGCAGGGCATTTGGGATGTGTATAAGGATACGACCCATGTCAATCTGATAGCCAGTGGATCGGTCTATACATTAATGCACAAAATCTTTATGGATTATAGCCAGCCCCTTTATGGCCGCTGCGACCGTATTATAAAAATGCGCCCTTTTGACACAGACGTACTGAAAACGATATTGACCGACCATTATCCCGAATACACACCGGACGACTTACTGGCTCTTTATACCTTTACCGGCGGAGTTCCTAAATATATCAGTATATTGATGGATAACTGTTGTTTTACTATGTCTCAAATGGTGGATTATATGATACAGCCCGACTCTACTTTTTTAGAGGAGGGCAATATTCTGCTAATACAAGAGTTTGGGAAGAAATTTGGCAATTACTATTCTATCTTGGCTTCTATCGCTTCCGGACGTAATACTGCCATGGGAATATCAGAGGATTTTGGAAAGGCGAGCATTGGTGGACATTTGAAACGGTTAGAAGAAGATTATGAGGTGATCACCAAAGTGCGTCCTATTCTGGCAAAAGAAGCGACTCAAACCGTACGTTATGAAATAGCTGACAATTTTCTACGCTTCTGGTTTCGTTATATTGTTAAATATCAGGATTACGTGCAGGCAAACAGTTTGACTGCATTGGCAAATCTAATAAAAAACGATTATCCTACTTATTCCGGTATATTGTTGGAACGGTATTTTAAGCGTAAAATGGCAGAAAGTCAACAATTCCGTAATATCGGCTCTTGGTGGGAAACCTCTAAAAGCAATAAAAAAGGTAATAATAATGTCGATGATCCACATGAAATTGACATTGTGGGAATTTATGCGAATGCAGATAAGGTTTTCATTGCCGAAGTAAAACGCCAACGCAAAAACTTTAAACCGGAATTATTTCAAAAAAAGGTCGAGTTATTGCGTACTAGACTTTTTTATAAATATGAGATAGAAACGGCTTGCCTGACATTGGAGGATATGTAATTTTAGATATCTATTCGGAATGTTACGGGGAATCTTTTGGAAACTACCATAAAATTCTTTGGGTCGACAAACACAAGACAGTTTTTGTAATTACACATTTCGATTACTATCTCGCCCCGCCGTTGGGGAAAGAGTTCCCTTGTAAACAAGGCTGCCACGCTGGCAATGGAAAAGGACAGCAAGTTGCGAGTTTGCCAGATGGACTTGTTTAATGTCCGCAATGAGGAACATTTTTATTCACTGCTGGCGCAAAAGGTGATTGCCGCTGCTTCGTCAAAATGGGAAGAGGCTATTGAGAATGCCAAGAAGTTCTTCTCGCGGCTTGTCCCCAAGATTTCCATCGGAACAGACCCGACGAATGAAGTTTCCATCGACTTTGACTGGGAAGAGGTAAAGCATAATCCGGATGAGGTACTTGACCTTGCCGAAAAAATTGCCCGGGAAAAAGGACTGAAAATCGTCATCTGTGTGGATGAGTTCCAGAACATTTCGGAATTTGCAGAGCCGGACTATTTCCAAAAGAGATTGCGTTCGCACTGGCAGCAACATCAGCATGTGGCATATTTCCTATATGGCAGCAAACGGCATATGATGCTGGAAGTATTTACCAACTCTTCCAAACCTTTCTATAAATTTGGTGACTTGATGTTTCTCAATAAGATTGAGACGCCTTGTCTTGTTCAATTCTTCAATAGTCGTTTTGCAGATACCGGTAAAAGCATCAACAACGAGGCAAGCCATCTGATTGCGACACTTGCCGACAATCATCCTTACTATGCGCAGCAACTGGCTCAGTTAGCATGGCTTCGGACAAAAGATTTATGCACGGAAGAGACTGTGCGTGAGGCTCATGCAGCATTAGTAGAGCAATTGAGTTTACTGTTCGTAACCATTACGGAGGCACTGACTACCCAGCAGTTGTGTTACCTTAAAGCGCTGCTTGCCGGGGAAAAGGCAATAACTTCTACAGAGGTGATGCACCGTTATGGTATCTCCTCTCCTACGTCGGTGGCTCGTTCGAAGGTTGCCTTGATTAAGAATGATATATTGGACAATGTAGCAGGCAAGATGTCTTTTCAAGATCCGATTTATGCGTATTGGTTAAAGACGGTATATTTCTCATAGAAGAAAGCAAAAAATATTAATATATATTTACAAAAGAATGTGGAGCGTATGGCTCTGCATGCTTCTTTTTGTCTCTGTTTATTCTGAGAATAGTCGTACGCTTCTATCTCTTTTTTGCAGTTATAATTTTATGCAGTGGATTTTGAGGATTACCAAAAAAGATAACCGTGCAACATAATCTACTTATTATCAGCACAAAATAATAAAAACGGGTAGAACGGTGGTAGCACAATCGGGACGAATGTCTGTCTTGAAAAGGGTGTAGAGGGGGTAAAGGGGTGATTGGCGGTCGTTCTGCTAAAAGTGTAAGCTGCTAATTATAAGTGCGTTATTGGATGTACCGAGTTCGACGAATACTCTTCAGGTTTCCTACATCGGAATGGAGACGCAGGAGGTTGCTATTCAGCCACGTATGCGCATTGTGATGCGTACGAATGCCGAGGTGCTGGACGAGGTGATGGTCGTTGCTTTCGGTACAACGAAAAAATCGGCATTTACTGGTTCGGCAGCGGTAGTGAGCAATGAAGAATTGTCCAAACGTATCACAACGAATATCAGTGACGCATTGGTAGGTTCCGTTGCTGGTCTTCAGATGCGTGGTAGCAGTGGTGCGCCGGGATCCAGTGATAGCAAAATCAACATCCGTGGTATCGCTTCCATGTATGCAGCAACCGACCCGTTGGTGATTGTGGACGGTGCGCCTTATACATCCTCTCTAACATTCCGCAAAGCGATATCGAATCTATATCTGTATTGAAAGATGCGGCTTCTGCTGCATTGTATGGTGCACGTGGTGCTGCCGGCGTTATCATCATCACTACTAAGAAAGGCAAGACGCAGGATGCTGTGGTGAATGTGGATGCCAAATGGGGTGTGAATACGCGTGCTGTGCAGGATTATGATGTCATCACTGACCCGGGTCAATATTACGAGGCTTACTACTCGCAGTTGTACAACTACTCTTTCTACGACCAGGGCAACTCTGCCGCTTATGCCAACCAGTGGGCCAACCAACAACTTATCAGTCAATTGGCATATAATGTATTTACAGTGCCCGACGGAGAACAGTTGATTGGTACGAACGGTAAGTTGAACCCGAATGCTACATTGGGCCGTTCTTATGAATATAATGGTACTACTTATTATCTGACTCCGGACGACTGGCAGGACTTGGCTTACCGCAGCGCTTTGCGTCAGGAGTACAATGTCAGCGTAAACGGCGGCAACGACCGCTCTTCTTTCTACGCCAGCATCGGTTACCTGAACGATGAGGGTATCATCGAAAACTCTGATTTCAAGCGTCTGAGTGCCCGCATCAAGGCTGACTATCAGGCCAAGAAATGGCTGAAGGTGGGTGCCAACATCGGTTTTATCCACAGTGACCAGAAATCTACGCCGGGTTTGAGCACAGATGCCAATTCAACTAACATCATGTACTACACCAGTATGATTGCCCCGATTTATCCGGCATTCGTACGCGTGGTAGATGAAAACGGCAACGTGGTTATCCGGAAAGACCAGTATGGTCACAACAGCTATGACTACGGTAGCAGCAGTTACGGTGGTTTGACCCGTCCGTTCCTGGGTACAGGTAACCCGTTGGGTGCCAATCAGTATGATGAGGAGACAACTGAAGGTAACCAACTGAACGGTACGTTTACGGCTGACCTGACTTTCACAGACTTCTTGAAAGCGAACATTACCAGTACCGTCATTTGGGGACAGACTAACTATTCTGACTTCTCCAACATGTTCGAAGGCCCTTCTGCCAGCACCGGCGGTAACATCGTAAAAGAGTCTACTTCGGCCGTCCGCACCAACAACGTGCAGACATTGACTTACTTCGACACGTTCGACAAGCACAATGTTAATGTGATGATCGGTCACGAATACTACAAGACGACTACTAAGTTCTTGGACGGCTCCGCACGCGGTGGTTTCTCACCCGACATCCCGGAAATCAATGCATTCGGCGAAGTATCCGATGCGCATTCTTACAAGTCTCAGTATAATGTGGAAGGTTATTTTGCCAGTGCCCAGTATAACTACGATGAGAAATACTTCGGTTCTGCTTCTTACCGCCGCGATGCTTCATCCTACTTTGCAAAGGAAAACCGTTGGGGTAGCTTCTGGTCGGTAGGTGCCGCATGGTTGATTTCCAAGGAGAACTTTATGGAAAGCACCAAGTCCTGGTTGGATATGCTGAAGGTGAAATTCTCTGTAGGTCAGCAGGGTAATGATAACATCGGTGCATGGGCTTACACAGACCTGTACAACCTGAGTGCTTCTAACGGATCTATATCTCCGGTGTTCTACCGTATGGGTAATCCGAACATCACGTGGGAAACCACTACCAACTACAACGTTGGTCTGGAATTCAGCCTGTGGGGTGGACGCTTGAGCGGTAACATCGATTACTATACGAAGAAGACCAGCGATTTGCTGTTCTGGCTCTCTATTCCTGAATCGGGTGGTTCCCGTGGTTACTATGGTAACATGGGCGACATCCGCAACAACGGTGTGGAACTCTCATTGACGGGTGCTATTATCCGCAACAAAAATGTGGATTGGACGGTGACAGCCAACCTCTCTCACAACAAGACCAAAATCCTGAGCCTGCCGGAATCCAAGACGGCCGGTGTGGGCGGTTTTATTGAAACAAACAGTTTGGGCTTTGGCCAGAATTGGTATGAAGTGGGCCAACCGCTTTACAACCTGATTTGTGTGGAATATGCCGGTGTAAATGAGCAAGGTGAAGCTACTTACTGGGTGGACGAAGAATTGAACGGCGCTACTGACCGTCCGGGTAAGAACCATTCTTATACAACCACTGACCCGAACGTCGCTACTAAGTATGCACAAGGCTCTACCTTGCCGAAGGTGTATGGTGGTTTCACAACTTCTGTCCGTCTGTGGGACTTCGATGCATCACTTTCGTTTGACTATCAAATTGGTGGTAAGCTGATTGACTCTCAATATGCCAGCTTGATGGCTCCGAGTGAAGATGCCGGTGATGCCGGTCGTGCTATTCATAAGGATTACATCAAGTCTTGGAGTCCTAATAATACGTCGAGTGATATCCCCCGTTGGATGTATAGTGACCCATACACAGTATTTACACAGTCTACCCGCTTCCTGACCAGTGCCAGCTACCTGAACTTCCAGTCGTTCACACTGGGTTATACACTGCCGAAACGGATTACGGACAAATTGCAGATGGGCAAGATCCGCGTCTATGCAGCCGGTGAGAACCTCTGCTTCTGGTCGGCACGCAAGGGCTTCGACCCGCGCTATTCGTTCGACGGTGTAGAGAGCATGGCGGTATATTCTCCCGCTCGAAACATCTCCGGCGGTTTCCAGTTAACGTTCTAAACCTATTAAACAATGAAATTCTATATGAAAAAAATACTACTGAAAACTTTAGCGGTGACATTCGGATTGACGATGTTCACCGGCTGTATAGAGGAATATGATCCTCAGAC
>CALUJK010000040.1 GCA_944320945.1 uncultured Bacteroides sp. | reverse complement strand
TGACGGGCGAACACATGAAGTTTACGCAAGACGACAAACTGTGCGTCTGCGTCCCCCTATTCCACTGCTTCGGCGTGGTGCTTGCCACCATGAACTGCCTGACACACGGCTGCACCGAAGTGATGGTGGAACGTTTTGACCCGTTGGTGGTACTGGCATCGGTGCATAAAGAGCGCTGTACGGCTCTCTACGGCGTGCCCACCATGTTCATTGCCGAACTGAATCACCCCATGTTCGATATGTTCGACATGAGCAGTCTGCGCACGGGCATCATGGCCGGTTCACTCTGCCCCATAGAATTGATGAAACAGGTAGAAGAAAAGATGTACATGAAAGTGACCAGCGTGTACGGTCTGACAGAAACATCCCCCGGCATGACGGCCAGCCGCATAGATGATCCGTTTGACGTGCGCTGCAACACCGTGGGTCATGACTTCGAGCATACCGAAGTGCGTGTCATCGATCCCGATACAGGCGAAGAGTGCCCCGTAGGCGTACAGGGCGAGATGTGCTGCCGAGGTTACAACGTAATGAAAGGCTACTACAACAATCCTGAAGCCACAGCAGAGGTCATCGACAAAGACGGGTTCTGCCACAGCGGTGACCTAGGTGTAAAGGATGAGCAGGGAAATTACCGCATCACAGGACGCATCAAGGACATGATTATCCGCGGCGGAGAAAACATCTATCCGAGAGAAATAGAGGAATTCCTGTACCAGCTGCCCGGCGTAAAAGATGTGCAGGTAGCGGGCATTCCCTCAAAGAAATATGGCGAAGCCGTCGGCGCTTTCATCATCCTGCACGAAGGTGCCGATTTGCACGAGAGTGATGTGCGCGACTTCTGTATGGGTAAAATTTCGCGCTACAAGATTCCTAAATATGTATTCTTCGTCAAGGAATTCCCCATGACCGGCAGCGGTAAGATTCAGAAATTCAAGCTGAAAGATTTGGGATTACAGCTGTGTAAGGAGCAGGGGATTGAGATTATATAAAAACAGAACGCCAACAATAGAATAAGGGCGCAGAAAAACGCAGATTTTTTATTTTTTTCTTCATGGGTAGAGGACATACACCCCAAAGAAATTTCTTTTGAATCTGCGTTTTTTCTGCGCCCTATTGCATCGTTGACACTTTAACAACTAAAATTTACTTACTTCCGCACAGAGAACTTATAAATACAACGACTGCTATACTTTTCACCGGGTTTCAGCAATGCTGAGGGCCACTGCGGTTTGTTGGGCGTATCGGGATATTTCTGTGTTTCCAGACAGACAGAAGCACGATGGCCGTACACAATGCCTTTCTTACCCTTCAACGTACCGTCCAAGAAATTGCCGGCATATACTTGAATGCCCGGTTCGTTGGTGTAAACATCCAGCACAATGCCCGTTGCGGGAGATTCCAGCGTAGCGCAGGGACGGGAGATGTCCCCTTTCGTATTGAGCACCCAATTATGGTCGTACCCTTTTCCGTTCTTCAACTGCTCGGTATCGCTGTCGATGCGGGCACCGACAGCAGTGGGAGTACGGAAATCCATATCCGTACCCTCCACAGGCGCAATTTCGCCGATAGTCATAAACGTGCTGTCCACGGGTGTATAGGCATCCGCATCAATGGTCAACAAGTAATCGGCATTGGAACGGGAGGGGTCTCCGTCAAGGTTGAAATACGAATGATTCGTCATGTTGATAACCGTAGTGCGGTCGGTCTCGGCACTGTAATTAATGTCGATGGCATTATCATCGGTAAGCGTAAAGCGCACGTTGCAAGTCAGATTACCGGGGAATCCCTCCTCACCGTCTTTCGACAAGTAGGTCAGTTCCAGCGTATGGTCGTCCACTTGCTTGGCATCGAACACCTGATATTGGAATCCGTTGGGACCGCCATGCAGGCAATGGCCGTAGTTATTGCGCGGCAACTGATATTCTACACCATCCACTGTTATCTTGCCTTGGTTGATGCGGTTGGCGTAACGTCCGATGGTAGCTCCAAAATCAGTGGGATACTTCATATAGTCCTGAATGGAGTCGAATCCCAGCACCACGTCGCGCATTGTTCCCGCTTTGTCCGGCACCATGACCGACACAATTCGTCCGCCGAAGTTTGTAATGCAGACCTCCATACCGTTCTTGTTCTTCAGGACGAACAAATCCGTCTGCTTGCCGGCTGCCACTGTGCGGAAGTTAGCCGGTTCCAGACCGGACAGCGTTGTGTCACTCACTTGCTGAGTTGTGCAGGCCGATGCCAACAACAAAGTGCCTGCCAGTAAAGTCATCATTCTATTGCTCATAGTATTCCTTATTTAGTTTAATGTTACTCCCTTGTAGCCTGTAATCTCGCTCCTTCATAGTTAAAGAATTGCTCGGCACGACCGGGTGTAAGTAGTTCCCACAACGAAGCCACCGTCCAACCCGGTGCAAAGAGGTTGTTGTAGTAACCCTTTCCGTTGTGGCCATAGTCCCAGTTGGTGTGCTGCACTACTTCCGGATAATAACCGGCCTTGGCAATGCCGCACATGTGCCCCTCATGCGGAAGCAATTGTCGCATGGACGTCGAAATCACTTCTGCAAAGTTAGCAAAACGTGGTTCATTATATTGTCTGGAGAGCCAACGAAGTACATCAGCAAACTCAAAAACAAACACATCGATGTGATTATTCTCTACCGACACGTTACCCCAACCACGGGTTTTCAGGCCGATGTCACCCAGCATCTGCCCCGGTGCAAAGGGTACATCCCACACGTAGTACCATGACAAGGCAAAGTAAGCAGCCTTCTTAGCCAAAGCGGCATAATGTGCCTGTTCCTCTCCTTCTGTCACCAAAGCCAAATAGTAAGCGGCAGTAGCGGCATAGAGTGAGGCTTCCTTGTCCTCGCAATTGGCATCCAGTGTGGACGAGAAGTAATCGGCTTTTGAAATCAATTCCTTTTCCAGATAATCCACCGTGCGCTTGGCAGCAGCCAGATAACGCTTATCCTTGAAATAGACTGATGCCATCACCAGCGGCAAAGTGGCCGAAGGAGTGCTGCCGCCACTGGCATCCACTATGGAAAAGTCATCCTTGAACTTACGTGGAAAACTTCCGTCAGCATTTTGCATCCGGAGGAAATTATCCAGCATCGTGCGGACACGCTCTTCCCATTCAGGATGAGATTGTCCTTGTTCTTTCTCGTAATTCAAATAGTTAAAGACAGCGTATATGCCCTCAGACTGCCGACGGATGCTGTGTATCGGGTCTTTACCGTCGCGTTTGTAATGAACCACTTCATTGAAGAATCCGGCCGGCGAAAAGCCGTGCTGAAGATAGCTTTTGAAAATACTTTCGGCATTATCCGTCAAGTCTTGCCGATTGTGTTGCTTGCCATATTCCAGTGCATTGAAGGCATTCAGCAAGGTACGTCCTAGGAACCCTACTTCGGCCACGTCTGTATCGGCACAAGTAGCCGTCCGCAACTCCACGCCGGAATAATAATGGGTCGATGTATTCCCCACGTAACTCTCCACAAAGAAATTGCTCAGCACAGCTTTCATCTTCTCTTCCGTATAGGGAGTCTCAACCGGCTGAGGACGATAGGTGTCATAACAATACTCCCATGTGTGCTGCACACATTCCGAGAAGTCAGCCGCTTTGCGCTCTGCCAACTCCCAAACCAAAGAGATGCTATCACCCTTCCGAAGCAGTTGGAAAGCCTCAACATCCGGAGCCAAGGTCAATTTACGGATATAACTCTTCGGTGCTTCCCGATAAGGGAAACCGTAAGACAAGACTGTCTCCCCTTCCACATTCCAAAAACCGGTATATCCAATGGAAGTTTCGCCGGATAGAATAATTTCGCCTTCGCGATGGGTTGTCAATGCCTCCTTACCGAAATCATCAAGCCGGATGACAGACATCACCTTCCCGTCGGTTGTATCAAAGGCAGCTGTCAGCGGTGCACTCAGACGGTCTTCACGCACCACCCAACTGTCAGAAGTATGGAACGAAGGCGCCTCTTTCGGTGAGCGTAAATTACGCCGATACCAAAATCCCGGCATATAGAACTGACAATCGGTATGCTTAAATCCGGTATGCAGTTGCTCACCATAGTTGAAATAAACATCCTCCAAAGCCTTTAGAGTGACTTCCACACGCCGATTACCATTGGATTGCTCCGTCACCTGCCGCGTAATGAGCAATGGCAAAGAACCATCAGCCTCCAACTGGCAGCGCGCTGCATCCTCCTTGGCAGGAACCGCATGCAATTCATGACACACCGCCGCATTCCCCGGACTTTTCAATGCAATGGAATAGGAGACATTGCTTTGGGCGCTCAGTTGCATCGTTCCCGATGGCAACGGCAATTTCTTGCCAAGTGCTTCCGGTGTGCCGAAACAAGGCATCCCGGAGGCATCGAACGTAAACTTTTGCAGACGTACGTCACGCTTCCAGCCCGGTGTACGTTCCTTTTTGGCATGATAACAGATGTAATATTCTTTATCGTCCGGCGAAGTGATGAAACTGGCATGGCCCACACCGTATGCGTGCTCATTGCCCTCAAACAACGGCTTTTCGCTCTTTATCCAGCTCTCCGGATTTAACGGGTCGGCATCGGGCGATTTCAAACGCAAGCAGGACAGTTTGTAAGTGTCCAACCAAGACTGACCGCATGAATAGACGATAAAAACATCCTTACCGTGCTTCAATATCTGCGGTCCTTCATTCAGCGGCAATACACCTTGCTCGTAGTCACGGTCCGGCGAAGATATTTTCACCCGACCGGTAGCCATAGTCCACGGATTTTCCATACGGGCGATGTAGAGATGTTGCTGTGTCTTGTCGGTAGCCTCACGGGTCTCCCAACCGCTCCAGATGGCATACAACTGTCCGCGGTGTTCCAGCAAAGTCATGTCGATGGCCCAGCAGTTATTCTCCCAATCGCCCAGCTTATCGCCGGTAAAAAGCATACCTTTATCTACATATTCTCCCATGGCATCCGACGTCACAGACTCCAGCACACCGGTCTTTTGATGAATATACGGAGGACCGCTATATCCTGCGGCGTAGAAGATATACCACTTCCCTTTCCAGTAGTGCAGTTCCGGCGCCCAGACGCAGGTAGAGTTCCATGCTCCTTTGGCCGGTGCTTTCCACACACGCTTCAAAGGATTAATCTGATGCAAGTTGCGCGAACGCGAAACGCCGACGCCACCGCCCATGCCTCCGCAGTAGTAATACCAGCCTTCGTGCTTCATAATCCACGGGTCGGCACCCGAAGCCAATATCGGATTCGTGTAATAGTTCTCATCCGCCTGCCCCTTCATTGCAGATGAGCAGAGAACCATGATAAGAAATGCCCAAATAATTCGTTGTATTGCCATACGAGTGTTCCTGAATATGATAAATTACAAGTTTATCGAGAAACCGACATGTCTTTCAATATATCTTTCTTATACCGCACCAATGCTTCCACATAATAGTAGTCTGCATAAGTCAACGGCACGTCCACTTCACCCTTTCCGGGGAAGTTGCCCACGGAATGTTTCAAGATAAAGTTACAGTTCGTTCCCGGCTCGGCCAAATATTCCGGCGAGGTCAGTGTCTTCAGTTGCGTCTCTGCCACCGACAGACATTGCTTTGAGAACTCACCTTCCGTATATTGGCTAAGCTCTATCAATGCAGAAGCCATAACGGCACCTGCCGAAGCGTCACGCAATGCATTCGGAATGTCCGGCGCATCGAAATCCCAATACGGAATCTTGTCTTCCGGCAAGCGCGGATGATTCATGATGAAACGGGCCACATTCATGGCTTGATTCAAATAGGCAGGATTTTTCGTCTCACGATACATCATGGTGTATCCATACAGCGCCCAGCCTTGTCCGCGTGCCCAAGATGACTCGTGAGCATATCCTTGACAAGTATTTTTCTTCTCGGGCTGCCCCGTAATGGTATCATAAGAAACGACATGGTAGCTGCTGTAGTCCGGACGGAAGTGATGCTTCATCGTCACATTGGCATGCGACTGCGCGATATGTGCGAATGTAGAGTCGCCCGACTGCTTCGATGCCCACTCCAGCAGTTCCAGATTCATCATGTTATCGATAATAACCGGATATTCCCACACTTTCTTATTCCAGTCCCACGAACGGATGCAACCTACCGTCGGGCGGAAACGGGTGCTCAGCGACTTGGCCCCTTGCAACAAAATCTGCTTATACGTCTCGTTCCCCGTCAACCGATAACCGTTACCGAAGCTGCAATAGAGCATAAAGCCCACGTCATGGTTATCTGTGGTATATTGTTCGTCTCTCACACGCCATGTATAGTCCTCGGCGTACAGTTTCAGTGAATCGTCTGCCGTAGTTTCGTACAAATACCACAACACGCCGGGAAAGAAACCGCTGGTCCACCAACGTGCCGGCGAGGTTACAAATTTGCCGTCCTTACCTATCGTGCGCGGCAACTTGTCTTTTTCGTCCCACAGGCTTTTGGCCATCAGCTTCGACTGCACAACAGCTCTTTCCAAACCCCTGTCTACTACTTGACGCATCTCATTTTGCGAAATATTACAACTACACCATATAAAGCACGAAAAACATATAAATATCAATGGTTTTAACTTCATAATACTAATCTCTACTTACTTATTTCTATTTTATTTTTTATCCAACATTCCATTTCTTTTAATTCATCAGCCAAAGAAACATCATCTGCTCTATTCTTATTTTCTCCAGCATCTTTTTCACGGTCAAAAATCATTCGTGCCACAACAGAATCATTTTTTAACCAAATGGCAGCATTATATTTCTCGGAAACAATATCGTATCCACCTTGCCACTGAATAAAAGCATACTCTTTCACCTTCTTAGCATGATTCTTTAAAATCGGAGCAAGACTGACCCCTTGTAATTGTCCTTTTGGAGCTTGTATGTTACACAAATCACACAATGTAGGATAAATGTCCACAAACTCTACAACCCCACTGGCCTTTCCCCCTTTTAACTGAGGGACATAAACTATCAACGGAGCACGCGTAGAATGATTCATCAAATTATGTTTTCCCCAAAAGCCATGTTCACCTAAATGCCAACCATGATCACCTAAAATAACGACAATCGTATTTTTAGCCAAATCTAAACGCTTTAGTTCATCCAATATTAAGCCAATTTGTGCGTCAATATAGCTAACACAGGCATAATATCCATGTTTAGCTTCCCGCTGAAATTCTTCTGTTTTAGTCGTTGTAAATTTACCATATCCACGAATCTCAGTAGATGACTTAACTTGACGGGGTAAACCTTCCGGACGAAACGGATTATCTGCCAGTTTTATTTCATTTCTAGAATACAGAGCCCAATATCTTTTCGGAGCATTAAAGGGCAAATGAGGACGCCAAAAACCGCAAGCCAAAAAGAATGGCTGCCCCATATTCTTTAGACGCCTCAAATCCGCAATCGTTTTTTGCGCTACACGCCCGTCAATATAAGTAGTATCACTCACATCTGCCGCCTCACAAAAAGGTCCACGCCGGGTCTTGGGGTGAATATAACGCGCAGATGAATCATCTTTCCATAACTCCCACTTATTATATTCTGCCCAGTCTTTTCCATATCCATCCGGATGTACTCGCCAAGGCGCTTCCGACCAGCTATCTGCATTATCCGCTATATTGTGAAAGACTTTTCCATTTGAGACGACATAATATCCATTCCTTTTGAAACATTCTGGCAAAGAAATAGCTTCCGGACAATCTTTATCTGCCCACGCATCAAAATCTACAAAACGACTCGGATAACTTGGATATACACCTGTCAATAAACTAGCACGCGAGGCACCACTCACCGGTATATTACAATATGCATTCATAAATACCGTAGAATGTTTTGCCAATGCATCAATATGAGGAGTTATAATATCTTCTACTCCATAACAACCTAGTTCTGGACGCATATCATCTGCCACAATAAACAGGACATTCATTTTATTATTTGTCTGCCCATGTACTGCGTAAGAGAAAAATAGTGACAATCCACAAGTAGTGTATGTATATATGTGTCTCATAACTCAAAACCTAATGTTTAAAAATCAACATCTTCGAACAAATATTCGCTGTCTGCTCCCCGCCGGAATTCCTTGCGGTAAGGGGAATATGTCTCTATTTTCACCTCCTTACGCTTAGTGTCAATGTCCACAATACGCAGGAAACCGCTTTTTCCTTTCAGCGAGTTCTTGATGCCTCCCTGATAATTGGCCAGCATCTGGTAAACTTTGTTTCCGTGTTCTCCCACGCTGACCAGCATGCCTGTACCGTCGTTCATTACATGACCACTAAAGACAAACAGTATATTGGGATACCGGCTGACCAGTTTGTCCCACATCTGCTCACCACTGTTCACAGGGTCTGTCGTGTCTTTACCAAGCCCGTAACTCTGCGGCAACCAACGGTCGCCCTCGCCCATACGCGTATCGTCACTGTACATATATGCATGAGTATCAATAATCACTTTATGACGGGGATGCTGCTCAATAACTTCGCCTGCCCACTTCAGTACGCTGTCGCGCGGACCAAATTCCAGACACAGCACCAGCCATTTATGTCCGGCTGCTTTGAAAGTGTACCACACGTTATCCATCTTCCCCTCCTCGAAAGCACCGCCAAAATGCTTCATCCGGCTATACTTGTCGTAAGGAAAATATTCGTTGAACAATTTGGAATCCCGCTTGTTGGAGTTCTTACCCAAATCATGGTTCCCGGTGACAAAGCCGTATGGCACTTTTCCATCCATTGCCGTCAGCGCCTTCTTTGCCACTTCCCATTGCGAAGGTTTATTGTGGTCTGTCAAGTCACCCAACTGTAAAACGAAATCAATACTGTCTGCCCTATCCACAATCCACTGCGTTTGCGAATATGCCACCTCCGGATACAACCGAGTATAAGTCTGAATATCCGGAAGTATAACCAGACGCATCTGACGAGAAGAAGCACAACTCATCAGCATCACCGATGCCAGAAGACACACATATTGCCCTTTTATGGAAAGATGCCTTCTCATCCGTAATAAAAAATCCTTATTTTTCATGTCCACCTATTTATGCTGTTTGTTCCATATATATTTGGTTCGTGCTCCGAAGCCTTTGCGAACAAGTCCGGAAAGGCTTCGGAACAAACCGCTGCTACAATACCTTCTGAGCGGGGTATGCGTTGTCCTAAGAAAGAGTAATTATTCCGGACATCGAATCCCGTCTGCTTAATTTCTGATAGAATGGTCTTTCTGGATGTCACGACTGCCTTTCCATATCTTGACGGACGACCACTCTTCGGGTTTCGCTGTCCAGAACTCATCATCGGCCTGCAATCCTAACGGCAAGAAAATAAACGTACACAGATAGTTACTGCCTGTTGACACATACGTATCAGCTATTTCCGGCTGATGACCGCAGAAGCCCAGATTCAGCCAACCGTCTTTATCGAATGTGCCTTTGCGCAACTGACGTTTCATCACCTTGGTCAAGGCGCAACGCACTTGTGCCGGTTTGATGTGTTCGGGCAACATCTTCATCCATGAAACTTGTGCCAACACCTGGAAAGCTCCGAAACGATAGCCCATCGACCGACCCAACACGGGATAAGTACCCTCCGGAGAAATCAGTTTCTCCTGCTGGTCAGCATAACGGATAAGACGCTTCAGTTGCACATCATAAAAATCAGCTCCCTCAATGTTGTGACGTTTCATCACTGTCAATACATCTATCAGCATGGGCTGGATAACGTAACTGTTGTAGTAATCCAAATGAAAGTTACGGCCGTCGCCATACCACGCATCTCCTTTGTACCACTCTTTGTGACGTTTCAGCGCATAGTGAATCGGTTTCAAGTCGCATTCGCCCGTGAACTCCAACAGTGCAGCTTCAATGGTGGCAGAGAACATCAGCCAGTTGGATTCAGAAGGTTTAATTCTGCGAGAAGCCTTCAATTCCTTGATAATCCGCTCCTGCGTCACTTTGTCCAATTTAGGCCATATCTGGCCTTTGGAACGCAGCAAGCCTTGTGCAAAGAATGCAGCATCTACCAGCGGCTGTCCGCCCGGACCGTCGAAACGCAGGTAGTCTGGTGACTCCGGATTGACGGCATTCGCAATAGACTTCACAACCAAATCAGTGTATTTGGCACGCAGTTTACCCTCTTCTGTATCATCCGGTGGAAGATTCAACCATGCGGATATTCCGTCGAAAGAACGGCCCAATGCCTCCAGATGCGTCACGTTTTTACGGGTATTACCGTTGTTCAATCCGTCCCACGTCTCCACCGGCATATTCTTGCGCAAAGTGTTTTGGCTCAGGTTGGTGTAAACAGGGTCGATGATTTTAATCATGGTCTTTACCCAGTAGTCACGGTCGTAGGACTTGCGGGCGTAAGAGGCGTCTGCAACAACCCAATATAGTAGCATAAAAGAAAAAAACAATCGAATTTTATTCATATTCAATTACGAATTATTTGAGCTTTATTTTATAGTAGTATCGCATATCAATATTATAGCTAATAATAATTATGTTAAACTATAATTCATATTTATCAGATGTACTATAAAAATAGTCAATAGCTGTATCTTCTGGCAAATAAACTGAGCGATATACAAATTTATTACTATCAAAATTTTCTATTGAGATTGTAGTTCCATCTACTTCCTTCATAACTATTTTTTCTTCCCCTCTAGAAGTAATATAAGTAATTTCAATGCCAACATATGTTTCATCTTCCACTTTTGGTAAGGTCAGCGTTAATATACCATCTTTCAATTTTGAACTTGTTATACGTATATTAGTCAGTAGGCCTTCAAAGACATCTCCATATACATTACATGGTGTTTCGGAAACAATAGAAGAATTTCCTATCTCGTCATACGTATAAAATTGGAATACATAAGATCCCTCTTGCAGACCGTCAATGAAAAACTGGTTATCTGCGGCCTGTTCCATTCTAAATTCAATAGAATCAGTACGATTTCCCCAAAAAACTTTTGCTCTTTTAGCACGAGGATCTAATAGTTTCTTCCATTGAAGCTTTACTCTATTACGTCCTGCATAAGACTGCAAAGAATCCACTTTCCCTATATAAATGATAGGTCCATCTTCTATAAATTCTTTATAGTAGGCATCCATACCGTCACAAGACATCATAACAAAAGGAACCAACCATACAAATAAATATCTCATTTTTCTCTTAAACTCTTTCATGATACATACTTTCTTTTTATTCATTGTTATCTGGTGCACCAAAAAAGGTCAACTCATGGAGATGCATAAACCTTGTTTTTCCCCATGTTTCTTTCGTTAAAAAACGAATATAGCGAACTGCAGGCGCACTGTCGGGTATAGAAAAATTCTCGCCATTTTTAGCTACTTCTTGATCTTCGGCTGTTAATGGATCATTTACTCCTCCTCCGGAAGGTTTTACCGATTCATATTCCGAAAGCAAGGTCCAAGAGTCATCAAAACTTCCATCTGGATTAGGATTATTACTACCCCATATCTCAAATATTTTAGGATGTCCTTTTTGAAAAGTATTACCATATTTATTCGGATAATAACGAGAAACCATTATAAAACGGCTCAACTTGTAATTCCTCCCTAAATCAAAAGTAAACCATTGCGGCATATTTGAATTTGTTTTCGTTTGGAAACAAGGATCTGCATCTGTTATCCCATCCCATAATCTTGTCATGTCATTGCCTTGTGTTGCAGTACTCCAAGTGTGACATTCATAAGTATCCGTTGGTAACATCATTTTTCGGAATAAACTTTTATCACATTCTTCTTCATATAATGGCGTTTCTGTCACATAAAGTGTATCAGAGAGGTGCCCCCATCTATCTCTAACAAAAATACCAAAATCAGTAGTAATAGCCTCAAGACCATACACATAAAAAACACCTTTTTCTGATTCTGTATAATACATATCAATTTGTGACCAAATATCATCGCCCTCTTTCCGTAATACTCCAATAGCTAAATCTGATTTTTTAGTATTTCCATCCCAATTAATACGAATTCCTCCAAACGTTCTTGATGCTTGTAAGGTACTTCGCACTTCTTTATATGGAGGATTCAAAGGATTTACAATTACACTTAACGGCTCAGAAACGGTTTCACCATAACTTACAGAATAGAGTTTTACTTCATATTCCCCCTCTTCCGGAAAGCCATCCACAATCAATGAATCTGTATAAAAAGAAGCATTTACCTGACGTTCTATGTTGTCCACCATATAACTGGCTCTCACATATTTCAAATTCTGATCATCCGGCAAATCATAATAAATGATAGCAGAACCAGGTTCATTTTTTACCGTTACATTTAACACTTGTGCGGGTGCTATCTTACTACCAATAGGTTCATTCATATCCGCATTATCCGTACACGATGAAAAATGTAACAAAATGCAGCAAAATGTAGCAAACCATAAATTTATAAACTTGTTCATATTCTCCCCCCCTATTAAATTACCATCCATAATTCTGTACTAGATTTTTATTAGAATATAATTCTTCGTCTTCAATAGGCCAAAAATAATTTTTTATTCCAAACTCTTGGTCGTAAATTAATCTCTCTACATAATATTCTTCTTCTGTAGCATACTGGGTACTCCAACCTGTTATCGGCTTATTTTGTTCTTCATATGCCAATTTCCATCTACGCAAATCCCAAAAACGTTGAGCTTCAAAAGCCAATTCTATTCCACGCTCCTGCTGAATTATTTTTCGGCGTCCTTCAATTGTCTCATATTTCTTATTAGTCGTATAAGTATTCCAACTTTCTTCTACTCCTTTCAATCCAGCTCTTTCTCTTATTAAATCCACCCAATATAACACTTCATCTTGAGATGCTCCACTTTCATTCAATGCTTCTGCATATAGCAAATATAAATTTCCTAATCGCATTACAGGAAAAGGATAGGTTATTTGAGTAAATCCACTATTCTGCCCTACCACACTTTTAAAATGTACCAATTTCTTAGGCCAAATACCTGTCTCATTCCAAGAATTAGTTACTTGGTTAGCCGCGGATTGTCCTTGTTTACATTGCACATAAATAGGATTTTCATCATCAGTAACACCCTGCCCAAACCAAATAGAGCCATCAAATCCTAAGCTAGCGTAATATCGTATTTCTCTATCAAAATTAAGCTTAGCAGTCGTATATCCTTCCTTAATTAAATATTTATCATCTTTCGTAGCCTTTTTCAAATCAAAACGACCTGCATAATCCCATGTGATATCTTCATCGATAGGAACTCCGTTCTTTGTATAAAATAAGTTAGCAATTTTCAATGGTACGGCTAAATTACCTCCTACACTTGCATTACCTTCTTTTCCAGCCTCCAATCCGCGCGGAATGGCATGAGCCTGCAACTGTCCTATTACACTATTAGAATTTCCCCAAATTGTTTCACTATTCCATTTTTCTGTAACAATGTTTCTAAATGTCAATTTTGCACGTGTCTCATCCGAAATATTATACTCTAAAGAAGTATATTCATATAATTTATAGCCTTGCTCATGTAAAAAGTCAATGGCTTCTTTACAAGCTTGAGCAGCATCTGCCCAACGCTGCAACTTTTCTTCATTACTTTTATTCGGACAAAAAATCTCAATGCCTCTTGAATCTTTAAAATTCGCATAATCCATATTCCCATTAAATAGAGGACTGGCAGCTGTCACCAATACTTCTGCTTTCACAGCCAAAGCAATTCCTTGAGTAATCCGTCCTAATTCTTCAGCTTCGTTTGTAATTTTATCTGGTAAATAATGACTTTCAATAATTTCATCCAATGTATTAACTACATAATCGAAACATTCATCCAATGTATTTCTAAATACTTTCACTTCGGATTCAGACGCATTGACCGGTATATTGACATCCATAATAGGAATAGGACCATACATCCTGATTAACCAATAATGATAATACGCCTTTAAGAAACGTACCTCAGCAATCCAACGATTTTTTTCTTCCTCGGTCATATCGGGTACTTTATGGATATTTTCCAAGAATATGTTACAATCGCTAATACCTCTATACAGATTCTTTCCGCCATCTACTCCTTTCCAATAATCGCAACGTGGCCTTGAAGAACTTTGCATATTATGAGCTATATACCATGCATGTACATGAGCTGCACTTCGAAAAGACTCCGTAATATACAATTCATCTCCACCAGCAATGGCTGGATTAGATTCTAACAAGCCATGTGTAGGCAAATAATAATAACAAGTAAACAAATACTTTTCTGCTTGAGAGCGCATAGTAAAAGCATTATCTATAGTTGCTATATCGTCCGGTACTATATCCAAATAGTTGCATGAAACTAATAACATCAAACTACTAATCACAGTAAATAAAAACTTCCTCATTTTTCTTTATATTAGAATGTTAAGTTTAATCCTATATTATATACCCGTTGAATTGGATACCCCAATCCTTCACCTGCCATTTCTGGATCCCACAACTTAAATTTACTAAAACATAGAAGATTATTTCCCGACAGATAAAATCTAAGATTTTGGACTCCCCATTTGCGCGTCAGTTGTTCTGGAAGCGTATAACCTATTTCCAATTGTTTTAAACGTAAAAATGATCCATCCCTCATAAACCAAGTACTTCTTTTATTGTTATTTTCAATGGAAGTAGGACTTAACCGAGGCCATACAGCATAAGCATCACGATTATCTTCAGACCAATGACTATCTACAATAAATTGAGCAAGCGCATTATGACCAACTCTATTACCAACAACACTTGTATTTACAGTATTAAAAAAGGGAGAAACATCATTATAATCAATCCAAAAACTTTCCCTGGCTAACCCTTGAAAAAATACTGATATATCCCAATTATTTATTCCATAAGAAGCTCCAAATCCATAAACAATCTCTGGCTCTGTTGGATATCCAATAGGTACCATATCTAAATCTGTTATTTTTCCATCCTTATTTACATCACGATATTTTATGTCACCAGCTCCATAATCACCAAACTGAGTCGGCGAATTAGCTACTTCATTTTCATCAACAAACAATCCCTCTGCAATATACCCCCATGCTTGACTTGTAGGATATCCCACTTTTTGTTTCCACCATGCTCCGGGGTACTCATAATCTTCATATACTACATATTCACTAGTTGCATAAGTAAAATTAGCACGTAATTGCAACCAAGATTTCTTAGTAAGATATTTGTTATAATCTAAGGATAAATCCACTCCATGCCCTTTTGCTTCACCTAAATTTGCAGAAGGAATAACCCACAATCCCATCGTTGCAGGAATGGAAGAACGTTCCTGTAAAATACTTTTACGACGTTCTCTGTAATATTCAGCAATAATATTAAAATCATCAAAGAGAGTAAATTCCAATGCGAAATTTGTTTTTGCAGATTTTTCCCATGTAATTTCTGGATCAGAATAACGTTTTACAGAAATTCCATCTCTATGATAATCAAAATTATATCCAAAATTTGACCCATAATTACTATCATTCATGTTTATATCTGATAAATATAAGAATCTTCCATCTCCAATTTCATCATTTCCTACAATACCATAAGATGCTCTCAATTTCATCTTGCTTATATAAGGTTTCAAAGGTTCCCAAAAGTCTTCATTTGAAACCATCCAAGCTAAACCTGCTGAAGGAAAAAAGCCAAAACGTTTATCTTTATAAAAACGCTCCGAACCATTATAACCAAAATTAAACTCTAAAAAATAACGACTGTCATAAGCATACGTAAAACGACCGGATAATCCAACATTACGATAAGGCAAAGAAGCTTGTAAGGTACCTGCATTAGGTTGCAAATTATTACGCAATTGATAAACAAGTAAACCACTTACTCCATGTTTTCCAAACTCTCTGCTATAATTTAAAGCTGCTTCTATGTACATATTAGATGTTACACTTTTGCTACCTGGTTCATAAAGTAAATATTCTGAACCATCATCCGGATTTATTATCCCAATCGAATAATCTCCTGTCAAACGGTCATAACTCGTCAGCTTATAATAATAAGGATTCATTTTACGGGATACATCATAATTAGCTATACGTGATGTATTAAATAAAGCTCTCGCAGACAATCCTTCCGTAATAAAACTCAAATCTTGCTTTATTTCAAACTGAGCACCTAAATTAGATCTGCCTGTTTCCTTATATCCCCTTACCATTTCTGCATAAGGATTCAGATATTGTCCATTTTCAGCATTACCAAATAAGGTATGTTTTGTATAAGCATGTTCGGCATCTTTCGGATATTTCGCAGGAAATAATACCGGATTACTTTTCATAATCAAATTATACATGGATGAACCTCCATACAATGGGCCATTATAATCATCAAACATTCCGCTCAATCGGACAATAAGTTCAGTAGTTTTCGTAGCATTTATATTTACATTAGAACGAAGCGTGTATACTCGTTGTTTAATATTATTATTAAAGCTACTATTTTTATCAACTTTCAATATACCATTATCTTGACTAAATGAAGCTGCTACATAATAACGAGCTACGTCACCACCACCTGTTATATTTAAATTCACGCGTTGATTCATTGCAAAATCTTTGAGTAATTCATCTCTCCAATCTGTAGCTGGATAAATTAATGAACCAGATCCTGGAACAGTATTATCTATTTTTTCTTGTGAATACATTAAAGGAGCTAATGGATCGCGAGTCAAATAAGCCTCATTATGTAAACGCATATAAGTAATGGGATCTGCTAATTCTATTTCCTGTGTGGGCATTGAAATAGAATTTTCTACTCGTAAAGATAAACGGGCTTTACCCTTCTGTCCTTCTTTCGTTTTTACTAGAATTACACCATTTGCAGCACGCGACCCATAAAGAGCGGTAGCCGTAGCATCTTTCATTATAGAAAAACTTGCAATATCATCAGGTTGAAGACGTGCTAGATCTGTAGAAGTCAGTTCTATACCGTCAATTAGAATAAGTGGATCTTTTTTATAACCAAAAGTAGTTACACCACGAATAAAGAAAGAAGCATCATCAACTCCCGGTTCTCCAGTACGCTGATAAGAAATAATACCTGCCACACGACCTGCTAAAGCTGTTGTCAAATTACTACTTGGCACTTTCAGTTCTGCCGGTTTTATAGTGGCTACTGCACCAATAACACTTTCTTTCTTCTGAGTACCAAAAGCTACAACCTCAACTCCTTCCAACATTTGGGCATCTTCATACAAAACAGCATTGATAATTGTCTCATTACCTACTTGTTTAGATTGTTTTACATATCCTATAAAACTAAATTCCAATATACTTCCTATTGATACATTTGATAGTGAATATTCACCATCTGCTCCTGTTACCGTTCCCTTACTTGTTCCTTTAATAACAACAGATGCACCTGGTATAGCAACTCCGTCTGTTCCTAACACTTTTCCTGTAATAGTTACATATTTTTCTTGTGTATTATTAGCGTAACATACAGGAAATTTCAAAAAAATGAAGATAAATAGTAATGTTATCCAAACATATAAATTTGATAGTTTACAATAGATTTTCATTGTGACCCCCTTTCATTTTTAATTACTGCAATATTGCATATTTATTAATTTAGAAAATGATAATACATTATCTTTTACAAGCATTACAAATAAAAATAAAGCATTACTAATTGAGATAATGTCAATAGTGAAAAATAACTGTTTCATAGAAATTAGAATTAAAGATTTATTATAAAAAATACCTACATTCTATTAATAGTATCATTTATAAATGATGAGCCATAAATGCTAAAATTTATTCATTATATAAACTATTACATATTTCTTGATTGACTTTTCTCAACGTCTTTTCATCCATTTTCATCACCCTCCGGTCATACGTCATCAGGCCGTTCACTTCCACTTCCACATCGGTAGTTTGTGTATAGACAGCTGCCGACAAGCCACGAGCTATCAGTTTCTTCAGCATCTCTGCATACTTCACATATTCTGCGGTAGCTTCTGCCGAGTTATTAAACTGTACATATCCCCAATTGCGGTTCGGTTCCCACAGATGGTCTTTCAACACTAATCCGATGCCTCCATATTCGCCCAACACGTTTACACGACTGGCATCGTACAAATACATATCAGGAGCCGGGTAATTGTGCAAATCCAATATGTCACCACACGTATAATGATTACCTCCGCTGGCCGGATTAACGATTCGAGTCGGGTCATACTGTTTGGTCCACTCGGCTATTTCACGCGTTTTAAATTGACCCCATGCTTCGTTGAAAGGCACCCAAGTCCCGATGCAAGGATAGGAATACAAACAATCGATTATTTCTTTCCACTCTTTTCGATAGGTTTCCTCAGAGAAGGCAGTACGCATCGGTTCCGTGCCTGTAAAATATTGCTTGCGCTGCCATTCCTGATTTTTGTCACCACTAGGCATGTCTTGCCACACAATAATGCCCAACTGGTCGCAATAGGTGTACCAACGTGCCGGTTCCACCTTGATGTGTTTCCGTATCATGTTATATCCCAAAGCCTTTGTCTGCTCTATATCGTAACGCAAAGCCTCGTCCGTAGGTGCCGTATAGAGTCCGTCCGGCCACCAGCCCTGGTCTAAGGGACCGAATTGGAACACATCTTTATTATTTAGCTGAAGGCGCATAATGCCATTTTCATCTCTCTGCACTGAATACTTACGCATGGCAGCATAACTCTTCACTTCGTCCACCACTTTACCTTCCGATTTCAATGCAACTGTCATCTGATACAGGAAAGGAGAATCAGGCGACCAATGTTTGGTATCGGCAGGCATGGGAACCTCAACGGGCAAGCCGTTGATGGATATTCCCGATGCTACCAATTGTTTTCCGTCGAACACTTTTACCTCAATCTTATCTGTCGGACGATTATTGTCCGTCAGCACCTTTACCGTTAACCTATTGACATCTATATTAGGAGTAATTTTTATATCTGTTATATAATGTGGAGCAACCGGTTCCAGCCACACCGTCTGCCAGATGCCACTGACCGGTGTGTACCAAATGCCTTTCGGATTGCTGACTTGCTTGCCACGAGGCTGAGGGCCTTTGTCGGTGGGGTCCCACACACGTACCACCAGACTATTTGTTCCTTTTTGCAACGCAGCAGTCACGTCAAACGAAAAAGGAGTGAATCCTCCCGTATGTCCGCCTACCTTGACACCATTCACCCAAACATCAGTTTTCCAATCCACCGCACCGAAATGCAACAATACGCGTTTTCCTTTCCAAGCCGATGGAACCGTAAAATTCCGCTGATACCACAATTCATTTTTCTCTCCCAGCGTCTTCCCTACTCCGGATAAGCTTGACTCTACAGCAAAAGGAACCAATATCTGTCCGTCAAAATCAGTAGGAATCACTTCACCCGAAGGGCGAATGGCATAATTCCACAATCCATTCAGATTTTTCCAGTCCGACCGTTCCATAATAGGACGTGGATATTCGGGCAATATATTATTTATATCCAGATTTTCACCCCACGTTGTCTTGATTCTATCACCCGCGGGGGACCATTGTGCCAAAGCAGGCAAAGCAGTCAGAAACGAACATATCGTATAAAAAAGAAAAAAGCGTTTTACCATACTATTAAAATCTTTTGTTAATAAGTCAACAACCTTTTTTGTTTGTCGTTAACAAAAGTATGGCAAACGCATATTTTCATGCGGAAAAAACGTCTCAATAAATGAAAAAAATGTCCTATTGAGACTATTTTTGTTGATTAGGGACAATAGATTTTACAGATCGATTACAATCATAAAATTGAAATGACATTCATGCCCTAATTGACATACAAACGAAATATATAATACAAAATTTTAACTAAAAATTACCCTACAAAATCCTTCGGAAGCACCCCAAACTGTTTTTGGAAGCATTTGGAGAAATAAGAAGGAGAATTGAAGCCTACTTTATAACAAATTTCATTCACACGGTCATTACCTTCTTTCAGCAGTTGGGCAGCCAGTTTCAACCGTTCCAAACGGAGATAATCGTTAGGAGTCAAGTCAAGTACTCCTTTCATTTTCCGATAGAAGTTGGAACGGCTCATGTGCAACAGTTCTGCCATCGTATCCATATTGAAATCGGGGTCATGCAGATTGGCAGAAATTATCTCGTTCAGTTTCTTCATAAATCCCTCATCGGCCTTGGTCAACGCCATTGTATTGGCCGCTACAAAAGGCGATTTGGCAAATGCCTGACGCAGTTTCTCACGGTTGTTCATCAAGCTGGAAATGGAAGCCTTCAGATATTCCACCGAGAACGGTTTTTCTATATAAGCATCAGCACCCAATTCCAATCCTTCTATTTTTGATTGAATATTGTTTTTTGCTGTCAACAGGATAACAGGAACGTGGCTGTAATCCAAATTAGATTTTACTGCCTTGCAAAGCTCAAAACCATCCATGTGAGGCATCATCACATCGCTCACTATCAGGTTCACAAAATGCTCGTCTAACACTTGTAGCGCCTCTACTCCATTAGTGGCTGTGAGTATGGCATAATCGTGTGATAACTGGCGTGCCACAAAAGAGAGCATATCCGGATTATCCTCCACCACAAGAATGGTATATTTCTTTTCTTTCTTATCTGACTGTTCATCTTCCGAAACCTGCTCATCAGTAGTCATTTTCGTAGAAACAATATCCTTTCTTTCACTATCCAGTGTGAACGCCATATTCTGCACAACCGGCAGCGTAAGGCGGAAGCAATTCACCGTCTCCCCTTTCTCCATCACCAACGTACCTCCGTGCAGTTCTGCCAACGAACGGGATAAAGCCAAACCGATTCCCGTACCGGTTGTCACCTTTCCATCTTGCTGTTCGTTAAAACGCACAAAGGCGGAGAAAATCTCTTCTTTCATGTCATCGGGAATTACCACACCGTCGTTCACTGTGCGGATGCAAAATTCATTCTTGCCATCCGGCAATTCCAAATAGATGTGTACATAGCTGTAGGCATACTTCACACCGTTATTCAGCAGATTACTGATGATTTTCGTAAAGGCTTCCTGATTGACAGGTGCATAAAAATCTTCTTCGGGCACGTGCAACGTAAAGTCCAATCCCTTCTGCTTGGCCAATGAGGTAAACCGCAGATGTGTCTCTTTCAGAATCTTCGTAATATTACACTTCAAGAAATTCAGCCTATACCCCTGCCCTTCCGCTTTCCGGAAATCCAGTAGCTGATTCGTCAGATTCAGCAAACGTTCCGTATTCTGCTTCATAATGCTTAAATCCTCGCGCGTCTCCGCATCCAACTGCTTTTTAAGAATGATATTCTCCAAAGGACCGTTTATCAAAGTCAACGGAGTGCGTATCTCATGAGCCACATTGGTAAAGAAGTCTATCTTGGCATGATATATTTCCCGTTCTTTCTCCTGTTCGAACTTCTCCAATTGAAGTTGGTGCCGCCTGTGATTGCGCTTACGAAAATACATAACCACCCATACTGCTACCGCCACAAATGTCAATATATAAATAATGTATGCCCACATAGAAAGATAGACCGGTGGAAGTATGCAGATGTGCAATACACGTTCTTCCGGATTCCAATACCCGTCGCCATTCGAAGCCTTGGCACGAAAGACATAATTCCCATAGGGCAGATTAGAATAAGTGATTACGGGATTCTCATTCAATATCTGCCATTTCTGGTCGAAGTCATCCAGCTTATACATCAGTTTGTTCATGCGGGGTGCCTGATAACTCAAAGCAGCAATACGGATGGAAAATGAATTTTGATTCGACTTTAATACGATGCTGTCCGAAAACACTATGTTTTCCCGAAGCGGAGAATTCTGTTGACCGACATATACTTCCTTGTTAAACAACATAAAGTTAGTAATCACCAAGGGCGGAAAGTTTTTGTTTTCCGAAAAAGTGTCAGGATTGAAAGCCACAAAGCCTTCGATACAACCAAAATAGATAGTACCGTCGGCAGAAACGAAACTTGAGCGATAATTAAACTGGTCGCTCAGCAATCCATTATTCGTAGTATATACTTTCCGTTGTTCCGTATCGGCATCAAAGCACACCAGACCACTGTTTGTGCTCAACCACAACATACCTTTCTTGCCTTCGGCTATCTGATAGACCACGTCATAAGGAAAGCCGTTGTATTGGTTGTAAGTAATAAACGCATCTTCTTCCGGAACGAAACGACAAAATCCGCCTCCTTGTGTTGTCAGCCAGACTCTGCGTCGTGAATCTTCGAAAATACTCAATACTTTATTGGAAGGAAAACCACCTTCTTTGTCTGCTTCGTGCAGATAGTTTTTCCACCGTTTTTCATTAATATCATAGCGAAACGCTCCGTTAGCATACGTGGCCAACCAGATATTGCCATTGGAATCTTCTTTGATGTCATACACAAAACAACCCTGAAGTTCTTGTATCTGCCGGAAACCGTCTGTGCTTTTATCATACTTCAATAAGCCAAACATTGTTCCCAGATAGATATCACCCGACGCTGTACGGCAAATGGAAAAGATGCTGTTGTCTATCAAGGAACCGGCCGTGTTGCTTTTCAGATAGGTCTTTACAACTCTTCCTGTATTGGTATCAATAATTTTAAGTCCTTTCGAAAAAGTCCCTACCCACAGTTTATCATCTACCAGGCAAAGTCCATGTATGTTGGTAAAGTCTTCGCTGGGCTTAAAGAAAGAGAACTTCTTTGTGTGCGGGTCAAACCGATTCAGTCCGCCATCTTCGGTACCAATCCACAGAATACCGTTTTGGTCCTGACAAAATTCGCGAATTCTTTTCCCATGCAGACCGTCATTCTCTCCTCCCCTCGGATAATACTTCTCAAACGGTGTGGGCGAATAAGAGAAGTAATCCACACCACCGAAATAAGACCCTATCCAAATGCCTCCTTCACGGTCTTTATATAAAGAATAGATAGCATTGTCTGACAGTGAATATGAATCATACAACGAACTGCGCTGATGGGAATACTTGCCTGTACGGATATTCAGAATATAGATACCGGTTTCAGTTCCCAACCACAACTCTTCATTAGACACAGAAAGAAGGTCACGACAAAATATGGATTCTCCAAATTCATCAACCAACAACAAACTTTTCAGTTGCCCCGATGTCAGATTCAACTCTTGCACTCCTTTCTTAATCGAACTGATGTACAGACAATTGTAATCACCTGCAATGATTTTCAGGACAACATCTTTGTCGAAAACCTTCTTACCTTCCGGAGACAAAAAGGGAGATATGCTCTTCAGATGATCTTTGGAATAAAACAAACCGTCTCCATAGAATCCTATCCAAACAGTTCCGCTGTTATCGAAAGCAATACACTCTACATTGGAGGAAATAGAAAACTTTTCAAACGTATAATTGTGCAGTTCTCTACTTTGAAGATTGTAACTGAAAATACCTTGTGACTCCACAGCTACCCAGATATTTCCCTTGGCATCGCCTGTCACCATAGTGACGGAACGTGTGATTTTCGTATTTTCCACACTGGAAATAGAAAACGATTCAAAACGGTCTTTCAAAGGATGATAGACATACAAACCGGCATCAGTACCTACCCAAATGTTTCCTTCCGTATCTTCGTATAGTGAAGTCACGAAATTGTTTCCCAAACTATGAACGTCTTGCGGATTGTTTCGGAAGTTTCGAAACGAAATACCATCATACCTGCTCAATCCATCTTTGGTGCCAAACCACATAAATCCTTGCCGGTCTTGCAGAATATCATTGATGGTATTCTGAGGCAGTCCTTGTTCGATATCCAGATTTCTGAAATAATAGTGTTGAGGAACATTTTCCATGGAAAACAAGAAAAGACATCCCCAAAGAGCGAACAATATTATTAACCAACTTCTTGTGTACATAGATTAAGTATCATATCAATTTCATTTCTCGCCAATTCACAGAAAAAGTTGTGGAAGGCATTGTGACAGGTGTCTGACTTTTGCGATTAACAATGACCGACTGACGTTTTACCTGTGTACTTACATAATCACTTAATTCACCTAACGTCACATCGCCTTCGGTATCGTGTATTTTTTTCAACAAATAATAGGTAAAAAGACCATGCCCTTTTTCAGGATATGAATAAGCAGTTTCATCACCCTGTGCCGCACTGAATACTAAAGTATTGCCTGACGGTCTGTCTGAATTTACGCGGATAGCCACGCCACGAGTGGAAGCCAACATGCCCTCGCCCCGTTGCGAACCACTGAAACAAGCATCCATAAATACCAGTACAGAACGGGCATGCAAAGCACCCAACTCTTCATACAAACGACTCAATGGCAAACAGGCTTCCAATTGACGTCCGTCACTATCGACCGGTAACAGATAAGCATTTTTACCGTTTTCATCAGGTATGCCGTGCCCGGCATAATAGAAGATTACCCGAATGTCTCCGTCATACGCATCAGAAATATTTTTTAAATCAGCCAATGCTGTCAGTAACGTACCAAATGTGGCATCCCGATAGCTACGGACATTCTGTATGGGCAAGCCCAATGTCTTGACACAATATTCTCCAAATATACGGGCATCGTTCAAGGCATACGGTACACGCGTTACATGCTGATAATTTTCATTCCCAATAATTACAGCAAATGTACGGGGAGAACTTGTCTTGACAACAGGAATCTGAGTATCAATATCACTTTCCACTACCGGTATGGAAACGGTTACCGGAGCGGTTTTGATATTTTCTCCGCCAAAATCTAATTCAGGCAAAGGCATGTCAAACAACAACGCAGTATTTTCAGAAGAGGAAGAAGATGTATCATCGGAAGCAATATATCGTTTTCCATTCAGGTTTACCTGAAAAGACAAGACCTGTGCACGGTCGTTACGAATGCCCCACGTAGGAGTAATAACGGCATTTTTCCACATAGATTTCACCGAAGGAGCCTCAGATATAGGAACGTGAATATATTGAGTGGACACTTCCCTACCCTTGCACAACAACGTAACGCCATACGTACCACGATCGGCGTCATAAGTACTTAACCGACTTTGTACCGGCAGAATACTGTAAGCAGACAGATATTTCTGCTCTGCTTCTTTCAACAACTGGTTGGTCTTTTGTTTCTGCACTTCAGGAGTAACACGTGCCCGCCATTGGGCAGTAGTTTCAAATTCACCTTTCTTTCTCCATTCCAACAAAGCTTGATAGACTTTACTATAACAACAGTAGCTGAATGTTTCTTTCACTTGCTCAATATTGATGCCGGAACCCCGGAAAGCATCCGACTTCAATACAGTACTTTCATTTAATCCGCGTAATGTTGTCAGAAGCGGACAATTCCGAAAAGCTTCCATGCCTACCTCTTTCAAACTACTGGAGAAAATAACCGTATTAAGGTTAGCACAATCGCTAAAAGCCATTGTACCTACATCTGTCACTCCGGATGCCTTGATCGATTGGAGTGACTGACAACGACTGAATGTCATGTAATCTATTTTTGTCACATTCGAGGGCAATTCCATTTCTTGTAACATCATGCAGTCAGTAAAAGCCCGTCGTCCTATCTGAAGCGATGCAGGACGATTCGTAGCGGTATGTGCAAAAATAACCGAAGTTACACCGGAGTTCATAAACGCCTCTTCACCTATCTGTTCCAGAGAAGCCGGAAGATAAACTTGAAACAATTCATTCTTACTATAATAATCAGAATTCTTCAACACACCGGAAAAGGCATTACGACCAATGCTTTTCAACGTAGTGGGAAAATGAAGTACAACTTCCTTACAATCATTAAAGGCACGCTTGTTTATATAGATGCCCGTATCTTCCAACACACTTACTTTCCACAAATAATTACTGATATTTCCTTTTACTGATGTCCCCATATATTCTGGAATATTTTCCACTTCAGGCAAATAATATTCCAACCGACGACATCCTCGAAAAGCTTCATAATCTATCGAACGGGCACCATGTATTTCTATACAAAGATTCTTGCAACCTTCAAAAGCATTTGAACCTATCTCTTCCACTCCGTTCAATATCACTTTATCCAAAGCCTCGCAATTTTCAAACGAAGCAACCCCTATCCTTTTCATGGACGAAGGAAAAGTAACCGATCGTAAATTCGTGCAATTCTTAAAGCTCCAAAAGTCTATTTGAGAAAGATTTTCAGGCAATATCACGCTTTGCAATTCATCACAATCTTCAAAAGCACTTTCACCGATGACAGATACCGGATATGTTCGTCCTTTTATTGTTACTTCAGAAGGGATAACCAATGTTCCACGTACATTCTTCCCTTTCTCCAACACCACTTTTCCGGACTTATCAAGTGTGTACTTAATGCCATCTATCCGATTGCTTTGTCCATGTGCAAGACAGGTTACAAACAAACCCATCCAACAGAACAGATAATAATAGAGTGTCTTCATTACATTTTATTAGATTCATTGCTTTTGATAATTTGACCGAAAAACAACAGAACACAAAAAGGTTTCAACTGCCATCAGAGAGAATGATAGAGTTATCTCATTTCAACTTCTTGAACAAATCCCAAATAACAATACCTGCCGTGACGGACACATTCAAAGAGTGCTTTGTGCCATATTGCGGTATTTCAATACAACCGTCACTATGGTCAATCACTTCCTGCTGCACACCTTTCACCTCATTGCCCAATACTACAGCGTATCTACAAGATTTGTCCAACGTCAGTTCATCCAGCATCGTGCTGCCTTCTGCCTGCTCCACGGAGTAAACCACATAACCGGCATTCCGGAGGTTATCAACAGCTTCTACCGCGTTATTAACATACTTCCAATCTACAGTAAATTCTGCTCCCAATGCTGTCTTGTGCATCTCAGGATGCGGAGGAACGGCTGTAATACCGCACAGATAGATACATTCAATGCGAAATGCATCCGACGTACGAAATACTGAACCGATATTGTGCAAACTGCGTACGTTATCCAATACCACTACCAATGGCAATTTTTCTGCCTGCTTGAATTCTTCCGCACTGATGCGATTTAATTCCGTAATTTTTAGTTTCCGCATAAAGACTCAGACTATCTGCATACAAATATACACACTTCCGTTCATTCCACCGTTAATAACCGTTGAAAAGCTGTGAAAAGTATAAGAAAAGATTCTTAGAAATAATACTTGCATAACTTAAACCAACGCATATAGCGCATCGACTATCAACATTACAAAAAAGTTAGCATCTATTTTCAAGAAGAGCTTCAACATATTTTTCAGTCACAATTTACCTGTTTATAGCTCTAAAGTTATTAACTTTGCGCATTATGAACAGCCGGTTAATAGGACACCGAAAGAGAATAAGAAAACAACTCTGTATCAATGCACATAACAGCAAAAGCCTATTGTCAATAACCCATGAATAACGCATTGTCCTGAAGCTAATAACTTCAAAAGCAAGAAAAACAGATATTATCTTTCCACACTATTAACCGACAATCATCACTATCAAAAAGTTCTTTTTCAAAAAAGAGAAATAAAATATATAAGATTATGGAGAAGCTAATAAAAGCCATCGAGCAACTGAAGCGTGAAAAGAATGCCGTCATTTTGGGGCACTACTACCAGCAGGGAGAAATACAAGACATTGCCGACTACGTGGGCGACAGTCTGGCACTGGCGCAATGGGCGGCACGTACAGAGGCTGATATCATTGTGATGTGCGGTGTGCACTTTATGGGTGAGACTGCCAAAGTGCTCTGTCCCGATAAGAAAGTGCTGGTGCCCGACATGGCAGCAGGCTGTTCGCTGGCAGACAGTTGTCCGGCCGACCGTTTTGAACAGTTTATCAAAGAGCACCCGGGACATACGGTCATCTCCTACGTCAACACTACGGCAGCTGTCAAGGCGCTGACCGATGTGGTGGTAACCTCCACGAATGCCCGTCAAATCGTAGAAAGTTTCCCGAAAGATGAGAAAATTATTTTTGGTCCGGATCGAAATCTGGGAAATTATATTAACTCTGTTACCGGTCGGAATATGTTATTATGGGACGGGGCTTGCCATGTACACGAGCAATTCTCGGTTGAAAAGCTGGTTGAAATAAAGCGTCAGCATCCCGAAGCATTGGTGCTGGCTCATCCCGAATGCAAGAGTGTGGTGCTGAAGCTGGCCGATGTGGTAGGCTCTACGGCGGCATTGCTGAAGTATGCGGTGGCTCATCCTGAAAAGACGTATATTGTGGCTACAGAGTCGGGCATCTTACATGAGATGCGGAAGAAGTGTCCTGACACGACGTTCATCCCTGCCCCACCCGCCGACAGTACGTGTGCTTGCAATGAGTGCAGCTACATGCGTCTGAATACGTTGCAGAAGCTTTATGATTGTCTGCTGAACGAGTCTCCGGAGATAACGGTGGATGCAGCGGTTGCCGAGAAGGCGGTGCGTCCCATCAAGCGGATGCTGGAGATTTCGGCGAAGTTATATTTATGATAATAGATATAATAATGTATAAATATATCTTTTATATTATGTTATTTCCATCAATTTTATTTTTTTGCATGAAAATTTTTGTCTAATTTAAATTATAAGAATACTATGAAGTTAAAGATTTTTTTTGTCGTTATCATTTTAGCTATTGTTTGTTTTGGAATTTTTAATTCGAAAAAAGAAACGACGAATATGGATGAATTGGTTAAAACAAATATAGAAGCATTGGCATCATTTGAAAGTCAAGATTATAGCTGTGAACCTCCTTATACTATCAAATGTTCTCAGGAAGGTTCTCAGAGAATACCAGGTTATAAAAAATGAAGAAATTTATGTATATTATTTTATTGAGACAGCTTATTGAAAAGAGCTGTCTTTTTTTCATTGTCTTTTCTCTCTTTTCTTGTGGAAATAATGAACACAAATTATTATCCTTATTTCCTTCGTTAGAGAATGCCGTGTTGATGGAAAAGAGTATAGATATGGATAGTATTCGCGATCCATATCTGATGAAGTGTGTATCGGGAAAATTATGCTTTGCGAATCTTCGTTTTGAGAAGATGATTTCTATGTTTGATATAGAATCTGGTAAATTCATAGGAGATTTTATAAGTAGAGGTATGGGACCAGATGATTTGATTTTCATTTCCAATCTTTGTAAGACAGATAACCGATTGTCTGTATTTGATGCTGATAAGAAAGAGATGAGGTTTTATGATATCAATGGTGATAGTATTAGAGAAGTTACTAAGTCTTTATTGCAATATCATCCAGAACATTTGATTTCTGCATTCAATGCCATTTGTTTAAATGAAGATTGTTTAGCTGCTACCGGTGTGGTGAAATCGGGTCGGATTACATTAGAAGATAGTTGCGGAAATGTAATAGCTGTTTTTGGTGATTATCCGGATGAAAAAAACAAAACAGATGTAGAAAAAGGTTTTGCATACCAAGGATTTATGGCTTATTCCATTGAAAATAAAGTTTTGTCGATTGGTAGTGCTTTTGGAGAATCTATTGCTTTTTACGATTTGTCGGATAAGAACAATCCTGTTTTATTGAAAGAATACATCTATGCTTATCCGAGTTATAGACTTTTTGATAATGATGTTATTTGGGAAAAAGATAATATTTTTGGTGTGATAGGAATAGAATCTTCTCCGAGTTATTGCATTGTTTTGTATAGAGGTGAGCCGCAATCCGGTAATGAATATGGAGGTGATAAACTATTGTTTTTTGACTGGTTGGGAAATCCGGTCAGAGCAATGCAATTAGACCAAATATACACGAATTTGGCATATGACGAAACGCATAACGAATTATGGTTATTAGGGAGTGATAAACAAACACATGGCTACAAATTGGTATCTGTAGCCATGTGAGGAGAGAAAAATAAGGGTTTAAATTTATTTGCCTAAGAATCTGCACAGCTTTTCCGTGGCTAGTGCCCGGTGGCTGATGCGGTTTTTCTGTTCATTTCCCATTTCAGCGAACGTCTGCGTAAATCCGTCGGGGATGAACAGCGGGTCGTACCCAAATCCTGCTATACCGTGTTTTTCCGTGGCTATACGGCCGTTTACGATGCCTTCGAACATATGTTCCTTTCCGTTGATGATAAGTGCAAAGACGGTGCGGAAACGGGCTGTGCGGTTCTCTTTGCTTTCCAACTCTTGTAGTAACTTGCGCATGTTGGCTTCCGAGTTGTGAGTATTGCCGGCATAACGGGCGGAGTAGACACCCGGTGCACCGTTCAGTGCTTCTACCTCCAGACCGGTGTCGTCGGCAAAGCAATCCATGTGATAACGTTCATAAATGTAGCGAGCTTTCAGTAAAGCATTGCCCTCCAGAGTGTCGGCTGTTTCAGGAATGTCATCCCGACAGTCGATGTCTTTCATGCTGAGGATTTCTACTTTGTCTCGCAAGATAGCACGTACTTCATCTAATTTGTGTGCGTTGTTAGTGGCAAAAACAAATTTCTTCTTCAACATTTTGCTTTAAATATTTTTAGTTAACAAGTTGACGAGTTAACTTATTAACTCACACTCTCCTTGTGGCCTCGTTAACTTGTCAACTCATAAAAAACTCGTCAACTGAATCCTATTTTACTTTCAATCGGTCAAACCCTTCTCCATAGACACCGATGACGGAACTTTGTGAGATGAAAGCATTAGGGTCGATATCTTTTACCAACCGGAATATTTCGACCGATTGTCGTTTGTAAGCTAATACAACTAATACTTTGACATGATTTTTGCTGTACCATCCGATGCCATCGAGTACAGTGACACCCCGATGTGTATCGTGTGTGATGCGGTCGGCTATCTTCTCATATTCCTTGGAAAAAATGAGGAATTGTACCGACTGGCAGGCGCTGTTCACAATGTAATCCAGGACATAACCGATGACAAACAGTGTGACGAAACCGAATATCACCCGACGCCAATCATGAAAGACGAAATAGCAGGAACTGATGATGACAACATCACATGCCATAATCATACGTCCTAATGTCACATCGCGATACTTGTGGATGATGGCTGCAATAATATCCGTACCACCCGTGCTACCGTTGCTGTTGAACACCAATCCCATTCCCACACCACACATTGTTGCACCGATGAGACAAGCCATGAAGTCTTGTCCGGGACCTAATATCTGAGGTGGTATTCCGTCTTCTCCGTTGACTATCCGTTGGAAGAACCATAAAAAGAACGTCAGTACAAAAATGGCATACGTGGTCTTCATGCTGAACTTTGGTCCTAAGATTTTAATGGCAAATGTCATTAGCACAGCGTTGATGATGAAGTATGACCATTGTATGGGGAATCCTGTGGCATAGTAGATGATGGCACCTATACCTGTAGTTCCTCCTGTGGTAATCTGATAGGGGATGAGAAAAGATGCCCATGCCAATGCGTAACTGGCAAGTCCGATGGTGATGAAGACATAGTCTCGCATCTCTCTCATAACGGCTGCTTTGGATGGTTTTGTTATGTGCATAGTTTTATTTCAATACAATATTCACAATCTTCTTAGGCACCACAATCACTTTCACGATGTTTTTGCCCTCTATCCACTTGGCAGAGCGTTCATCGGCCAGTACGGCAGCCTGAATGTCATCCGATGCGGCATCTACCGGGAACTCCTGCGTGAAGCGTGCTTTTCCGTTGAAAGAGACGGTGTAGTTCACCGTGTTTTCTACCAGATAAGCTTCGTTGTAGGCAGGCCATTGTGCATCGCATACAGAACCAGTATTGCCCAGTGTCTCCCACAATTCCTCGCAGATGTGCGGGGCAAACGGTGCCAAGGTAACGATGAGCGGCGTCAATATCTCCCGCTTGCTGCACTTCATGGCAAACAGTTCGTTTACGCAAATCATGAAAGCACTGATGCTGGTGTTGTAGGAGAAGGTCTCAATGTCGCCCGTCACCTTTTTAATCAGCTTATGCAGTGATTTCAGTTCGTCGGCAGTGGCAGGTTCGTCTGTCACCAGATAATTGTCGCTACGGTCGTAGAACAGGCTCCAGAACTTCTTCAGGAAGCGGTGCACACCATCGATGCCGTTCGTGTCCCACGGTTTGGATTGCTCCACGGGGCCGAGGAACATTTCGTACATGCGAAGTGTATCGGCACCATATTTCTCGACAATCATGTCCGGATTAACTACGTTGTACATAGATTTCGACATCTTTTCCACTGCCCATCCGCAGATGTATTTGCCATCTTCCAGGATGAATTCGGCAGTGGCATATTCCGGACGCCATGCCTTGAAGGCTTCAATGTCCAGTATGTCATTCGACACGATGTTGACATCCACGTGGAGTGGGGTAGTGTCGTACTGCTCTTTCAGGTTGAGAGACACGAATGTGTTGGTATCCTTGATGCGATATACAAAGTTGCTTCGTCCCTGTATCATGCCTTGGTTTACAAGCTTTTGGAACGGCTCTTCTACCACGGAAATGCCGATGTCATGCAGGAACTTGTTCCAGAAGCGGGAGTAAATCAAGTGACCTGTGGCGTGCTCCGTACCTCCTACGTAGAGGTCAACGTTGCGCCAGTATTCGTCCACTTCCGGCGATACGAGTGCGGTGTCGTTCTTCGGATCCATGTAGCGCAGGTAATACGCACTGGAGCCTGCAAAACCCGGCATCGTGTTCAGTTCCAGCGGGAAGATGGTCTTGTGGTCTATTTTGTCGTTGTCTGTCACGCAGTTGTTCACCGTGTCCCATGCCCAGCGGGTGGCGTGTCCCAACGGTGGTTCGCCGGTTTCGGTAGGCAGGAATTTGTCCACTTCGGGCAATTCCAGCGGCAGACAGCTTTCTGGAATCATGTAAGGCATGTTGTCTTTGTAGTAAACGGGGAACGGTTCGCCCCAATAACGCTGACGGCTGAAGATGGCGTCGCGCAGACGGTAGTTCACTTTGACGCGACCCAGTCCGTGTGCCTTGACGTATTCCTTGGTGGCGGCGATGGCTTCCTTGATGGTCTTTCCGTTCAGGTTGAGGTCGCAGTAGGGAGTGACACCGGCTTTCGGCGAGTTGCATACGATACCTTCCTTGGCATCGAAGCTTTCTTCGCTGACGTCGCAACCTTCTACCAGCGGGATGATGGGCAGATTGAAATGTTTGGCAAAGGCGTAGTCGCGGCTGTCGTGTGCCGGTACGGCCATGATGGCACCCGTACCATATCCTGCCAATACATAGTCGCTCACCCAGATAGGCACGGCATCACCCGTGAAAGGATTGATGGCATACGAGCCTGTAAAGACACCCGTTACGCTGCGGTCGCTGATGCGTTCGCGTTCGGTACGTTTCTTGGTACGTTCCAGGTAAGCATCTACATCGGCTTTCTGCTCGGAAGTAGTAAGATGCGGTACCAATTCGCTTTCCGGTGCCAGCACCATGAAGGTGACACCGAACATGGTATCGGCACGGGTGGTGAAGATGGTGAATTCCAAATCGCTGTTTTTCACCTTGAATTGCACTTCGGCACCCTCGCTTCGACCTATCCAGTTGCGTTGCGTCTCTTTCAGTGAGTCCGTCCATTGAATGGTGTCGAGACCGTCTAACAGGCGTTGTGCGTAGGCCGATACACGCAGACACCACTGGCGCATCTTCTTCTGTACCACGGGATAACCGCCGCGTTCCGACACACCGTCCACTACCTCGTCGTTGGCAAGCACCGTGCCCAGCTGCGGACACCAGTTCACCATCGTCTCGCCCAAGTAGGCGATGCGGTAGTTCATCAGCGTCTCCTGCTGCTGTTTCTCGCTCATGGCATTCCATTCGTCGGCCGTGAAGCGGAGTTCTTCGCTGCATGCCACGTCCAGCCCTTCGGTGCCCGTCTTTGCGAAAGCGTCGATAAGCTCACTGATGGGGCGTGCCTGCTTGGCCTGATTGCAATAATAACTGTTGAACATCCGTTGGAAAGCCCATTGCGTCCAGTGGTAATACTGAGGGTCACAGGTACGGATTTCGCGGTCCCAGTCGAAAGAGAAACCTATCTTGTCCAACTGCTCACGATAGCGGTTGATGTTGTTCACCGTCGTAATGGCCGGATGTTGTCCCGTCTGGATGGCATACTGCTCGGCCGGCAGTCCGTACGCATCATAGCCCATGGGATTGAGCACGTTGAAACCCTGCAAGCGTTTGTAGCGTGCATAGATGTCGCTGGCAATGTATCCCAACGGGTGTCCCACGTGCAGACCCGCACCGCTGGGGTAGGGGAACATGTTCAGTACGTAGTATTTCTGTTTCGACTTGTCTTCCTTCACTTGGTAGGTCTTTTGCTCTACCCACCGTTGATGCCATTTTTGCTCAATCTCTCTGAAATTATATTCCATAAGTGCTGTTTTGCGTTAACGGATTTTGTATGTATATATATAATTTTTTTGTTAAGAACTTGTTGACAGTTTCTTTATATCTGTTGAAACCCTTGTTTATAATCGGTGCAAATTTACAGTTTATTTTCTGATTTAGAATTGGTAGCACTTATTTTCTTTGTTATGAACAGATTTTTCGGATTTGCCCCTGTTTGTATCGGTTGTCGATGAAGTATTTAGCGGTGGGAATTTTGAAAAGATAGAACGAAACAGTCCGTTTGCTTTTGCCTGATAGGAGAGGGCTCCCTCCGGAGAAAATCTCTCTTCGCGGAATAGATGCAGGATGCGATTTGTACAGATACGTTACTTTACGGAAAGGCGGCCTTATACCGCCTTAGAAGGCCTTCTGACAGGGGTTTGTTCCGAAGCCTTTCGGAGCACGAGCGAAGTTAACTTGGAACGCGTTCCGAAAGGCTTGGAAGCACGCTCCGAAAGGCTTCGGAGTAAATGACTTGCAATACGGTCGTTTTTTGTATGGTTATTTTATTATTTGTTCGCCGGTTTTGCGTTTTGTATCGGAATGTGTTTCCTTGCTTGCTGTCTTTTCAGCACATACATCACGAGAATGGTGACGGTTGTCAGCAGTTCCGACAGACACAGTGCCAGCCAGATGCCGTGCGTACCTATTGCCTTAGGCAGCAGGATGAAACTCGGAATCAGAAAGATGAAACCGCGCAGCAATGCCAATATCGTGGCAGGCTTCACTCGCTCCAGACTTTGGTAGTAACCGATGACGGCCAGATTGATGATGAAGAATACGAACGCTGCCGAGAAGTAGGGGAAACCGTCGATGGCCAGTTGCGCCGCCGGATTGTCGGGCTTGATAAACAGACCCACCAATATGTGCGGGAAGAACACAAACAGCGCCGTGACAAGCAGTCCGCAGACCACCGATGTCAGCAGTGCGATGCGTTCCGTGGCCGTCACCCGTTCCTGATATCCCAATCCGAAGTTGTAACTGATGATGGGTTGCGCCGACTGTGCGATGGCATTGCCTACCATAAAGACGAAAGGCATGTAGTAACATGCGATGCCGAATGCGCCTACACCGTTGTCGCCCAGGTATTGCGTGAATACTTGATTGCCGACGAACATCAGCATGGCCATTGTGGCTTCTGTCAGCAACGCGGATGAACCGATGCGACATTGGTAGCCCAGATTGCGGATGGAGAGTCGAAAACTTTTAAGGCTCCATTTCACACGATACGGGCGCAGTTTTTCGGCAAAGCCAAACAGGTAGATTAGTCCGACGATACCTCCTATCAGTAATCCGATGGTGGCAGCCAGTGCGGCACCCGTCAGTCCCATTTGCAGCGGGAAGATGAACAGCCAGCCTAATACGACGGTGATGAGGGCGGAAATGACATTGCACATCATAGCCAGTTTGGGTGCTCCGTCCAGCCGGATGATGAACAGGCAGACCGAACACCACATCTGGAAGAGCAGCGACGGCAGGAACCATATCATATATTCCCGGACGAGGGGTGTCAGCGAGGGTGATGCGCCTAGCAGCCGTGCTGTGGTGGATGGATAGACCAACATCAGTATCCATGCTGCGGTGCCTATCAGCGTCACAAACAGCAGGGCTTGTGTCACGTTGATGCGTGCCGCTTTCTGCTTTCCTCTGGACAACTGTATGGATGCTACCACGGAGGCGCCGGCACCTACCATCAGTCCGATGCCGGTAAAGACCATGAGTAGCGGAATGCAGATGTTGATGGCGGCAATGCCGTCGCTGCCAATGCCGTGACCCACGTAGATTCCGTCTATGGCGGTCACGGCGGACATGCTCAGCATACCCAGCAGGGTAGGGATGAAGTACTTCTTGAACAGGGTAAATACGGCTCAGTAGAAATTTAGTGGGGATAAATTTGTAATCTAATCGAATAGTTCTTTACTTTACAGTATGGAAAACGATTATTTGAGCATGTTGGCCAGTATTGTACTGCCCACACAGATATTGGATTACTTC
>CALUJK010000039.1 GCA_944320945.1 uncultured Bacteroides sp. | reverse complement strand
CACAGTCAAAGGCAAGGTCGTTCAGGAAGTCCAGTTCCTCGCAGCTCACTTCGTAGAGCCGGCTCATGCCGTGGTGCGTCTCGTACATCTTTTGTCCAACCGTCTCGTAGTCGGCGCGCTCCAGGGCGTTGCACACGTCGAGCACGCGTTGGATTTCTTCGATGACGTATTCGGCACGTTTGTAGTCTTCGGCGCTGACTTCGGCTTTCACTTCTTCGAGCATTTCCATGGTGCACTCGCGCAAGTATTCCACATGCGGATGTTTCTTCTGGATGGCAGCTACTACGGCTTCACAACTTTGACGACGCTTGTTGTAGGCAGATGAAGCCAATTCGTGTTTCACTACGGAATCGACCAGTACCAACCGATAGCCTTGCGGGTCGAAAAGATAGTACTGATACTCCAGCGAGCGGCAGTCCAGGCGGATGAGGTGTCCCTGTTTGCCGAAGACGGAAGCGAACTGGTCCATGATGCCGCAATTGACGCCGCAGTAGTTGTGCTCCGTGGCCTGTCCTACTTTGGCCAATTCGAATTTATCTATTTTGTTGTCGCCGAACAGGTCATTCAAGGCGTATGCGTAGGTGCTTTCCAAAGCGGCCGATGATGACATGCCGGCACCTAAGGGAACATCGCCCGCAAAGGCGGTGTTGAAGCCTTTCACGTCTACACCTCGTTTTATCATTTCGCGGCATACTCCAAAAATATATCGTGCCCAACTGGCGCGGGGAGCGTCTTCTTCATTCAGACCGAATTCAACATAGTCTTTTAGGTCGATGGAGTAGGCTTTTACGGTATTGGTGCCATTGGGTTTCACTTCGGCAATCATGCCTTTGTCTATAGCGCCAGGAAATACGAAGCCACCGTTGTAATCAGTGTGCTCACCGATAAGATTGATGCGGCCGGGTGAAGCATAAACAGCCCCTGTTGTTCCGTCAAAGTGTTTGATGAAACGACTTCTTACGTATTCAATATCCATGATACTTTGATTTATGTGGTAAATAATAAGGTGAATCCTCTGGATTTAATCCACAGGAATATTCTTGTTGACATTCTTGGAACCTGCTACTGCGTAGAATAACAAGTATATCAAGGCTGCGACAATGACCCAATAGCTGGTGAGGTAGCCTACACCGCCGGTCAGGTCGACAATGCCGTTTTGCAACAGAGGTAGAATACCGCCACCGCAAACCAGCGTCATAAAAATGCCGGATGCTTTCTCTGTATATTTGCCGAGACCTTCTACAGCTAAATTGAAGATACCTCCCCACATGACAGAAGTGCAAAGGCCTACTAACGCTAAGAGCACGGCATTAATCGGCACATTAACCAATCCGAATAAACCATCCGGGCTATTTTTGAAAGCCGGCATGTTAACCATCACCGTGTCGGGTGCGAAAATGGCAGCAATGGTCAGCAGCAATCCAATGCAAGAAGCTGCGCTAAGCATGGCTTTAGCCGATATCTGGCTTCCTATGGCTGCTCCAATGAGACGGCCTACGAGCATCAGTAACCAATAAGTGGCTGTCACTGAACCGGCAATGGCTTCGGCACCGCCGTTACCATTCAATCCAAGTACATCAAGATCGGGGTTTTGCAACCATTTGTTCAGCAGGTTGGGTACACCTACTTCCACACCTACATATACGAAGATACCGATGGCACCCAGTAGGAAGTGACGGAAAGACAATGGGCCATATTGTGATGAAGTGGCTGTAGCTTTGGGAGTGTTGTCTTTTTCTTTTTCCGGGATGGTGGAGAACAGAATGACGAAGAATGCAAAAGCAAAGATGGCCAAAGCAGCATACATCAGCGGGAATACGTCGCTAATTTGGGCTTTTGCAATGGCGGGGATTAAAATACCGGTGAGGATGATAACAGAGGTACCGGCCAGTGAGTTGAATGCGCCACCCAACTGGATAAGTTGGTTTCCTTTATTGCCGCCTCCACCCAAACTGTTCAGCATGGGATTCACTACTGTATTGAGCAAACACATAGAGAAACCGGAGATGAAAGCTCCCAGCAGGTAGATGCCGAAGCTGCCGGCTACGCCCGACAGCGTTTGGATGCCGACACCCACGAAGCCGATGGTGACGGCAATGAGAGCCGTCTTCTTGTAACCCAGCTTCGAGAGCATGTTACCGGAGGGATAGCCCATTACCGCATAGGCGATGAAGTTAGCGAATACGCCTAACGTTCCCATCCAGTTGGGTACACCGAATTGAAATTTCAGGATATCTCCCATGGGAGAAGCAAGGTTGGTAACGAATGAAATCATACCAAACAAGAAAATCATCACGATAATGGCAATGATATTGCCATTCTGTTTTTGTTGTGTCATGGTCGAATTTTTCGAATTTTAAGTTTATAATTAGGTTAGTTTTTTTTCTTATTGATTGCAGATTCCGAACTTGTAGATGGTAATTTGCTGATATTCATCCCCAGGCAGTAAAACCGCCGATGGGAAATGGGGCTTGTTAGGAGTATCGGGGAAGCATTGTGCTTCGAAACAAACGGCACTGCGCGCCGGATAGATAGCCCCGTGTGCTCCCTGGAATCCGTTCAGCCAGTTTCCTGTATACAGTTGTATGCCGTTTTCCGTCGTATAAACTTCCATGCATCTGCCACTATTTGGCTCTGTGCAGGTAGCAGCGAGGCTTAGTTCACCGGTTTCAGTCTTGTTCAAAGCATAGCAATGGTCGTATCCGCTACCGTTTATTAATTGTTGGAATGGCTCATCAATGCGTTCGCCAATGGTGTGCGGGGTACGGAAATCCATAGGAGTATTTTCTACTTTCAATATTTCACCGGTGGGAATGGAAACTTCATCTATCGGAATATAATAATCGGCATTAATTGTCAGAATGTTGTTTAAAACGGATGGAGTAGGATTGGAAATGCCTGCCAGATTGAAGAAGCCGTGATTGGTGAGATTGATAATTGTAGCTTTATCTGTAGAAGCCCGGTATTCTATGACTAGCGCATTTGTTTCGTTTTCGAGTCGGTAGGCCATTTCAACATTTAAATTACCGGGAAAGCCCTCTTCGTTGTCCGGGGAAGTGTAATTGAAAATAACCGTGGTCGGATTGGGCTGAACTGCGTCCCATACGCGGGCATGGAATCCGGTGGGGCCGCCATGTAGGGAATTAGGACCGTTGTTGATGGTAAGCTGATGTTCTTCGCCGTATAGAGTGAAATGCCCTTTGGCTATTCTGTTGCCATAGCGTCCGATAGTAGTATTCAGGAAAGGCTCAGGGCTGTTGATAACACTGTTGATGTTGTCGTGTCCTAATATTACATTATTATATTTGCCTTCTTTGTCCGGTATCATTATGGAGAGAATGGCACATCCGTAATTCGTTACGGCGACTTCCATTCCCAATTCGTTACTTAAAATGTATAAGTCAGTTTGCTTACCGTTAATCTCTGTTTGAAAGTCCGATTTTTTCAACCCGGACTTATTGTTTTCTGTGGGGGTAGTGCTTGTCATGGTGATTTAAATTAAATTTCTTGCAAATAAAAAGAATTTCTTTTGTTTTCCAAAGGGAAAGCCTTTAAATGTGTTTGGCATTTTAGGAAAGTTTAGCGTTTAACAAATGGAAAGTATTCTGATATTTTTTGTACGTTTGTGTCTTTAAATTAGAAGAAAAAATGTATCCATTATTTTTTAAACCGTTATTGAAACAGACGCTTTGGGGCGGAAATAAAATAATTCCATTCAAACAATTGGATGAGACGCTTTCTAATGTAGGTGAGAGTTGGGAAATATCGGCAGTGGAAGGTAACGAATCGGTTGTAGCTGAAGGAACAGACAAAGGATTGACTTTAACAGAAATGATCCGTAAGTATAAGTCGGAATTGGTAGGAGAAGATAATTATGTCCGTTTCGGCTCTAAATTTCCATTGCTGATAAAGTTTATTGACGCTTCACTTGATTTGTCTATACAAGTACATCCGGATGATGAATTGGCACGGAAACGATATGGCACTAATGGTAAAAATGAAATGTGGTATGTGGTTTCGGCAGATGAAGGAGCAAAGCTGATTGCCGGTCTTGATAAAGCCATTACACCGAGAGAATATAAAGAACGTGTGCATAACGGAACTTTTGCAGAGGTGTTGCAATGCCATCCAATTAGTGAAGGAGATGCCTTTTATATACCGGCAGGATGTGTGCATGGTATTGGTGCGGGGGCTTTTGTGGTGGAAATTCAGCAGACTTCAGATGTGACGTATCGTATATTTGATTATAACCGTAAGGGGAAAGACGGGAAAATGCGTGAGTTACATACCGCTCAGGCTCTGGAAGCTATTAATTTTGCGGATGTGCAAGAGGAACATCAGGTGCAGTATGAGCATCTTCAAAATGAACCTTCGGAAATCATATCTTCTCCTTATTTTACGGTCTCTTTGTATGATATGGTGGAAGAAATTTCCTGCGATTATTCGGAGCTGGATTCATTTGTTGTATTTGTTTGTGTGGCAGGTGCTTGTCGCATGAAAGACAATGAGCAGAATACATTTGTCTTGCGTGCAGGTGAAACGGTTCTGCTACCGGCAACCGTCTCCGGAGTCACCATCACCCCGGAAACGGGTGGGGTGAAGCTCCTTGAGACGTATGTGTAGGGTATACATTTATTGAAGAACACCTAATTCTTTTCCGACCTTAATGAAAGCGGCAATACATTTATCAAGGTGTTGTCGCTCGTGCCCGGCGGAAATTTGTACGCGGATACGGGCTTGTCCTTTGGGAACTACCGGATAGTAGAAGCCTGTAACGTAGATGCCTTCTTCCTGCATACGGCTGGCGTAAATCTGTGATAGTTTGGCATCATATAGCATGACTGCACAGATAGCACTTTGAGTGGGCTTGATGTCGAAGCCGGCAGCGGTCATCTTATCACGGAAATAATTTACATTTTCTATTAGTTTGTCGTGCAACTCATTGCTTTCTTTCAACATCTTGAAAACTTCAATGCTGGCGCCGATAACAGCCGGAGCTACCGAATTGGAGAATAAGTAAGGACGACTGCGTTGGCGCAAAAGGTCAATAATCTCTTTGCGTCCGGTAGTAAATCCGCCCATAGCGCCTCCAAAAGCTTTGCCTAGTGTTCCGGTATATATATCAATGCGTCCGTAAGTGCCGTATAATTCGCTGACACCGTGTCCTGTCGGTCCGACTACACCTGCGGAGTGAGATTCGTCCACCATGACTAATGCGTCATATTTTTCTGCTAAATCACAAATTTTATCCATAGGAGCAACATTGCCGTCCATGGAAAATACGCCATCAGTTACGATGATACGGAAACGCTGGGCTTGAGCTTCTTGTAGGCATTTTTCTAATTCGCTCATATCAGCGTTGGCGTAGCGGTAACGTTTTGCTTTACAAAGACGTACTCCGTCAATGATGGAAGCATGATTCAGTGAATCAGAAATAATAGCGTCTTCTTCTGTAAAGAGAGGTTCAAAAACGCCACCGTTGGCATCGAAACAGGCAGCATATAGAATTGTGTCTTCTGTGTGGAAGTAATCGGAAATGGCAGCTTCCAATTCTTTGTGAATGTCTTGGGTGCCACAGATGAAACGTACAGATGACATTCCATATCCGCGGCGTTCCATCATTTTTTGAGCGGCAGCAATTAAACGTGGATGATTGGAGAGCCCGAGATAGTTATTAGCACAAAAATTTAACACTTCTTTTCCCTTGACGGTGATAGAGGCTTGTTGTGCGCTTTCAATGAGCCGTTCTTCTTTGTAAAGGCCGGCTTTCTTGATTTCGTCCAAAGTCTGAACGAGATGATCTTTCATTTTACCATACATAGCTAAAATCTTTAAATAAAATGTGTAATAACATGCTTGCTAACATGCTTTACAAAGGACATCATTTTTGTTGGAATAAACAATAGATATTTGGATGAAATTTGAAAAAAAAATGCGTACTTTGCCAAATAAAAAATGTAAGTAATATGAAAAATATTTTGGTAATAGGCTCTACCGGACAAATTGGATCAGAATTAACGGTTGAGTTGCGTAAACGTTATGGCAACGAACATGTTGTGGCTGGGTATATTCCGGGGGCGGAACCGACAGGTGAATTGAAAGAAACAGGTCCATCGGTTATTGCTGATGTGACGGACAGACAATCTATAGAATTGGCGGTGCGTAAACATAAAATAGATACAATATATAATTTAGCTGCATTATTGTCTGTAGTAGCGGAAAGTCGTCCTGCTATGGCATGGAAAATTGGTATTGATGGTCTTTGGAACGTGCTGGAGGTAGCTCGCGAACATCATTGTGCAGTGTTTACACCAAGCTCTATCGGGTCATTTGGGTTAAGTACTCCTCATGTTAAGACGCCACAGGATACAGTTCAAAGGCCAAGTACTATGTACGGAGTAACCAAGGTGACAACAGAGTTGTTGAGCGATTATTATCATACTAAGTATGGGGTGGATACCCGTGCTGTCCGTTTCCCGGGTATTATCTCGAACGTGACACCTCCGGGAGGTGGAACTACAGATTATGCTGTGGATATTTATTATGCAGCGGTAAAGGGGGAACAATTTGTTTGCCCGGTAAAAGCCGGTACTTATATGGATATGATGTATATGCCGGATGCTTTGAATGCTGCAATTTCACTGATGGAAGCAGATCCAACGCGGTTAATACATCGGAATGCTTTTAATATTGCATCTATGAGTTTCGATCCGGAGGAAATATATGCTGCTATTAAAAAAATTAGACCTGAATTTGAAATGGTATATCAGATAGATCCGGTTAAACAAGCTATTGCTGACAGTTGGCCTGATTCGCTGGATGACACATGTGCACGTTTGGAATGGGACTGGTGTCCGAAGTATGATTTGGAAACGATGACCGTGGATATGTTGGAAAAGTTGGAGTTGAAACTGAAAAAGTGAAGTAACGCCATTAATTGCGATGAAAACGAAATTGTTGACTTTATGTTTGCTTACTTTTCTGATATCGTGTGGAAATGGAAAGATAAAGCAGAATCCATTTGTAGCGATGGCTGGTGTAACTGATTCGACAGGCCAAGTGCATAAGGTGCCGAAAACGTCGATGCAAAAAGACTGTTTGAGACCGACGGAAGCAGATGAACTGTTTGATGATTTTGTTTTCAATTATGCATCAGATACAACGTTGCAACGACAACGTACATATTTCCCTTTGCCGTATGTCGTAGATGGTGAACAACGTGTCATAAAGGGAGTGGAATGGGAACATGATAGCCTTTTTTTACGGCAAAATATGTATTTGCTGTTATTTGATCGCGAAACGGATATGGATATTGTGGGCGACACTGCTCTGACTAAAGCCAAAGTGGAATGGTTTTACTTAAAGAATCAGCATGTGAAGCGATACAATTTTGAACGAAATAGAGGTATCTGGATGTTGACACATGTTGACCAATATCGTATGGAGAATGAAGACCGTAATGGCTTTCGCCGTTTTTATGCACGTTTTGTGACTGATAGTTTGTATCAGCGAACCCATGTTCGGAATCCGCTTCCTTTTATAACCTTGGATCCTGATGATGAATTTGATATATTGGAAACAACGCTTGATATAAATCAGTGGTTTGCTTTTCGTCCGGCTTTCCCGATGGACAGTGTGGCTGTTATTGATTATGGGCAAAAACATGACGGAATGTCAACCAATAAGATTGTGAAAATGAATGGGATTGGCAATGGATTCAGTAATGTGCTTTACTTTCGACAGATTACTCGTGGGGAATGGCAATTGTGTAAATTTGAGGATACAAGTATATAAATCTCAAGAGAAATATATTTATTATATTACATAGAACTTATATCTGAAATGGATAATTACCCGTTATTACATCATAATACTTTCGGTATGGATGTTTATGCCGAACGATTTTTGGAATATGATTCGGAAGAAGCTTTGTTAGAGTTGATTTGTGGAGGAGAGATTACACAACCGTGCCTACACATTGGTGCAGGCAGTAACTTGTTGTTTGCCGGGAATTATGGTGGCACTATATTACACTCGTGTATTAAAGGTATTGAGGTAACGGAGGAGGATCGTCATACGGTTTGTGTCCGAGTAGGAGCAGGTATGATATGGGATGATTTTGTGGCGATGTGTGTAAAACATGGATGGTATGGTGCAGAGAACTTGTCATATATCCCGGGGGAGGTTGGTGCTGCTGCTGTGCAAAACATCGGTGCTTATGGTGTAGAGGTAAAAGATCTTATTGAGTCGGTAGAGACTGTTGATTTGCAAGGACAGAAGCATACTTATTATCGTGATGAGTGTAAGTATGGTTATCGGCAAAGTTTATTTAAACGGCCAGAAATGCGGTCTGTATTTGTTACTCGTGTTTGTTTCCGTTTAAATAATGAAGAACGTTATAGCTTAGATTATGGTACTATTCGTCAAGAACTAGAGTCAACAGGAGAGCCTATTGGATTGCAAACTGTGCGTGATGCCGTCATCCGTATTCGTCGTTCCAAATTACCGGATCCGGCAGTACAGGGAAATGCCGGTAGTTTCTTTGTTAATCCGATAATCAGTCGTGAACAGTTCGAATTATTGTCAGCCGAATATCCTTCTATGCCCCATTATGATGTGGATGCGAGTCGAGTTAAAATTCCTGCAGCGTGGCTTATTGAACAGTGTGGTTGGAAAGGGCAAGCAATGGGGCGTGCTGCAGTATCTGAACGTCAGGCTTTAGTATTGGTTAATTTGGGAGGAGCTACTGCTGCTGAAATATTGGCATTGAGTGATGCTGTTCGCCGTGATGTGAATGCTCGTTTTGGTATTCAGATTGTCCCGGAAGTGAATATTATTGGTGGTTGATGTAATTTTCAATTAATCTGCTAAATAAACGTTGCGTGAGTTCAATATATACAGAATAACGTCCAAACATTGTTTTTTTGAGAAAATGCTTAAGTATTACTTGAGAAACAGTTAAGTGCTATGAGAGAAAAACTTAACTGTTTTCACAGAAATACTTAAGTTCTTTTAGATGTTTGTTGCTAAGAGAATCTGTTGCGTTGAACTTACATTAACGTGAGTTCGAAATTAAATTAGAAAATAGCCAGTTGTCCGTCATTGACAAAGTTAATGTCAATGGCGGGCTTCTTTTCAAAAAAGTAGTATGCTGCTATAGCCGACAAAGAATTGGCTATAAA
>CALUJK010000038.1 GCA_944320945.1 uncultured Bacteroides sp. | reverse complement strand
CATCTGAAGAAAGATTGTTGCGTTTATCCTATAGCCTGAAGTAGTAACTTGTTGCTTGGTAAAATGCCAAGTCAACTTATCGAAGTTTGTCTGATAGGGATTTTATTTTAAAGTATAACAGCATAAGAACTTAGAACTTGTGCGCTGTTGAGGATAAGGATATTTACCCTTATCAAAAGGGAGTATTGTTTCTTCTTTTGGGAAAGAATCATGTAACAAATTGATTTATAAAGTTAATAACAAATAAAAAAGTATTCAGTTATTTGGAATACAACATAGAAGGAGGTACTAACCCAACGGTCAAGTACCTCCTTATACTTATTTTTGTAATGCTACCTACAAAAATGCAGGAAATCAATCACTTATCAACCACCAAAATTATCAAACATCAGATTTGACATTGGCACACCCAAATCATCCAGCATCTTTTCTACAGCTTTCGACATCGGGCCGGGACCACACATGTAGTATTCAATGTCTTCCGGTGCTTCATGGTCTTTCAGGTAGGTCTCATAAATTACCTGATGGACAAATCCCGGAGTATATTTCACGCCCGCAGCATCAGCAGCAGGATCGGGACGATCCAATGCCAAGTGGAATGAGAAGTTGGGGAAGTCTTTCTCCAATTGGAGGAAGTCTTGCAAGTAGAACACTTCATTCAACGCACGTGCACCGTAGAAATAAGACATCTTGCGGTTTGTCGTATGCAATGTCTTTGTCATGTGCATGATTTGTGCGCGAAGCGGAGCCATACCGGCACCACCGCCAATCCACATCATTTCTTTAGTTGAATCAAATATCGGATGGAAGTCACCATAAGGCCCGCTCATGATAACTTTGTCACCCGGCTTCAACGTAAAGATGTATGAAGAAGCGATACCTGGCATCACATCCATGAATCCGGTCTGCGGTTTCGGTTTGAAAGGCGGGGTAGCGATACGTACAGTCAACATAATGCGATCACCTTCTGCCGGATAATTCGCCATAGAATATGCACGAATGGTTTCCTCGTCATTGCGGCATTTCAAATCAAACAAACCAAACTTCTGCCAAGCAGGCAAATATTCATCGCCAATCAAAGACTTATCGATATCTTTATCATAGTCCATTGAGAACTTAGGAATCTTAATCTGTGCATACGAACCCGGAACAAAATCCATGTGTTCACCAGCAGGCAATGCTACAATAAATTCCTTAATGAATGTAGCCACGTTCTTATTCGAAATGACCTCACATTCCCACTCCTTCACACCTAATACGGACTCCGGAACCTTAATGGCCATATCACCTTTCACCTTCACTTGACAACCTAAACGCCAATGAGCCTGTTGCTGCTTACGGCTGAAGTGAGGAATCTCAGATGGCAATATCTCACCGCCACCAGACACTACCTGGCACTTACATTGTCCACAAGAGCCCTTACCGCCACAGGCAGAAGAAAGAAACACTCCGTTAACAGACAAAGTATTGAGCAATGTCGAACCTGATGCGACATCCAACTCGCGCTCGCCGTTAATAGTCAATTTCACATTGCCTGAAGGCACCAAATAATTCTTAGCAACCAACAGGATGATAACAAGCAACAGAATGACTACGAGAAACACTCCGACACTTGCTAATATCAAATTCATATCCATTGTTATGCTCCTTTCTTAATTAAATATTCAATCCAGAGAAACACATAAATGCCATTGCCATCAAACCTACGGTAATGAACGTAATACCCAGTCCTTTCAGTGGAGCCGGAACATCTGAGTAAGCCATTTTTTCACGAATAGCAGCCAGACCGACAATAGCAAGCATCCAGCCCAATCCTGAACCCAAGGCGTAGGAAATGGCATCAGATACACCACCAATATATTTCGGGTCACTCATTCCCAAATTAATGCGTTGTTGCATAAAAAGAGACGCACCCATAATGGCGCAATTTACAGCAATCAAAGGCAGGAATATACCCAACGAAGCATAAAGAGAAGGGGTAAACCGTTCCACTGCCATTTCCACCAACTGAGTAATACCAGCAATAACGGCAATAAAGAGAATAAAACTCAGGAAGCTGAGGTCAACACCTTCGATAATAGCATTCGGTCCCAGTACCTTGGTCTGTAACAAATAATTCACAGGCAATGTCACTACCAGCACAAATGTTACGGCAATGCCCAGCCCGACAGAGGTCTTCACAGTCTTCGACACAGCCAGATAAGAGCACATGCCGAGGAAGAATGCGAATATCATATTGTCCACGAATATAGAGCGGACGAGTAAACTAAAAAATTCTCCCATAATGATAATTCTTGTTTAAATCTTTAGCAGCATAAAATACTCATACTACCGAAATCATTTCTCTTGCAATTCTTTATGACGGGAACGTTGATACCAAATGATACAAGCCACAATAATCAACGCCATCGGAGGCATCAGCATCAAGCCGTTATTTACATAACCAATTGTCTGAATTGGTTCATAATTAAGGATATTGAAGCCTAATAATGTACCCGAACCCAGTAATTCACGAATGAATGCCACGATAATCAGAATCTTGGCATAGCCTAATCCGTTACCGAGACCATCCAAGAAAGACTCCCAAGGACCGTTCTGCATGGCAAAAGCCTCCAGACGTCCCATCAGAATACAGTTCGTAATAATCAGACCTACATATACAGAAAGCTGCACACTGACATCGTAAGCAAATGCTTTCAGGATTTCACTTACCACTGTTACCAATGCGGCCACTACAACCAACTGAACAATGATACGGATACGATTGGGAATAGTCTTGCGTATCAGTGAAATCACGACATTGGAAAATGCCGTAATGACAGTCACAGAAAGTCCCATCACGATAGCCGGCTCCAATTTAGCCGTTACAGCCAATGCAGAACAAATACCCAATACCTGCACAGTAACCGGGTTATTCATCCCTATCGGCGTCGAGAATACTTCTTTATTCTTTTTCGAAAACAGTTGTCCCATATCTCTTATTCCTCCCCATCGTTATTGGTTAAAAATTTCTTGTAATTGCTCAGACACCCTTTTATCATGGCATCAACAGCCACAGAAGTAATAGTACCACCGGATATTCCATCTACCTGATAATCGGGTTTCTCTATTTTTCCAAATTTCACCACGCCAAGAGCGACTTCACCGTTTTCCAATGTTTTCTTATTCAGGAATTCATTTTGGAAATGCTCTGTTGCAATCTCAGCACCCAATCCCGGAGTCTCACTTGCATGAGAGAAATAAGTACCAAACACGGTATTCTTGTCATCATTCAATGCGACATATCCCCAAATGGCCCCCCACAAACCGGTACCATAAACAGGGAAGACATATTTCTTTGCACCATCAATTTCTGCTACAAAGACATGCAAGCGGTTATTCTCTTTCACCTCTTTCTCATACCCTGTAGCAAAAGCGCCGGCATTCTCAGTCAGAGAACCGTCTTCGTTCATCAACATATCAGCTTTTACATATTTGCCATATTCAGCATCGGCATTTTCCACATTACGGATGTTGAGAGCAGCCAAAATCTGTTTTTTCGTATCCATTTCCACATTCTTATTTTGTGTTTCTTTCAACGAAGAACTGACAAAAGCCAACAAGAATGCAACGATAATAACCATTACCGAAGCATAAATAATAGTATAACTGTTACTATTGGTATTCATTTCTATTCGGTTTTAATGGTTAGACTTAGCAGCTACACGCTTCTCACGACGGCTGATATTGCTTTGAACTACACAATAATCAATGAGCGGAGCAAAAATATTCATCAGCAAGATAGCCAACATCATACCCTCAGGATAACCAGGGTTCAACACACGGATAATGATAGCCATTGCTCCAATAAGGAATCCGTAAATATATTTACCCGTTTCAGTACGAGCCGAAGTAACCGGGTCAGTAGCCATAAATACGGCACCAAAGCAGAATCCGCCCAATACCAAATGTTCATACCAAGGCATGTGTGCCACAGCTGTATCAGGACCGGCCACATTGAACAGCCATCCCATGAAAGCACCACCTACAAAGACAGACAACATAGTCTTCCAGCTGGCAATGCCTGTCCACAACAGGATAATGGCACCAATAGCGATGGCGATGACACTCGTCTCACCAATAGAACCAGGAATCAGTCCCGTTATCATGTCCCAAGAGAAATCAGGAGCAACGGTTGAAGTCTTGGCAACACCCAACGGAGTAGCAACCGTCAATCCATCGACTGCCTGGCCCAAACCGAAAATAGAATCGCCGGATACCCAAACGGCATCACCGGACATTTTCGTCGGATAAGCAAAGAAGAGGAATGCACGTGTGATAAGAGCCACATTGAAGACATTCATACCTGTACCACCAAACACTTCCTTCGCAAAAATAACAGAAAATGCAGTGGCAACAGCCAGCATCCACAACGGGCATTCTACAGGAACAATCATCGGAATCAAGATACCCGATACAAGGAATCCTTCCTGTATCTCCTCTTTTTTCCACTGGGCAACGACAAACTCAATGCCGAGACCCACTACATACGATACGATAATTTTGGGCAACACAGCCAAGAATCCATAGATAAACATCTGCCAGAATCCGCCTTCCGCGCCTGTAGCCTGGAAGTGCTGATAACCCACGTTATACATACCGAACAATAACGCCGGTATCAAAGCAATGACCACCATCGACATGATGCGCTTGCTATCGATGGCATCGTGAATATGCGTTCCCGATTTCGCAGTAGTGTTTGGCACGAAGAGAAATGTCTCGAAGCCATCAAACACCGAACGAAATGCGTGGAATTTGCCGCCCTCTTCAAAGTTCGGCTTTATCTTGTCGAGATAATTTCTTAACGCTTTCATCTTTATGTTTTAGTTCTTTATTATATTAATGTATCAAGCCATTTCAGCACGAAGCATGTCAAGACCAGCACGAACGATGCGTTGTACCTCCACTTTGGATGAGCATACAAACTCACACAGAGCAAAATCTTCCGGAGCAACTTCGTAAATGCCAAGTGCTTCCATACGGTCAATATCACCGGCGATAATGGCTTTCACCAAATATTCCGGGAAAATGTCCATCGGGAAAACACGGTCATATTCATTGGACATAATCATGTGACGCTCACCTCCTTTAACACGGGCATCAATGACATATTCCTTTTTCTTACCCAAAAGCCAACTGAAATAGGAATGATTGACACTGAACTGGTTGCAACGAGGTGCTATCCAACCCAAGAACTCATGAGTCTCATCACCTTCAGGAATCACAGTAAGCTGATTATGGAATGCCCCTAAATAGTTGTTAGGCGACACCTGCTTTCCGGTAAGAGGATTACCGCTGATATAACGCAAATCTTTGTCCGTAGTGACACGGCCTTTAAATACGCCCGTCAGCAACGCGCCGACTTTCAGTTTGCAGTAACATGGCTTCAAGACTTCACTACCGGTGAAAGCCACGGTACGGGTCATATCGACACGACCTGTATTCATCAGTCTGCCAATAAAGATTACGGCTTGTGGGTCAATAGTCCACACCGTTTCACCCTTGACAATGGGGCTGACATGATTGATTTGCACGCCGACGTTACCGGCAGGATGCGGACCGTCAAAGATGGTAACAGTGACATTCTTAGCCTGAGTCAGAGCAGGAGCAGATTGCTTCGCGCTAATGCCGAGATAAGTTGGAGCCATGCGCGAAAGAGCATCAAGACCTGTCTGGAAATCAGCTTCTTGACCACGAAGAACGAACTCAAAATCAGGTGCCAAAGGAGCACTGTCAAAAGCAGAAATGAAAATGGCCTTGGGAGCTACCGTCGGGTCAGCTATCACATCGTAAGGACGCTGACGGATAAAAGCAAACATTCCTGCCGAAAGAAGAAGCTGTTTTACCTCTTCGCCAGACATTTCCTGTGGACGATGTTTGCCAAACTCTTCGTAGTCCTGCTCTGTAGCAGCCTGCACGACGATGTTCAGCACTTTACGACGTGCGCCGCGCTCCACGCTGGTCACCACGCCACTAACGGGTGACACAAACTTCACTTCTGGGTGATTCTTGTCAATAAACAAGGGTCCTCCAGCCATGACATATTCCTGTTCTTTGACAACCACTTTCGGAGTGACGCCAGTAAAATCATCGGGCACTAACGAGTAGAAGCCCGGTTCTGACACTTGCATATACTCCGCAGCGGCTTTACCTTTCAGGTTAATGTCAAGGCCTTTACGTAACTTGATTACATTTGCCATGCGATTATTGTTAATAAGGGGTTCTTAATTTGCCCGCAAAAATAACAAAATATGTTTGTTTCAGATAAGTTTTTAGCAAGTAATTACGGATAAATTTCCGTAATCGTTTCCGTGAACGAACACGGTTACGAAAGAAATTACAATAATGCGAAATTTATCAAAATAAGCCCTATCGTCCTTCCAAAGAGTTTCATTCATGCAGTTTGTATATATACATTACTTCGCAGCAAGATTCGTAGATACCGCCTCAGAAGGTGTTCTGACGGGGGATTGTTCCGAAGCCTTTCGGAGCACGAACGAAATTAATCCGGAACGCGTTCGCAAAGGCTTGGAAACACGAACCAAAAGGCTTCGGAGCAAACGGCCTGTGATGCCGTACTTTTTTGTATATATATTTCACCACCCATCCGGTGAAGCTGTAGGGCTAAAACAGACATTCCTGAAATGATTGACTTATAACGTAAACGCAGACTGCCATATATAAAAATATTTGGCGCTCGAAACGAAAAAACTCTCGTTCGAACGCCAAATTAAATTTGTAATTACCTTTTTCAAAAGGTATTCCCAAAAGGAAGATTTTTAAACAGACTGTATTAATTCCTGCTTTATTTAATTCAAGCAGAGGTATTTATATTTATTCCTCCGGTGCAAACATCGGGTCCCATGCAGGCAAGCGAACCGGCTTTTGCTGGAACAACTTTTGTACCCGCTGAGGAACATATTTTGTTTCAAGCACCAGACGGAACATATACTCATTAAACCACTCATCCGTCATAATCAGATGACCCCGATATCCGGAATCTGCTCCCCAACTGTTTTCTACCATCCACTTTGTAGGACGACCGTCCGCATCAAGATCTACGGCAACCAGCGTCATGGCATGAGCGGAAAGACTGGAATATGTAAGAATACGGGCACGCTTGTCCATGCCAAACTCCACACCGAGTAATGAACCGTAATCATAGTTGTCAACATCCAACAAGCCACGCTTCATATCAAGTTGGGTTACGTCGCTTGAAAAATACATGGCTGTACTGTCACGAAGGGATGCGATAGCCATCTCCTTGATTTCATCGACAGGCAGGTTAACGTATGTCCAGTTACGTCCATCATAACGATGACGGTCGTAATCTATCTCGTAACACTGATAATACGGACGTGTGGGGTCGTTCATCACCATGACATAGTTTGTCAGCAGATTCACATCGCCATATTTCTGCAAGAATGACATCGGAGTGTGGTGTTCCGTTTCTACACGCTCTCCTTTGGCATCGCAACGTACGTAATCGAATTCTGTAGGCGGCACACCTAGATTAAGTACCAACATCCGGTAAACCGTGCTGAGCATTTCCGTTTTCTTGGCCTCCAGTTCAGCTTCTTTCGCTCCCTTGGCCACCATATCGCGCAATTGCAAGCCCCACTCTTTCAGTTTCAGGGCGATGAGACGTGACATCATTGAGGTATTTTCGCTACTATATGTCTCAGGCATTGCCTCTTTGGGTACCAGTCCATACTTACTCACAATATCTGCCACACCGGTAAATGTACCTCCATCGCTCAACGGATGTTTAAAGAGCCACTCTACGGTTTTATCTTCCATAGGCGACTTTGCCGTATCTATGATGCCTTGCAGGAACAAATTTGATTTCTCCAATTGGTCCCAAAAGAAAGAATAAGCTTGTGAAAACTCCAGCTTCGGCAAATCATACTTGGCAATGGCCTTGGCTCGCATAGCATTTAAACCGGTGAAGAGCCAGCAACGCCCCGACGACTTCTGATCTGTGATTCCCTTATTGGGCACACGGATAGAGAAATGGGCATCTACCTCTCCCTGATTCTCTTGATTTAAAGTCAGTTTACGGATGTCGTTGGCACCTATGGCATTGCGTAATGCCTTATCCGCAGGGGTGGATTCATAACTTTGTGTAATCTGTTGCAGCATGGCGGGAGTAATCCCTCCTTTACCGTCGTCTTGTGCCTGCACTGAAGACAGCGTAACACCAAACAAAAAGACAGATAAGAACGTTTTCTTCATATAAATACTTGGTTTATTATTAATTAAATTATGTACATTTCTAAACGGTCATACGACCAGGAGACAAAAGTACCATTTTTTTGGTATTCTTAGTACACTCTTTAGAATTATTGACCAGATATGTGGAAACTAATTCAAAAAAAATAGTTTACTTTGCGCACATATTCATTCGCATGAGAAAATACTTATTGTGCATACTTGCACCGTTGCTGCCTGCATTTTACGCGGGAGCACAGAAAACGGAGGTAATAAATGCCCCTGTTTCAGAGACACCCGTCGTGACGACTCCCGACGATACATTGACAATAGCTACAAACAAAGACGACTCCCTCTCCCACCCGCTTAGCAAAAAGGAGCGAAGACGCTTGCGTGTGGCGAAACGAAACCTTCATTATAATATATTGGGAGGTCCCAGTTATTCACCCGACTTCGGTCTGCTGATAGGTGGTAGTGCTTTGATGACTTTCAGCATGCAGCCAAAGGACTCGACATTGCAGCGTTCAGTAGTCCCCATTGCTTTGGCATTTATGTTTGACGGCGGTATTAATGTTTTTACCAAGCCGCAACTGTTTTTCAAGGGTGACCGTTTCCGTATTTTCGGTAAATTCAGTTACAAAAACACTGTCGAAAATTTCTACGGAGTAGGCTATACAACCAATCGTGATTATCAGCGTAGTGATTCTACCAGCCAATATCGTTATAGCGGTGTTCAGATTAACCCGTGGTTTCTTTTCCGTTTAGGACAAAGTAACTTTTTTGCAGGTCCGCAAATCGATATCAACTATGACCACTTCACAAAACCTGGGAAATACTTGGCTCAAGAAGAAACGTATCAGGAAGCCGGAGGTGATAAACATGGATATAAGAACTTTAATTCAGGTCTTGGTTTTCTATTGACATATGATAGCCGTGACATACCCTCTAATGCATACAAAGGTATCTATTTTGACTTCCGCGGCATGATGTATCATAAAATCTTCGGTAGTGAAAAGAATTTCTATCGACTGGAACTGGACTATCGCCAATACAAAGAGGTAGGAAAACGGAAAGTCCTTGCTTGGACTGCTCAATCAAAAAACGTATTTGGAAACGATATTCCCTTAACCCAATATTCACTGTCCGGTACTCCATTTGATTTACGCGGTTACTACATGGGACAATATCGCGACAAGACTTCACACCTCGTCATGGCTGAATACCGTCAGATGTTCAACACAGACAAAGAAAACTGGTTGAAACGCATTATCAGTCATTTGGGTTTTGTGGCTTGGGCCGGATGTGGATTTATGGGGCCCAATCCTACACGAATAGAAGGTGTACTGCCCAATTATGGAGTGGGATTACGAATCGAAGTGCAACCTCGCATGAACGTTCGTTTAGACTTGGGTAAGAATACGGTAAACGATCAGACCTTGTTCTACTTTAACATGACCGAAGCTTTCTAATCTGTTACTAAATCTCTGAAAAAAATAAAGGTCGTCCTCACAAACAAGGACGACCTTCTTCTTTTATTTCAATTAATGTGATAACAATCACCAGAAACGGTTGCGCTCCGGACTATATTCCAGTCCTACGGCTTTCAGCCGCTTTACGATATCACACTTGTCAACGTTCATATCCTCGCAAAAAGCGTCAAGCGAAGGATAGAAATCACGTAATTTCGTGTTGATGAAGCTATACAGCATCATCGGTTCTTCGGGTAACTTCATTGCTAAAATCTTTTCGTTAAAAAAACTAATACCGTGGGCAAAGGTAAACACTTTCTTGAATATTTATACAATATACATACGTTAATTAACATCTGGGAGAATGAAAACGATTCCGCAAAAAATCTTTCCATCAGTGTAAAGAACGTCCTGTACGTTGACGCACAATGACATAAATAATCACCGGAGCACCTATCAATGGAGTTATTGCGTTTAGCGGAATAATTCCCGAACGGCCTGGAAGTGCACAAAATAAATTACATAAAAGAGCTACCGCACTGCCACACAAGATAGTGAAGGGCAACAACATCCGATGATTCACCGTACCTAACCACATACGTGCTATATGGGGAACAGCCAATCCTATAAACGCAATAGGTCCACAAAAGGCTGTGGTTACTGCCGTCAATACCCCTGTTACTAACAATAACAGGTTACGAACCCGACGAGTATTTACTCCCAAATTCTCTGCATAATATTCACCCAACAACAAAGCATTGAGAGGCTTCACCAATAATAAAGCTCCAATAAGCCCCACAATAACCACTATTGCAAATAAAGGTAAAGTAGCAGATGAAACGCCGCCAAAAGTACCCATACCCCACACTAAATAAGATTGCACTCCTTCTGCCGTAGCGAAAAAGTTAAGCAATGCAATGGCTGAAGAGGTTATATAGCCTAACATGATGCCTGCTATCAGAAGCATAACATTACTGCGAATCAATGTAGAAAGAAACAATAGTAATCCCATTACCGCCATTGCACCAACAAATGCCCCTATCAATACCGATAAATATCCGGACATTCCATAAGTCCCGACAGAGAGACTACCACCCATCCATAGCATGACAAGGGCTACTCCCAAACTGGCTCCGGCATCAATTCCCAATATAGAGGGGCCTGCTAACGGATTCTTGAAAGCAGTCTGTAACATCAATCCGCAAGCGGCTAATGCTCCACCACACAACAAGGCTGTAACGGCCTGCGGCAAACGCGATTGCCAAATAATGAATGTCCAACTATAATGTTCTACAGGTTGTCCCAACAGGACGCATAAAGCATCACTTATTGGAATATGCACTGAACCTATCAGCAGATTTAGAATAAAAAGGAGTAATAACACACTGACAAGGGCGAAGATATATCGGCTTTCTTTTTTCATCTGTAATAATTAAATTGAATATTACACTTCAGCGTTCTTTTAAAGGAGAAAAATAACGCAATCCTTCTTTTAACTGTATATCGGGATGAAGCATCTGTACAAAATCTGCCAGTAACAAATCCGGTCGGAAAGGGGTTTCCTCATAGTAAGGTATACGGTTAGTGTTACATCCGTATACATGACGATGCTGAAACGCATGAAATGAAGTATAGCCTTCGTATTCAGTGCGCAGATCATCATAAGTCATATCCACAGGACGATTATATTTGATGAGCCAGACATCGGCGTCAGCAGCCTCATCAAATACTGTTTCAAAAGACAAAGGTACAGAACCACTGTGATAATCGTCTGCCATGAAATAACGTCCACAGGCATCCCGATACAATTGACCCATAGTACTCCGTCCACCGGGCACATACCAAGCTGAACCACTTTTCATCTCACTTAATACAGACAAGCTGGCAGAGGACTGTGCTGCACGCTGTCGCATTACCTGATAACAACTATCTACAACAGAGAACAAACTGTCTGCTTGTTTTTCAACGCCATATAAACGTCCGTAAAAACGCATCCATTCAGCACGCCCCAAAGGAGAAGTCTCCATATAGTCTGCACATTCCACTAACGGAATGCCTAATTGCTCGATACGTCCATAACCGCCACTATTCTCAAAAGGAGACAGTAAAACTGCATCCGGAGATAAACGGATGATACGCTCAATATCAGGCGACAGACTGCTTCCGCAATCCGCTATTTGCCCTTCCGTACAAGCTTGCTGAATCTCAGGTATATGAATATACTTCAGGTCACATACCCCACCAATGGATTCTATCCGCCCCAACGTTTGCAACAGACTGGCGTGTACAGACGAATAGACAAGCGAACGAGACAAAGGGACAGGTACAACTGTTCCTTCTGGTAGATGGGCAGGAATGGGATGTTCACGAGATACCAACAAATAGGTATGCAATGTTTTCAGCGTATCCCAAGGATTTCGTATGTCAACACGCGTGAAACCGTCGTGTTCCACGATGGTCAACAGAACCGCATAATGCAAAGATAAAGTGTCACCATCTATATGAGAAGAAGCCTTGCTTCCTCCACGACAAGCGGAAAGAAACAAGGCTGACGATACTATGGCAAGTAGTAAAATCCGAATCATACTTAATCTTGGTCAATGAATACCATCGAATTGGGGTTAATGCCACCGGCATCAAATTTCTCTTTTAAAGCTCCAGTACTATCGAAACGATAAATGTCACCAGTAGTTACATAATCAGTCGTCCCTATGTATATGTCACCAGTCTCATCATCTACTTCCAATAAATAGATATTTGCCGTAGAAAGCTCCTCCGGAGCATTCGTTAAGAAAGAATCATCCATCTGGCCCGTACGGGTATTATAAGTGAAGAATGAATTCGTAACAGACCAATCAGCCGTATTAGTCTCTGTCTTTACTAGATAAAGTATGTCATTTGCTCCTTCTGCCATCTTGGCAAATTCGCCAAGATTAATCACTTGATTATTATTAGCCGGATCTATCATTTGTAATTGATAAGGAACACCGTTCATAACATCACCCCATGAAATCAGATATACCTTATCTTCAACTTCCATTAAAACATTAGGATTCAAATATACTTCCAACGTATTTTCCAATTCCATCGTTTGAGGATTGATTACAAGAATTTCGTTATTATAAACCACACCGGCAGAAGTGTTCTGATACGAATTGGCCACATAAAGCTTACCGCGGCATTCTGTAATTCCCTCTAAATTATCTCCACCATCAAAAGTATCTACCACTTCCAATGTCTGTGCATTCAATTTACTTACACGACCACCATACTGGGTAACATAAAGAAAGCCGTCATCAGCTACCATATAGCGCGGATCACCGTCCGTCTCACCAAATGAATGACGCGTCAACTCCACACAAGCTGCATTCATACGAGCTACATATTTCGAAGCAGAACCTGCAAAGTAAATATGGTCATCATACTCTAACAAATCTATACCGGTATCACCCAATTGTTTGCCATTCTGCAAAGAATATATGTCTGCTATAAAATCTGCGTTACTGAAAGGAGCATAAAATGCAATACCTGAATTATTAGCTCCATAAGAACCTTCATAAAGGATGTAAGCACGACGGGCAGGTAAAGTCACCTGACTGCCGGAATCATCCCACGTATTATTATCATCACCACTACATGCAGTAAATGTACAACCCAAAGCTAAAAAGCAAAAGGCGTTAAACAAAAATCTTTTCAAGTTAGTCATACAATTATTTTTTGGTTTAGTAATATAATGTTCCCGTTAATCTCCACGACCGCCCTGGCATAGGATAATATTTGATAACCTCGTACTGCTTGTTACCGACATTCAACACATCAGCCTGCAAGCGCACACGACACGGTTTAAAACGAAATTCATGAGAAAGACTGAGGCTATGTTCCGTATAGCTGTCAATACGATTGACTGGAATATTCTGGGCCAAATAATAACGGTCTCCTACACCTGTTAATGTATATCCCAAGATAAACCACGGCGTTTCCACCACAGCAGATGCCGTACCCGTATGACGCGGTGTATAAGGCAACTGATGACGATAATTCTTTGCCGAAGAATCCGTCAGATCAATAGCGCGCTGCCATGTATAACTTCCGTTAAGAAACAAAGCTATGCGATGCGTCAACTCTAAACGCGAAGTTAATGATACATCAATACCCGCTACATTGGCACGACCGAAATTTGCCATTTTCCAAATATAAGTCGTAGGAAAAGCCACAATCTTATCCGTCACACGGTGAAAATATCCATCCACTGTAAAAGTGAAATAGTTTAATAATCCTGCTGTAGTAAAACTACCTGTTACTCCCATATTAAACTCATGTGCCTTTTCCGGACGCAAAGAGCGATTCCCCATACGGTAATAATATAAATCATTAAACGTCGGAGTACGGAATGTACTTTTATACATCGCACGCAAATACAACTCACTTTCCCAAGGACGGAAACTCAATGAAACTGTAGGTGTCAGTTTTGTAAGGTCATCCGGATGGGTACCTGACTCCACATGTTCCGTCTGCCATGTATTCAAAAGAGCAGCGTCAGCCTTAAAGCGTTCTGTCTGCCAACGCATACGCAAAGCAGTCAAAGAAGTAAAACGTACCGGGAAGGGACAATCCGGCAAAGAACTATCTAACGTATTCACTGAAATATCCTGCGCCAACATTACAAAAAGTGAAGGCAACGGACGATAAAGCACAGTTCCCGATAAATATCCTTCATGCTGAGTATAACGATCTATCAAGACACCATTCTCATACTCAGCTCCTTTATCGCGATATTTATTCCATGAGTAATTATACTTACCTTGCACCTGCAACGACCAACGGTCTGAAAAATGCTTCTTATATCTAGCCTGTAAGAAAGCGTTCCTATCCCACAAATGTTCATCAGACTCTGGATTGTACAGGATGACAGCACCCGGCAACCCACGGTCGGACTCATAATAATACGCCTTAACATTCAATGTACTGGCATCATGGAAAGTATGATAAAAATTCACTTCACCTTGCCATGAAGTGACTTCAGAATTAATACGTTTCTCCTCCGTCACGTATTTACCATTTACTAAACGAAACGGATAAACACCGTCAGCATACAAATAAGAAGCATCTACAGAAAGCTGCGTGCTATCACCTAACTGCTGCCACCAGCGCAACGACGGAGTAATATGCCCAAACGAGCCTCCCCTTACTTGCGCACGAAGAGCAAAATGCCGCTGATTCTCAAAATGTGGCCTTTCTGTTTCAATGCTCAACACTCCAGCTGAAGCATAATGACGCGCAGACTGTAAGAACTCTTCCGTCTGCCCTACGGCAAGAGACAGAACAGACACATTATCCAACGAAAAACGACCGATGTCTATCTGCCCCGCCTGACAATTACTAACTGTCACCCCGTCATAACTGACCGCCGTATGAGCAGCACCCATATTGCGAATGGAAACGGTCTTCAGACCACCGATACCGCCGTAGTCTCTCACCTCAGCCCCGGCAAAACGTCGTACAGCATCCGCCATACTTTGCATGCCCAACTGTTTGATATCTTTTGAAGAAATAACCTGTACAGGTAAAGTAGAAGTCACACGAGCAGGCAACCGTTTGGCTGTTACCGTCACATTATCCAGCTGATGCGTCTTGCCTGTTATTGTATCAGACACAGAATCCCCATTTCTTCCTACTTCTTGAGCAGAAAGACGAAATATCTCCATTATGAGCAAGATAACTATACAGACCAACCGCATACGGATTAGCCACCACATAAGCAAACGCAAGATTTACGCATTTATACTTCGTACACTGTCCGCTTTCCTCGAACGAACAATTTCTTGACTTTGTTTTGCAGGTCTTCTGACTCGTTTCTAGTACATCGCCTTCCCGTTCCTCATAACAAAGATAAAAACAGTGGCCTTAGTCGTGATGCACCTTACGTTGAAACTCACAGCAGCGGGACTGTCCGGGATTCCCACCCGATTCCCTTTTCATCCATTTTCCCGAACGAGAAAAGTGGAACAAAACGTTGCAAAGTTAGAGTATATCATCGGAATAAGCAAGCATTTCTATAAAAATTCCAACAACTCGTGCGAAACATATTCCTATACAAAAGCCGCATCGAAGTATGTTTTCACTTCAATGCGGCTCTATTATTATCCATCATCTGCACCTCACAGAAAGGCGCCATGACTCAAGCATGAAAATGGTTCAAATCAGATGCCAAGAGACTGACGGACAGCCTTGATTTTCTCCTCGGCTGCCGTATTGGCATTCGCGTAACACTTCGGACAACCCATTTCGCCTTTCACTTCAATGTAGAACTTAATCTTAGGCTCCGTACCCGAAGGACGAACAGAAATCTTCGTACCATCTTCCGTAAAGTATTGCAATACATTCGATGTCTCCGGCATTTCCAGATCAGTTACCTGTCCTTGAGCGTCGGTCATCTTCAACGTCTTATAGTCTTTGATGATCGAAACCTTGGAACCACCGATTTCCTGAGGCGGATTGACACGGAAGTTTTCCATCATAGCCTTGATTTCCTCGGCACCGCTCTTACCCGGTTTCACAACATTCACCGTCGTCTCCTTCGAGAAACCATACTCTACATATATTTCCATCAATACATCATACAACGTCTTGCCCTGATCTTTTGCCCATGCGCAAATTTCAGCCAACAACGAACAAGCAGATACGGCGTCTTTATCGCGTACAAAATCTTCAGCCAAGAAACCGTAACTTTCCTCACCACCACCAATATACTGTTGCTTGCCTTCACGTAAACGAATCTCACGGGCAATCCATTTGAAGCCAGTATAACAGTCCAACATTTCGATGTGGTTCTTGTCAGCTACCGCTTTTATGAGTTCCGTTGTTACAATTGTCTTTACAATGAAATCCGTCGGCTTCATCTTACCGGTAGCAATACGGTTCTTTATAATGTAATACAAGAATATCAAGCAGGTCTGATTACCATTAATAAGCACCCATTCGCCTTTATCATCCTTACAAGCCATACCTACACGATCCGCATCAGGGTCGCTCGCCATTACGATATCGGCATCAATCTCCTTAGCCAACTTAACGGCCAGCGTCAAAGCCTCGGCATACTCCGGATTGGGTGACACCACAGTCGGGAAGTTACCATCCTTCACCATCTGTTCGGGCACGCAATGTACATTCTCAAAGCCCCATTCCTTCAGTGATGCCGGGATAAGCGCACGGCCTGCACCATGCAAAGGAGTATATACAATACACAAATCTTTCTGTCGCTTGATGACCTCCGGATCGATGGAGATACCGTGTACTTTCTCCAAGTACACACGATCCACATCTTCACCTATAATTTGAATCAAATCCTTATTGCCTTGGAATTTGATGTCAGCCACCGTCACTTTGTTTACTTCATCAATGATAGCCGTATCATGCGGAGCAAGCACTTGAGCACCATCGTCCCAATAAGCCTTGTAACCGTTGTACTCACGTGGATTATGGCTGGCAGTGATGTTGATGCCACTCTGACAACCTAAATGACGGATAGCGAAAGACACTTCAGGTGTAGGACGAAGGTCATCAAACAGATAAACCTTAATACCATTTGCCGAGAAAATGTCTGCCGAAATTTCAGCAAACTTACGGCTATTGTTGCGGCAATCATGTCCTACTACCACCGAGATTTGCTCTTTGCCGGCAAAGCACTTGTTCAGATAGTTGGCCAGCCCCTGCGTAGCGGCTCCTACGGTATAGATATTCATGCGGTTGCTACCTGCACCCATAATGCCTCGCAAGCCACCTGTACCAAATTCCAAGTCCTTGTAGAAGCTGTCGATGAGTTCCGTCTTGTCCGGATTCTCCAACATACGCTTCACTTCTGCCTGTGTTTCGGCATCGTAAGCCGAAGTAAGCCACTGATTGGCTTTTGCAGTTACTTGATTAATCAGTTCCTGATTTTCCATGATGATTGTTACTATTTAAAAGGTTAATAATTGCATGTTCTCAGTTGACCCACAAAGTTAGAAAGATAAAACGAATTAACAAATTATTCAGGAATTTTATATCGGTCACCGGTCTGTTTTACATACTCTTCGAGGAACTCTTTGGGATATCCAGGACGGATAACACCCGCAGGCTGACCGATGGAATTTCGCTCGAACTTGCCGTTTTTCATTCGTTTCACTACACCATCATTATACTTTACCACCAGATACTCTCCCAGACGCTTCCACGCATCATGCGTACTTTGTGCGGTAAGATTAGTATAATTAGTCAAGAAGGCTTTCGCTTTGGCAGGGTCAGTGGAAAGAAGCTTCATAGCAGCAGACTCTACGCCTTCCTGCGCCTGATTGAAAGTCTCTTCCATCTCTGTCTGAAGAGCACGCACATCATCTATCATCAAGTCGTAACGGGGATAAACCATATTGGCCACCCAGTTGAATACCCAAAAAGAGGAGTTCCAAGAGAATGTTATATAGTCCGCTCCGTCCACACGGGTGTAGCAAGTGGGCACACGGTCTGTGCAACAGTAAACGGGCGTAAATACAGAGAGATTAGCATCGTCAGTGGTGAACCACAACACACCTCCTACAGCATCAGGCAGAAAGGCACGCATCTGTGCCACAAACACAAAGCCGGCCTGCTGCGTAGAAATGGGACGTTCATTGAAGTATTTCTGACCGTTCACCTCGAACTCCAGCGGAGAAAGACGATAAGGAGTATGATAAGGACCGGCACCGAAATCTTGGCTGATATCAAGTGGGGTATTCTCGTAATGGTCGCGCATGGCGTTCTTGATGTCCTGCACTGAGATTTTGCGGTTAGGACGCAGATAGAGAGGCATCGGCTCGTCGGTCTTGCCCTCAATGTACGGCAGAAACTCCTTGCCACGGTCTGTAAACATATTATAGAAACTCCATACACGTGCCTCGCAGAAACGACGCATACCGAAGTCAAGGGGTGAATAAGCATCAGCAAAACTGAAGTCCTTGTTCACGCCATCAAAGTAACCTTTCTCGCGGGCGAAAGAGATAACATCGGACGAATACATACAATTATCCTTATCATCCATGTCAAAACGATGGATACGGCTCTGGTTGGCATGGGCAGCGATGCAGTCATCCGGCACACGAACAGCCACCCAAACAGCACCACGCACACCGGGACCCTTGCCTATCATCTCCATAATCCACACCTCGTTAGGGTCGGCAATGGTGAACGATTCGCCACCACTGTAATAACCGTACTCCTGCACCAGATCCGTCATCACTTTGATAGCTTCACGAGCAGTGCGGGCACGTTGCAACCCCAAGTAGATCAGGCTTCCGTAGTCGATGATACCCAACGAGTCAGTCAGTTCGGGACGACCGCCAAAAGTGGTTTCACCGATAGTAAGCTGATACTCGTTCATGTTGCCGATAACATTGTACGTCTGTCTTGCCTGCTCTATCTGTCCCAAATATTTACCAGTATCCCATTCGTAAATGTCCACCAGCGTACCACGCCGATAAGTGGCAGCAGGATAATGATACAGCTCACCAAACAGTCCGTAGGAGTCGGCAGAGTAGGACACAATCGTCGATCCGTCGGCTGAAGCATTCTTCCCCACAATGAGGTTTGTACACGGAAAAGTTTCCGTGGTGGCCGCCAGCAGGAGAGCAGCCATAGTCAGTCTTTTAATCTTCATCATACATTTATTATATTTATAGTGAATCATATCGTTACTTTCCATTCCATCGGATTGAGAGCACTTACCAGACAAAGTTATATCGGGCAGTAGTCACATTGCCGCATCCGTCCGTCACGCTCATTTCCACCACATGCGCTGTACCGCGCTTCACACGTTTCGGGTCCGGCCGGCACACCAGATTACCGTCAATAGAGTTGAGTCTGCCAAACAGAGCATACTGTCCATCAATAGTACCGCGATAGGAACGGATGCCCGTCTCCCTGTCCCGCACCTTAATGACGATGCACTCGTCGCGTCCCCACCGTGCAGGGCGCAAAGGTATCAGCACCGGTGGAACAGTATCTACCGCCACCGTATAAGTCCCCAGCCGCCGGATGCGTGCCTTCATCCATCCCGACTCGTAGCAGCCGCCGACATAACGCAACCGTCCCGAAGTACTGACCGTAGCCAGGTAATACTTCGTCGTATCGGCCACGGGATGTCGGCGCACCCCTATGCACAAGTCGGCATACCCATGCAAAGGCGTCGCCTTATCGTTAAGCCGGTAGGTAAATGCTACATCATCCGTATCGCCACTGACGGCATCATCCACACGAACATCACTATACAACAGCCCCCGCGGCACCACAAACGTCATGCCCGGATGTTGCAGATAGTTGGTACGATCCCAGCGAAAGAGGCGTCGCCTGTCCGGCGTCACGCAAGCAACGGTCGAATCACGCTTGCCCGTCACCGTAAACTGCACTTGTGAAGTATTCCCAAACACATCGCTCAGCGTATAGACAAAGTGGTAAGGGCGTTCCTCGTCAATGGTCACAATGCCCCGTTTGCCCCGCGGATCGTGCAACAGACGCAAGTGATTGTTAGGGTCTATAAACGATTTCATGTACTGGCCCTGCGTCCACGAATTGATATAAAGCTGTTCCTCGTCAGAGAAACGGTCCACCACACTGCGGAACACCTCTTCACCATCTACTTGCAGAACGACAGTATGCACTCCGTAACGGTTTCTCACTCCGTTCATATAATCGTACGCACAGATACCTGCACCCACATCGCCCCACGCTGTCAGTTTCCGCTTACCGCCGGGACGAAAGTAACAAGTCTCCCCACTTCCATTCACATATCCTCCCGTTTGTGGGCAGAGCATCAGCCCATGCACACGGGGAGCAATGCGGTCCTCTACCTTGTTTATAAAAAACGGCAACGGGTCCACATAATCGCCCGTACGCTGCTCTATCACCTCCAGATGCAAGTGGGGACCAAATGAATATCCCGTATTTCCACTCAAAGCAATAATTTGTCCGGCCCGCACGGGATATTCATCCGGTTCGGGCGTAATCTCCACCTCCCAACTCTCCCGTTGGTATTGCAACTCCTCTACTCGCTCGGCAATGGGAGAGGCAAAAGCGCTCAGGTGACGACAGACAGTGGTGTAACCGTTATCATACGCCACATGCAGCACATATCCCGACCCGTGCGTCACCCGAATGCGTTCGATATGACCATCAGCCAGTGCCCGCATAGGCTTTCCGATAGCACCACCGGTCTTAAAGTCCAGTCCGCCATGAAAATGGTCAGCACGTATCTCTCCGAAATTACCCGCAAAGGTCATCGGAAAATCAAAAGGGGGATGAAACTGTAGCGAAGTGGCAGACAACGGTTCCGGTATGGTGTCCCGCCTCGCTCCGTTTGCCGCCACAAGCGGCAGCAAGCAAAGCATCATGATGACCGGCACCAACCTCCATCCGTCTGTTTTCCGATATGTGTTTTTCTTTTCCTGTTTACTCATTCTTGCTATGAATTGGCGCACCGTCTCCGGTGCACGTAGAGATTTTTGATGCAAAGATAGCTTTCTCCGGCAAAAACGAATGAAAACGGGGAGATATTTTCGCCGTTGTCCCTCTCCGGCAGGGCGGGTTTAAGGCCTCCGCGCACAATCGGTTTCACAACCTTCACATCAATTAAAATAGAATATAATAATAATCATTAAAAATACAAAGTTTCCAATTTTAACAATTACATATACTAACTATCAACATATTAGTTATTATTAACAAGACAAAAGTTATCCAAAACTGACAACTTACAGACATATTTCAATACTTTTGCAGTCCATTTACGAAAGTTTCATCCTTCAATAAACAAACAAATATGATACAAACGGTAGTAAAACGAGACGGACGCATCGTCGGATTCAACGAAGAAAAGATTGCAACCGCCATCCGCAAGGCCATGCTTCACACAGACAAGGGAGAAGACTTGCACCTCATCCATCAGATTACAGACCACATCTCTTTCAAGGGAAAACCGCAAATGACCGTAGAGGACATACAGGACCTAGTAGAACTGGAACTGATGAAGAGTAGCCGCAAAGACGTGGCGCAGAAATACATCGCCTACCGCAACCAGCGCAGCATCGCACGCAAGGCCAAAACGCGCGACATGTTCTTAGAAATCATCAACATCAAACACAACGACATCACCCGCGAAAATGCCAATATGAATGCCGACACACCAGCAGGCATGATGATGAAATTCTCCAGCGAAAGCACCAAACCGTTTGTAGACGACTATCTGCTGAGCCCGGAAGTGCTCGATGCCGTCAAGGGAAACTATCTGCACATCCACGACAAAGACTACTACCCTACCAAGAGCCTGACCTGCGTGCAGCATCCGCTCGACCGCATCCTGACATACGGCTTCTCTGCGGGACACGGAGAGTCGCGCCCGGCAAAGCGCATCGAAACGGCCAGCATCCTGGGCTGCATCTCTTTGGAGACCGCACAGAACGAAATGCACGGGGGACAAGCCATACCGGCTTTCGACTTCTATCTGGCTCCTTATGTGCGCAACAGCTATATAGAAGAAATCAAGAATCTGGAAGAACTAAACGGCGCAGACTACTCGCATCTCTACCATCAGGAATTGACGGACTACCTGACACAGCCGCTTGAAGGACTGGAGGGAGAGCAGCGCATCGTGCAGCACGCCGTCAACAAGACGGTTTCGCGCGTACACCAATCCATGGAAGCCTTCATCCACAACATGAACACGATTCACTCCCGCGGAGGAAATCAAGTGGTGTTCAGTTCCATCAACTACGGCACAGATACGTCGGCCGAAGGACGTTGTATCATACGCGAACTGCTCAACAGCACCTATCGCGGAGTGGGCAACGGAGAAACGGCCATCTTCCCCATTCAGATATGGAAGAAAAAACGCGGTGTCAGCTACCTACCCACCGACCGCAACTACGACCTGTACCAACTGGCCTGTAAAGTAACGGCCAGACGCTTCTTCCCCAACTTCCTCAACTTGGACGCCACGTTCAACCAAAGTGAGGAATGGCAGGAGAATGACCCCAAACGCTACATGCACGAAGTAGCTACCATGGGCTGCCGGACACGTGTATTCGAAAACCGTTTCGGCCCCAAGACCTCTGTCGGCCGGGGAAACCTCTCCTTCTCTACCATCAACATCGTGAAACTGGCCATCGAATGCATGGATATCAAGGACAAGGAACAGCGCATCGCCCGCTTCTTTGCCAAGTTGGATGCCATGCTCGACATCACCGCCCGACAACTGCACGAGCGCATGGAATTCCAAAAGACAGCCTATGCCAAACAGTTCCCGCTGCTCATGTCTTCCCTGTGGATAGGCTGCGAGAAACTGAAACCCAACGACACCATCACCTCCATCATCAATCAAGGCACGCTGGGCATCGGCTTCATCGGTCTGGCCGAATGTCTGGTGGCACTTACCGGTAAACATCACGGAGAGTCTGAAGAGGCACAAGCACTAGGACTGCGCATCGTGACCTATATGCGCGACCGTGCCAACCAGTTCTCCGAACAGTATCAGCATAACTACAGTGTATTGGCAACGCCTGCCGAAGGACTGTCGGGCAAATTCACCCGCGTGGACCGGAAACAATTCGGCATATTGCCGGGCATCACCGACCGCGACTACTACACCAACTCCAACCATGTACCTGTTTACTACAAATGCAGCGCTCGCCACAAGGCAGAAGTGGAAGCACCCTATCACGACCTGACGCGCGGAGGACACATCTTCTACGTGGAGATGGACGGAGATGCCACCCACAATCCGGAAGCCATCATGCGGGTGGTTGACATGATGGACCATTACAACATCGGCTACGGCTCTGTGAACCACAACCGCAACCGCTGTCTGGACTGCGGATACGAGAACGCAGCCCCCCACCTCAACGTATGTCCCAAATGCGGCAGCACCCACATCGACCGTCTGCAACGCATCACGGGCTACCTGGTAGGTACCACCGACCGGTGGAACAACGCCAAACTGGCGGAACTGAACGACCGTGTGACCCACAACTAATATTCCCCGAATGCTATCTATTCTCGACATCATAGAAGATACGATGGTAGACGGGCCGGGATTCCGCACCGCCATCTATGCAGCCGGATGCCCCAATGCCTGCCCGGGTTGCCACAACCCGGAGTCGTGGGACATCCGGCGCGGACGGGAGATGAGCACCGACGAAATCCTGAAAAAAGTGCTGGCCGACCCGTTTGCCGACGTCACCTTCAGCGGCGGAGACCCCATGTTTCAGCCCGAAGGATTCACCGAACTGGCACAGGCCATCAAGCAGCGGAGCGGGAAAAACATCTGGTGCTACACGGGCTACACCTACGAGCGGTTGCTCCGCAATCCCCGTCAGGCGCAACTGCTGTCATACATCGACGTGCTGGTGGATGGACGCTACCGGCAAGACCTGCGCGACGAAAGTCTCCGGTTTCGCGGCAGCAGCAACCAACGGCTCATCGACGTACAGGCATCACTACACCGGAATGAAGTGGTGATGTACGAATAATCCATCTGTACAGATACTTTACTTCTTGTACAAATCCATTACTTTCCGAAAAAACGCCCTTACCCCCGTCCAGAAGGTACTGTGACGGGGGGGTGTTCCGAAGCCTTTCGGAGCACGAACGATATATATTTGGAGCGCGTTCCGAAAGGCTTGGAAGCACGGTTCCAAAGGCTTCGGAGCAACCCCCTATTCTACCCTCTCTTTTTTGTACGCACATTTTACCATCCGCCCCATAAAACCAAAGGAAAATGTATTATGGCACGCAGATGACATATTTTGACTTCCCCTCATGCCCCTACTTCACTAAAATTAAAGCCAATAGCCCCTTTTTTTCTCCAAACTTTTTCTGTTTTCTCAGAAAAGCGCTATCTTTGTCGCGCCAAATAAAACCATTACACAGTATTTGTTACCAAAACTAATAGTAAACTGAAGTAATAATTAAAAACGATATCAAAATGAAAAAAGGTATTCATCCTGAAAATTACCGTCCGGTAGTATTTAAAGATATGTCTAACGGCGACATGTTCTTGTCTCGTTCTACAGTTGCCACCAAAGAAACTATCGAGTTCGAAGGTGAGACTTATCCGCTGGTTAAGCTGGAAATCTCCAGTTCTTCACACCCGTTCTATACCGGTAAGGCTAAGTTGGTAGATACAGCCGGTCGTGTAGATAAGTTCATGAACCGCTACGGTAATCACCAAAAGAAGTAATCCATATCTTTTTTTGAACGATACAGACCCTCCGACAACCGCTACGGTCGTTGGAGAAGAAATAAAAAGAAAACACCTTGACAGGCCAATCTTGTTAAGGTGTTTCCTTTTTATATAAAATTCGATATATAAATAGAAATATATTATAAATAAGCCACTTATGAGTATTTTTCAAAGAACGAGGTAATGACTTGGCGACAGTCGCCATTTCTGCGATTTGCAGTGTATTTCTGTCAAACAACTCTTATGAGTGCAAAGATACGCAATCAAATTGAATAACAAAAGGTATTCTTATATTTTCAAGCAAAGGAATACCATCCTAACAAAATGATAGATTTATTCACCGAGGTAGATGTAACTAAATGTCAGATTGTATCATTTAATGCTTTTGTTTTGGCATTGACATCTTCCCAACCCCAGCAAATATCGTTTGTACCTAATCAAATATCTTATTGTACCAATCACTCACATCTTCACGTATATATTCATAATATTCGCATATAATGTTTACCAGATCAAAATCCGCTCGATTACTTTTATATTTGTTGATCGTGAAATATCCATAAAAATTTCCTTTTGAATCCACCAATACAGGTGGATAGGTTGCATAAGCATTAAAAGGGCTGCATGAACTATATTCACTTCCATACGTTCCATACTCATTCCATATAGATTTTGAATTATATTCGTTTCCATACGTTCCATATTCGTTCCATATAGATTCGGAATCATATTCGCTTGCATTCAATTTTCCTAAATAGACATCATGGTCTTTTCCCCCATAAATATACAAAACCTGTGCTAATGCGTAATGCGTAACAAACAGGAAGAAAGCTATCAAACATACTATTCTTTTCATGTATCAATTCCATTTAAAAGTTCTAATTACATTGTCTAAATCTGGTAACCATATATCTTTTTCTTGTTCATGATAAGATACAATCATTTTTACCATTTCGTCATAATTGAAAAGTAAATACATGGTACATGCCGTTGTATTCCCGTTACTTCCACTTCTGCGATATTTGATTTCTATTGCATTCATAGTTCCAATGCATATCCATTCATAATCTGGCTCATCCAACAACTTGTATGCTGGACCCAATTCCGACAAAACCAAATCTTTCAAAAATGATTTTGTTTCATAGTCGATATACTCTGTTTCATAAGAGTGAAGGAAATCACCAGCATTTCCTGTCGTATGCAAAATAATAATCCTGCAATAGTGATTATAGGCATCCTTTTTCTTACGAGAAAGGCCTTTTTGTTGGAATACCACTCTATCTGAATTACATGCAAATCCCAATTCTTGCAACTGGCGAGTATAACTGTCGTATTCATGACGCAATTCTACAGTGTTTGGAACTGATATCGAAAAAGCATTATTGTCTATTGCATATTTAGTCCAATTTTCAGGCGTTGTAAAAGAAGGCAGAATCTTGATAGGAACAGGAAGTTTTGCAATTTCTTCATTCACTTGTGCATTGAAACTGTCAATCGGTTCATAAAATTCTGAATATGAATCTACATTCTGTTCATTTGCAGAATGACAAGTTTTAATAACAACACCAATCAATGTCATAATTATGGCAACATACACATAACCTTTTGCACCAGACCATGCGCCCTTTGCAGCGTTCTTAGATGCATCCTTAAATGATTTTAGAAACTCTTCAACGAGTTCTTTTGCATATTGTCTGGCTGTTTTAATGTCTTCTTTCAGGGTTTCATCTTGAATATCATAGTCATATTCCCAACGTGACGAATGATTTTGATCTGCAGATTCATGATTGTCTTTTCCGTCTTCTTCATGTAAAGTCAAATCATCGTGATATTGCCTGATAAATCTGTCATATTCTTCATCATACCTGCGATGTTTATCCTCATCCTTAAGAATGGCATAGGCTTCATTTATATCTTGCATGATTGCAGTCACATCTACCCCAGGATTTCTGTCCGGATGCCATTTCATAGACATCGCACGATAAGCAGATTTGATTTCCGAAGTAGATGCCTGTTGGGTTATGCCAAGGATTTTATAATAATCTTTGAACATAGTACGATACTTTATTTTTGAAGCATTGAATCAGGATAGTCATTATTGTTATCCTTACTTTTATCTTTTCCACTTTTCCATATGGCTCTGATTGCGCCATAAGCAGCAGCAAAGAGAATTAACCCTAAAATTCCCGGAGTGCTATGCCCCGATGCTTCTCTACCAGCATTTACCAAAGCAAACAACATGAAAAATGCAAAAACAACAATAATCGTTACGACAATCTTAGCAGTTTTACTCATATTATATTCCTCCTGCCTCCACAGTCCCTACGAAAGCCTTTAAATTATTAAAATGCACGAAGCGTGGAACTGTATGCCACACTTCTTAATGTACAGGCCCTGAGAAAACCTTTGGAAACAGATGTGGGAATAACAGCCCCACGCATATGCGTGAAGACCATTATATCATCTCTTGTTTCCATTGTTTGAAGGTTCTCAGGC
>CALUJK010000037.1 GCA_944320945.1 uncultured Bacteroides sp. | reverse complement strand
AGAGAAAAACTTAACTGTTTTCACAGAAATACTTAAGTTCTTTTAGATGTTTGTTGCTAAGAGAATCTGTTGCGTTGAACTTACATTAAATGAAAAGTTTACTCTTGTCTTTATGAAACTTCGTTTTTTAGGTACAGGCACCTCTACCGGTGTGCCGCAAGTGGGTTGTACTTGTCCGGTTTGTACGTCAGCCGATTCTCGTGATCATCGGTTACGTACTTCAGCTATTGTTACTACAGACAGTGGAGACTCGATCCTTATTGATTGCGGGCCTGATTTTCGATGGCAGATGCTTAATGCGGGTCAAGCCTGGTTTCATCGCATTGACGGTGTACTTATTACTCATGAGCATTACGACCATGTTGGCGGGTTGGATGACCTTCGTCCTTTTTGTCCTTTTGGCGATATTCCCATTTTTGCATCAGCAGAAACAGCTCGTCATCTTGAGATGCGTATGCCTTATTGCTTTGTTAACCGTACTTATCCGGGAGTACCTCGTATTTTTGTTCATCGTATTGAGCCGGGTGTTTCTTTCCAGGTAGGGACAACTGAAGTTATGCCTCTTCAAGTGATGCATGGCCGTTTACCTATATTGGCGTTTCGTATTGGGCGAAGATTGGGATATGTGACTGATATGTCCGAGCTTCCTACTGATACTCTTCATGCATTTGCTGGAGTTGAAGTGCTTATACTTAATGCTTTGCGCATGGAACCACATCCTACTCATCAGTCATTGTCAGAAGCGCTTGCGATTGCACGGACTGTGGGGGCTCGTCGTACTTATTTGGTACATATGAGTCATGGTATTGGGCTTCACGCTGATGTTGAGCGGCTTTTGCCGCCTGATGTTGTCATGGCTGTGGATGGATTGGAAATAGAGTTTTAATGAGATGGATTAGTATTGGTCTGTATAAATAAGAGGTGAACGATTTTTATAGTATTCGTTCACCTCTTACTTTTTTATTTGGATTTATATTTAGAATGGCAGATCATCGGTTGATTCTTCTGCCTGTGTAAAGTCGGGCATTACAGTGGGCGCGGGAGGAGGTATCTCCGGTCCTACGGATGATGTTCCTGCTGTGGCTGCTACTCGTTCAACTTTCCATGCCCGTATGCTATTGAACCAACGGTCTTGCCATTGACGTGCATCAATGTCAAAAGAAACCGTTAACTCTTCTCCCATTTGAATGTTAAATTGCTCTATTTTATCTGCTCCGAATACATCGAAACACATCCGCCTCGGATATTGGCCATGGTCTTCAATGACGTATTCTTGTACTTTCCATTCGTTGCCCGATTTTGATACGCCGCCTCTGGGCTGTAATACGGCGATAATTTTACCTGTAAATTCCATGTCTCAGTTCTTTAATTCGTGGCGAAGGTACTACTTTTCGCTGAGATGCTGATTATGCTAGCCCTGTTTTTTTCCTGCTATTTCTTTGCCGCCGTCGTTTCTTTTTCTAACTTTGTCCGGCACTATCCCTTTCTGTTACTTGCGGATGGATTGTTCTGAATAAGGAGAAAATATTAAACATTAAATATATAAATAAAGCCATGAAGTTTGTAATTTCTAGTACAGCACTTACCGGTCGTTTGCAAGCCGTAGGGCGTGTTATTAATTCCAAGAATGCCCTCCCCATTTTAGATTGTTTCTTGTTTGAATTGCGTGATGGGACTTTGTCTGTTACTGCTTCTGATAGTGAAACTACTCTTATTACTACCATTGAAGTAGCAGACAGTCAGGCTGAAGGTCGCTGTGCTATCGTTGCCAAGACATTACTTGATGCTCTTAAAGAGATTCCAGAACAGCCTTTGACGTTTGATGTAAATCCTCAGACGCTCGAAGTTACTGTGCAATATCTTAATGGTAAATACAGTCTGATGGGGCAAAATGCGAACGAATTTCCTGTTCCCGTACAACTTAGTGCTAGTGCTGTTCATGTTGATATAGATGCCCAAGTATTACAAAGTGGCATTAATCGCTCTCTTTTTGCTACGGCGGATGACGAGTTGCGTCCGGTGATGAATGGTGTCTATTTTGATATCACTACAGAAGATATTACTCTTGTGGCTTCCGATGGTCATAAACTGGTTCGTTGTAAAACGCTTGCTGTTCATGGTAATGAGCGTGCTGCTTTTATACTACCGAAGAAGCCGGCAGCTCTTATGCGCGGTCTTCTGGCTAAAGAACAAGGTAATGTGATATTGGAATTTGATGAGCGCAATGCTTCTTTTACTTTGTCTGATTATCGGATGGTATGTCGTCTTATTGAGGGACGTTATCCTAACTACAATTCTGTTATTCCGCAGAACAATCCTTATAAAGTAACTATTGACCGTCAAATGTTGATAGGTGCTTTACGACGTGTTTCCATATTTTCTTCGCAAGCCAGTAGCCTTATCAAATTGCGCTTACTGGCAGATCAGATTGTAATTTCTGCTCAGGATATTGATTTTTCTACTTCTGCTGAAGAAACTTTAACCTGTCAATATGATGGTGCTCCGATGAGTATTGGTTTCAAGTCAACATTCCTCATTGATATCTTAAACAATATTGCTGCTGATGAAGTCGTTATTGAATTAGCTGACCCGTCACGTGCAGGTGTTATTATTCCGGTAGAGCAGGAAGAAAATGAAGATTTGTTGATGCTGCTCATGCCGATGATGCTGAATGATTAATAGGTGATATGTGGCATTATTTTATTTTCTATTTGCCACGGTGTAAATATTAGATGTAATGAAACTGAATCTTAAAAATCCTTTGGTCTTTTTTGATTTGGAGACGACAGGAACCAATATTAATAGTGACCGTATTGTAGAGATTTGCTATCTGAAAGTGTATCCTAATGGAAATGAAGAGTCTAAGACAATGCGTATTAATCCCGGTATGCCTATTCCGGCAGAAGCATCTGCTGTGCATGGTATTTATGATGCCGATGTGATTGATTGTCCCACATTCAAAGAAGTCGCGCGTAGTATAGCTAATGATATAGAAGGATGTGATCTCGCGGGTTTTAATTCTAACCGTTTTGATATACCTGTTTTGGCGGAAGAATTTCTACGTGCGGGTGTGGATATTGATTTAAGTCGTCGTAAGTTTATAGATGTACAGGTCATTTTCCATAAAATGGAACAGCGTACACTTTCAGCTGCATATAAATTTTATTGTGATAAAGATTTGGAAGATGCTCATTCAGCCGAAGGTGATACACGTGCTACATACGAAGTGCTGATGGCACAGTTAGACCGTTATCCGGAATTAAAAAATGATGTTGCTTTCCTATCTGATTATTCTAGTTTTACTAAAAATGTAGACTTTGCCGGTCGTATGGTGTATAATGACCAAGGAGTAGAAGTCTTTAATTTTGGTAAGTATAAAGGTATACCGGTAATGGAAGTACTGCATCGTGATCCCGGTTATTATAGCTGGATGTTGAGTAGTGATTTTACACTGAATACGAAGGCTATGCTGACTAAAATACGTTTGCGGGAAATGACTCAAAAGTGAACAGGGAGATTATGGCAAATAGACTGAAAGGAAAGAAAATTGTATTAGGCATTACCGGTAGTATTGCTGCATATAAAGCTTGTTATCTGATTCGGGGATTAATAAAACGGGGTGCAGAAGTACAAGTGGTCATTACGCCGGCAGGTAAAGAATTTATAACTCCTTTAACTCTCTCTACGCTGACCGGAAAACCTGTGATCAGTGAGTTCTTTGATCGTCGTGACGGCTCGTGGAATAGCCATGTGGATTTAGGTCTATGGGCAGATGCGATGTTAATAGCTCCAGCTAGTGCATCTACTATTGGTAAAATGGCAAATGGTGTGGCTGATAATATGTTAATTACTACCTATCTGTCGGCGAAGGCTCCGGTTTTCGTAGCACCTGCAATGGATTTGGATATGTATGCTCATCCGGCTACACAGAAGAATTTGGATATACTCCGTTCTTATGGAAATCATATCATAGAGCCGGGAACGGGTGAACTTGCAAGCCACTTGGTGGGTAAAGGTAGGATGGAGGAGCCAGATGCTATTATACAATATTTAGAGAACTATTTTACTGCTGTTGATGGTGATTTGGTGGGAAAAAAAATCCTTATTACAGCAGGCCCTACTTATGAGAAAATAGACCCTGTACGTTTTATTGGTAATTATTCGTCAGGGAAGATGGGATTCGCTTTGGCCGATGAGTGTGCTTCTCGGGGAGCAGAAGTATTCTTGGTGGCGGGACCTGTGCAGATGCAGACTCATTATGCTACTATCCATAGATATGATGTGGAATCAGCTTATCAGATGTATGATGTAACTACGGATTTGTTCTCCAAAGTAGATGCAGCTATCTTGTCGGCAGCAGTGGCTGATTATATGCCCGAGCAAGTCGCAGGTCAAAAAATTAAGCGGGAAAAACAGGGAGCTATGGAACTCTCTTTAGTTCCTACTCGTGATATTGCTGCCCGTTTAGGAGAGATGAAAAACACAATGTCAACAAAAAAAGTACTGGTGGGATTTGCTCTTGAAACACAGAACGAGCAACATAATGCTGAAGAGAAGATGAAGCGTAAGAACTTAGATTTCATCGTTCTGAACTCTTTAAATGATGAGGGAGCCGGATTCCGCTATAATACAAATAAAATCAGTATCATCGATCAACAAGGGCGACATGATTATCCATTGAAGTCGAAAGTGGAAGTAGCGATAGACATTATTGATCATTTGGTGAAAGTTTTACGATAGCATATTGGATCATATATATGTTACATTCATTATATATACAGAATTACGCACTAATCGAGAAGTTGGATATCAATTTCGAAAGTGGCTTTTCTGTGATAACAGGTGAAACTGGTGCAGGTAAATCTATTATTTTAGGAGCAATAGGATTGTTACTGGGGCAACGTGCTGATGTAAAATCTATCCGTCAAGGAGCATCTAAATGTATCATTGAGGCTCGTTTTGAAATAGGGGCTTATGATATGCGCCCATTTTTCGAAGAAAGAGAATTGGAATATGAAGATGAGTGTATCCTTCGTAGAGAAGTTTATGCATCGGGTAAGAGTCGTGCATTTATTAATGATACACCGGCTTCGTTGACACAAATGAGGGAACTGGGAGAACGTTTGATAGATATCCATTCGCAACATCAGAATTTGCTATTAAACAAAGAGGGTTTCCAATTGGATGTGTTGGATATATTGGCGCATGATGGAGAAGTGCTTGTCAGTTATCAGTCTTCATATCGGGAATGGAGAAAAGTACAGCAAAAACTTGAAGAGTTGATTGCAAAGAATCACCGCGATAAAGCGGATGAAGATTACTTGCGTTTTCAATTAGAACAATTGGAAGAGGCACATTTAGTTGCTGGCGAGCAAGAATCTTTAGAGAAGGAAGCTGATTTATTGTCACATGCAGAGGAAATAAAAGCAGGTTTGTACCATGTTTCACAGTTACTTTCTGATGACGACAATGGTATGTTGGTAGCTTTGAAGGAATGTCAATATATGATGCAGAGTTTACAAAGAAACTATGCAGCAGCAGAAGAGCTAACGAATCGTTTGGAAAGCTCATATATTGAACTGAAAGACATTGCTCAAGATGTAGCGGAACGTGCGGAGGTCATTGAGTTTAATCCGGAACGTTTGCAGGAAGTCAACGAACGCTTAAATCTAATCTATACCCTTGAACAAAAACATCATGTTGATACAGTAAATGACTTGTTGTCATTACAGGCTGATTATATAGCCCGTTTGACAGAATCTGATTCTTTGGAAGAACAGATAGCAGAATTGGAGGCGCATTGTAAAGAATGCTATAGCCGTGTGAAACAACAAGCTTCGGCATTAACCAAACTCCGTTTAGAGGCAGCTCGTGGAGTGGAAAGTCAGATGATAGCCCGCCTTTCCGTATTAGGAATGCCCAATGTTCGTTTTTGCATAGAATTGGGAAAACTTGATGAGCCCGGGGGGCATGGCATGGATACAGTGACTTTCTTATTCTCAGCTAATAAAAATGGAGTTTTACAAAATATTTCTTCTGTGGCATCAGGAGGAGAGATTGCCCGTGTCATGCTTTCTGTGAAAGCCATGATAGCTGGTGCTGTAAAGCTACCGACCATTATATTTGATGAAATTGATACGGGAGTTTCTGGTGAGATAGCTGACCGAATGGCTGATATAATGGAAGAGATGGGTGAACAGAAACGCCAGGTCATTAGCATTACTCATTTACCGCAGATAGCTGCTCGCGGGAAAAAACATTATAAGGTATATAAGCAGGACAATGAGACGGAGACTATTAGCTATATCCGCTGTCTTTCTCAAGAAGAACGGGTAGAGGAAGTCGCTCATATGTTGAGCGGTTCTGTTTTAACTGAAGCAGCATTAAATAATGCAAGAGCATTACTGAATCAGTAATTATTAAATAGTAGAAAGAACGGTATATCAGTTTTAAACTGTATGTCAGTGTTTTTGTTTTGCTTCTTGTTGTAAGATACATATTGAATTCTAAAAAGTTTGTTTGATGATAGAAAAAAATGAAATAATCTTCGGTGTCCGTGCTGTGATAGAAGCTATTCAAGCGGGTAGGGATATTGATAAGATATTGCTTAAGAAAGATATACAAAGTGAGCTGTCGCAAGAGTTATTGTCCGTAGTAAAAGGACATGATATTTTAGTGCAGCGTGTACCTGTAGAAAGGCTCAATCGCATTACTCGTAAGAATCATCAGGGAGTGATTGCTTTCGTTTCCGCAGTTACGTATCAGAAAGTGGAAGATTTGGTACCATTCCTTTTTGAGCAGGGTAAAACTCCCTTGTTTGTTATGTTGGATGGAATAACCGATGTCCGTAATTTCGGTGCCATAGCTCGGACCTGTGAGTGTGCGGCAGTAGATGCTGTCATTATTCCGATGCGTAATAGTGTAACGGTGAATGCAGATGCAGTTAAGACCTCAGCCGGTGCACTACATACTTTACCCGTATGTCGTGAACATAGTTTGACAGGAACACTTCGTTTTTTGAAAGAGAGTGGTTTTCATATTGTTGCTGCGACAGAAAAGGGTGACTATGACTACACACGTGCCGATTACACGAATCCCTTGTGCATTATCATGGGCGCTGAGGACAAAGGCGTTTCGTATGATAATCTTGCCTTGTGCGACGAATGGGTAAAGATACCTATGTTAGGAACGATTGAATCATTAAATGTATCTGTTGCAGCCGGAATCCTGATTTATGAAGCTGTAAAACAGAGAATGAAATAAGAAAGAAGTATGAGAAAAATGCGATTTTTATGCGTGATTGCATTCCTTCTCTGTCTTTGTATGCAGAAAGGAATGGCACAAGTGCCCAAATGGGTGGAAAAGGCCAAGCAGGCCGTATTTTCTGTGATAACTTATGATAAGAGTGACAAAATATTGAATACCGGTAACGGCTTTTTTGTAAGTGAGGATGGAATCGCGTTGTCAGACTTTTCCCTTTTCAAAGGAGCAAACCGTGCAGTGATAATTACTGCAAAAGGTGAGCAGATGCCTGTGGTAGCCATCTTGGGTGCAGATGATATGTACGACGTGGTGAAATTTCGGGTAGATATTACATCGAAGAAAGTTCCAATGCTTGTACCGGCAACTACCCCTGCGGCAATTGGAGCTTCCGTTTACGTCTTGCCATATTCCACACAGAAAGACCGTACCTGTAGTACAGGACACGTGAAAGTGGCTGATACATTTTCGGGCAAATATAGCTACTATACGTTGGATATGCATTTAAAAGAGAAAATGGTGAGTTGTCCCGTCATGAATGAAGAAGGCCAAGTATTGGCTCTTGCCCAAAAATCATCCGGACAAGATACAGCTACCATCTGCTATGGAGTAGGGGCTGATTATGTTATGTCTCTGTCCATTACTCCTTTTGCATATAGTGATATTGCTTTGCAGCAAATCGGTATTAAAAAAGCATTGCCCGATACAGAAGAGCAGGCATTAGTCTTTCTTTATATGGCCTCTTCACAACTGTCGCCGGAGAAATATGCCCAGGCATTAGACGATTTTGTGGCTGCCTATCCTGAGAGTGCCGACGGTTACATACGCCGTGCAACAAACCGCATGCAGTTGTCTCAAGAACATGCGTCGATAGATAAAGTCGTAGCAGATTTAGATGAGGCTTTGAAGGTGACTAACTCAAAAGATGACGTGTATTATAATCGTGCCAAACTTATTTATAATTACAATCTGACTGCACCCAAAGATCCATATCAAGATTGGTCGTATGACAAAGCACTGACAGAAATAGGGGAAGCTATTGCGATTCGTCCGCTACCTGTATATATGCAATTGAAAGGTGACATTTTGTTCGCTAAACAAGATTATGAGGGGGCTTTATCCTGTTATCAAGTGGTTGATACATCCTCTATCGCTTCACCCGTTACATTCTTTAGTACAGCTCGCACCAAAGAGCTGTTGAAAGCTCCGGTAGAAGAAGTATTGGCATTGATGGACAGCTGTGTTTCGCGTTTCTCGAAGCCTTACACGGAGGATGCCGCTCCTTATTTGTTGGAACGTGCGCGGGTGCTTATGAATGCAGATAAGGCACGTTTAGCTATGGCTGATTATGATGCTTATTATGATGCTGTAAAAGGTAATGTGAATGATGTCTTTTTTTATTATCGCGAACAGGCTGCTATGAAGTCACGTCAATATCAGCGTGCTTTGGATGACATTGCCAAAGCCATTGAATTGAATCCGAAGGATGTAACTTATCGTGCAGAGTATGCCGTTATTAATATCCGTGTAGGACGTTCGGATGAAGCGGTGAAGATTCTTCAAGAAGCGTTGAAAGTCGATGCTAATTATGCAGAGGCATACCGTTTGATGGGATTAGCTTATGTCCAATTGAAGCAGAAAGAGCAGGCATGTACCAGCTTTGCCAAGGCAAAAGAGATGGGTGACCCTAACGTAGATGCACTGATAGAGAAATACTGTAAATAATTTGATTTTATATCGGAAACAGAACAACAAAAAAGCTCTACTTTTTGGGTAGAGCTTTTGAGGGACTTCCCTCATCATCGTTAAGTCTAGGTGTAAAACTGGTTATGAGTGAAATGAAGCATTTAACTTATTCATAAAGTAAAATGCGTGATATAAGGAAATACTGCATCTGTCCATTCTATTTTTTGATGGATGAATGCAAAAAGATATTAATCATTTAAATGCAAGATACAATGAAAAAAGTAATTTGTTGCGAAAAAGCACCTGGGGCTATAGGACCTTATAGCCAAGCCATTGAGGCCAATGGTATGATATTTGTATCCGGTCAGTTGCCGGTAAATCCTGAAACAGGCACGATGCCTGAAAGCATCGAAGAGCAAGCCCGTCAGTCGCTTGAGAATCTGAAAAACATTTTGCAGGAAGCAGGGTTAAGCATGGATAACGTAGTGAAGACTACGGTGTTCTTAGCTGATATGTCTTTGTTTGCTGCCATGAATGGCGTATATGCTACTTACTTTTCCGGCGCATATCCTGCACGTTCGGCAGTAGCAGTAAAAGCCCTGCCGAAAGATGCATTAGTGGAGATTGAGTGCATCGCGGTGCGCTAACAAGTCGGCTACAATAAAACTGCTGCCTCCTACGAAGATAAAGTCTTCCGGGAGGCTGTTTTTTTGTGCGGCGCGTACAGCCTCCGGAACATCCGGATAGCAATTTCCTGTTAATCCCATTTGCATAGCCATTTGCTGCAATTCCTGTTCGGGCAGGGCACGTTTTACACTTGCTTTGGTAAAGTAATACGTCGCTTCTTTGGGGAGCAAGGCTAATACGCCACTGATATCTTTGTCATTCACCATTCCGATAACGATATGCAGTTTACGGTATGACTGTTCTTTCAATTGCTGAGCAATGTAGGTCATGCCGCCTACATTATGCCCCGTGTCACATATCAGGGTAGGGGAGTCTTGTAACTTCTGCCATCTGCCCATTAGTCCTGTCAATTCGCATACATGTGCGAATCCGTTGTACACAGCCGTATCATCTATGCGGTATCCCGCTTTTTTCAGTAACGGTATGGCGGTTAATATGGTGCGTTGATTCTTCTGTTGATACAATCCTTTTAGTTCATTGTTCAGTTGAGGATAAGCCTCTTCCTGCTTTTCTTCTTCGGCAAAGAAAATGGGCGCTTTCATGGTGCGTGCTTTTTCTGCAAATATAGGATAAGTTTCCGGCGTAGTTTCACCAATAACCACCGGTACACCCTCCTTAATAATCCCCGCCTTCTCATTTGCAATCAGAGCCAATGTGTTTCCCAGAAATTGGGTATGGTCAAAGCTGATGTTAGTGATGACGCACAAATCCGGTCGGATGATATTGGTGCAATCCAACCGTCCCCCTAATCCCACTTCAATTACAGCCACATCTACTTTCTCATCTGCAAAATAGCGGAAAGCCATTGCAGTCGTCAATTCGAAAAATGACGGATGAAGCGGTTCAAAGAACTCCTTCTCTTTTTCTACGAACTCAATGACATATCTTTCCGGAATGGGTTGCCCATTGATGCGGATACGCTCGCGGAAATCCACGAGATGCGGGGACGTGTATAATCCCACCCGATAGCCGGCTTCTTGCAATATGGCAGTCAAAGTATGCGAACAAGACCCTTTCCCATTGGTTCCTGCTATATGAATGCTACGAAAAGAGCGATGCGGATGATTGAAATGTTCGTCCAGTGCCAACGTGTTTTCAAGTCCTTCCTTATAAGCTTTGCTTCCTACTTGCTGAAACATGGGAACACTGTTGTATAAGTAATCTAAAGTGTCGTTATAGTTCATTTTTGAGAAAATTAACGTGGTTAGAATGACAGCCATTCTTTAATTTTGCTATCTTTAAAAGCAACAAAGGTACTAACTATTTAAATCTAACGAATATGGGAGCAAAGAAAAATTTTGTGATTGATACCAATGTTATCCTTCACGACTACAACTGTTTGAAGAATTTCCAAGAAAACGACATTTATTTGCCGATAGTTGTACTGGAAGAGCTTGACAAGTTCAAGAAAGGTAATGAGCAGATTAATTTCAATGCTCGTGAGTTTGTCCGTGAACTTGATTCTATCACTGACGATAATCTTTTTACGAAAGGAGCTCCGTTAGGCGAAGGTTTGGGACGGCTGTTTGTCATTGCCGGTTCGGTGGATGCTCCTCGTGTTCGTGATTCATTCCCTGAAAGGATTCCCGACCATCAGATACTGGCGGTGACCGACTGGATTTCGCACAAAAATCCGAAGATGAAAACCATTCTTGTCACGAAGGATGTAAACCTACGCATGAAGGCTCGTTCCATCGGTCTGTTGTGTGAGGAGTATATTAACGATACGGTGGTTAATACGGATATTTTCGATAAGTCAAACGAGGTATTCGAAGACATAGAGCCGACTTTGATAGACCGTATTTATTCCAGCAAAGAGGGATTGGATATATCTGAATTCGATTTTAAAGATATCATTCATCCCAACGAATGTTTTGTCTTGAAGAGCGACCGTAGTAGTGTGCTGGCACGTTATAATCCGTTTACTCATACGGTTTGCCGCGTCAATAAGACCAGAAACTACGGAATAGAACCACGTAATGCAGAACAGAGTTTTGCCTTTGAAGTGCTTAATGACCCGGATATTAAGTTAGTGGCGCTTACGGGTAAGGCCGGTACGGGTAAAACGTTGCTGGCATTGGCAGCCGCCTTAAGTCAACTCAATACTTACAAACAGATATTATTGGCGCGTCCTATTGTGGCATTGTCTAATAAAGACATCGGTTTTTTGCCGGGGGATGCAAAAGACAAAGTCGCTCCATATATGCAGCCGTTGTTCGATAACTTAAACGTCATTAAGCATCAGTTTGCTTCTAATTCAAGTGAGGTGAAGCGTCTGGAAGATATGCAGAAGAACGAACAGTTGATTATCGAAGCACTGGCTTTCATCCGTGGACGTAGTTTGAGCGAGACCTATTGTATTATTGATGAGGCTCAGAACCTCACTCCGCATGAGATAAAGACGATTATCACTCGTGCAGGTGAAGGCACCAAGATGGTCTTTACGGGTGATATTCAGCAGATAGACCAGCCTTATTTGGATAGTCAGTCTAACGGATTAGTTTATATGATTGACCGTATGCGTGACCAGAACTTGTTTGCTCATGTCAATCTGGTGAAAGGAGAACGTAGTCAGTTGAGTGAATTGGCAAGTAATCTGATGTAACTTTCAAAATGACATTTTGTATTTTGAAATCGCTGAGAATCGCTTATTTCCAATCAAAGGCTGACTGCTTTGAAAATAAAGAAGTAAAAATTTGTATATTTCTGTAATACAGATAGATAAAGAAATGTATACAAGAAAAATAGAACGAAAACAGCCTCCGAAGTAAGAATATTCAACACTCGGAAGAGCGGAATTAATTTCCCCCGTGTTCGAAATTAACTTCGAGCACGGGGGAAGTTTGTTTCGAACATGAAAAAAACACCTTTCTTGCTTCTGAGAAGTTCCTTCCGAATTGTATATTTATACATTTTATGCCTTATATATACATACGCTTTGTATATTTATGCAGAATTTGAGTGTTAATAAAACCTACCTTGGCGATTTTGATAAAATGATTGGTTAGTAATAAAGTCGTTTCTCTATCTTTCTGCATCGATATTTGGCGTATAATGTGACTTTTTGTATAATTTCACTTCAATAGGACATATCTGATTTTGAAGGATTTTATGTCCCCAAATGAAATTAATCTCTATTTTTGTCTATAGGAATGATTTTGAGGTAGAATCAATAAAAAGAAAGATTTATGCTGGCATATACTTATATTGAACATGGAAAGTTCGAATTAATAGAGAAAGTAAAACCTTTATTGGTAGATGAGCGCGATGCCATTGTAAAAGTAACATTGAGCAGTATTTGTACCAGTGACCTTCATATTAAACACGGAAGTGTGCCGCGTGCGGTACCGGGCATCACCGTAGGTCATGAGTTGGTAGGAATCGTGGAGCAGGTCGGTGCTTCGGTTACTACCGTTAAGCCCGGTGACAGGGTGACGGTGAATGTGGAGACATTTTGTGGTGAATGTTTCTTTTGCCAACATGGTTTTGTCAACAATTGTACCGACGTGAATGGCGGCTGGGCTTTAGGATGCCGTATTGACGGCGGGCAGACAGAATACGTCAGGGTGCCTTATGCAGACCAGGGGTTGAATCGGATTCCGGACAGCGTAACTGATGAACAGGCGCTTTTTGTGGGCGACATTTTGGCTACTGGATTTTGGGCGGCACGTATATCCGAGATTACGGAAGAAGATACGGTGCTGATTATCGGTGCAGGTCCTACGGGCATTTGCACTTTGCTTTGTGTGTTGTTGAAGCATCCTCGGCGTGTCATCGTCTGTGAGAAATCAGCAGAGCGGATTCAGTTCATCCGCAAGCATTATCCGGATGTGTTGGTGACAGAACCGGAGGATTGCAGGAATTTCGTGTTACAGCATAGCGCTCATGGCGGTGCCGATGTCGTGTTGGAAGTGGCAGGTGCTGATGATACTTTCCGATTGGCATGGGAGTGTGCCCGTCCCAATGCCATAGTTACGGTTGTTGCTCTGTATGATCGGCCGCAAATACTTCCGTTGCCCGATATGTATGGCAAGAATCTAATCTTTAAAACCGGTGGTGTGGATGGTTGTGATTGTGCCGAGATTCTTCAGCTTATCGCTGCCGGGAAGATTGATACAACGCCGCTTATTACTCACAGGTATCCTTTGCGTGAGATAGAAAAAGCCTATGATATTTTTGAGCATAAATTGGATGGTGTAATTAAGGTGGTTATCGAGAATAAATCTTAAAAAAGTATGAACGGGCTGTCTGCATTTAAACTTTTTACATCGGTTCTCGTCATATAGATGTTGCGCAACCAACATGAATGTTTTAAACTTAAAGAATGAAAAGAGTATGAAAAGATTTGTATGGATAGCAGCCGCAGCCTTTTTGGTAAGTGGCATGACAATGGCGCAAGATGTTCGCCCTAATGATAACAAAGTAAATGTTGACAAACGTGCCGAACGCATCACGGAGCGTATGGTGAGGGAATATGGCCTGAACGATGAGCAACAGAAACAGTTACTGGAAGCAAACAAAGAATGGATTGAAAATAGAAAAGATATGCCGATGCCTCCCAGAGGGCGCGCAGCATGGCGACATCATCAGCCTTGTGATGGTTACTATGATTGTTGTGATGGTCCGCGTGATTACAGACGCCCTCGCAGAGGATGTTGTGACAATGGCGAGTATGAAAGAGCTTATCGGGAGGGCTATCGTGCCGGTCAGATGGCGAGCATGACGGATGAGCAGCGGGAACAGCTGAAAGCAGAACGCGAAAAGAAGTTGCAGGAAATGAAGGCAAATCGCGAGAATTACGAAAAGAAATTGCAAAAGATTATGACGGAAGAGCAGTATGCCGATTATCAGAAAAGGCACCGCAGACCGGCAAACAGATGACAGAATTGTATAATGATTGACGAGGAACGCCCCGAATGGATGAAAATAGTGGCATCCATTTGGGGCGTTTCTTGTATTTATCCATAGCTTTTTGTTTCTTTGTTCCAGACTTTTTCCAAAATCAGAACAGATCTTTGTTGCCATGAAAATATTAGTAGTAGAAGACGAGCAGGATTTGCGGGAAACCATCCGCACTTCGCTCTTAAAAGAAAAATTTGTAGTGGAAACCGCGGCTGATTTCTTTTCGGCATTGGACAAGATTAATGATTACGATTACGACTGCATCTTGTTGGATATTATGTTGCCGGGAGGAAGTGGGCTTGACTTGCTTCGTGAATTGAAGAAATTGCATCGCAGCGATTGTGTGCTCATTATCTCTGCCAAGGATTCGTTGGACGATAAAGTGGATGGATTAGAACTGGGTGCGGATGATTATTTGACGAAGCCGTTTCATCTGGCTGAGTTGAATGCCCGTGTAAAGTCTCTTATCCGTCGTCGGCAGGCCAAAGGTGATGTGACAGCCACCATCGGTAATTTGGTGTTGTATCCGGAGAAACGGCAAGTAGAAGTAGATGGACAGCCGTTGACGTTGAATCGTAAAGAGTTTGATTTGCTGTACTATTTTGTTGTCAATCCTAATCGCGTCATAAATAAGATGAGTTTGGCGGAGTCCGTATGGGGTGATAACATAGACCAAGCTGATTCTTTGGATTTCATTTATTCACAAGTGAAAAATTTGCGTAGGAAGTTAAAACAAATCGGAGCAACGGTGGAGTTGAAGGCTGTATATGGTTTTGGTTATAAATTGTCTGAAGTATGAGGTTATTGGGGTACACCTATCGTAAATTGTCTTTGTGGCTGTTATTGTTGATGGCTATATGGGGCGCACTGTTTTATTACACCATTATTGATGAGGTGGTGGACGAGACGGATGATGCACTGGCTAACTACGCGCAAATCATTATTAATAATGCGTTGTATGACCCGTCGGTGCTGGAGAAGGAAGGAGACTTGATGTCTTTCTACTTTTTCCATCCCATTTCGGTGGAACAGGCCAAGAACCACCGTAACATCTATTACGACTCGTTTATGTACGTGGAAAGCGAAGATGAAAATGAGCCGGTACGTGTGTTCCGCACCGCTTTCATGATGCCCAACGGGCAATATTATGAATTGGAGCTGATGATATCGACCTTGGAACGTGATGATATGGTGGAGGCAATGTTGTGGTATCTGGTAATCCTGTTTGTACTCTTTCTGATATGTACGGCGATAGGTACACGGTTGATATTGGGTAAAGTATTTCTTCCGTTGAATAAAATGGTGGCGTGGCTACAACAGCTTCGTCCGGAAAATGTGGTCACTCCGCTTGATAATTCTACCAATATCCGTGAATTCAAGGTGCTGAATGAGGCCGCTATGGAAATGGCGAACCGTAGTCACCACATCTACAATGAACAAAAACAGTTTATAGAAAACGCTTCACACGAGTTGCAGACTCCGCTTGCCATTGCCCGGGGAAAACTGGAATTATTGGCTGAAAATGAGAATTTGAGCGAAGAACAACTTCGTGAACTGGATGCTGTCTATTCCACACTGGGTAGGGCAGTAAAACTGAATAAGTCACTGCTATTGCTTTCGCGCATAGAAAACGGGCAATATACTGAAACGGAAGAAGTGTCGGTAGATAATCTTTTAGACGAGTTGTTACCCGATCTGATGGATATTTATGAGCATAAGCAGTTACAATTAAAGCGAGTACAAGCCGAATTGCCTTTTGTTGTGCGTTGCAATCCATCGTTGGCGCATGTTTTGATATCCAATTTGTTGAAGAATGCAATATTGCATAATCAGGATAATGGAATGTTGGTTGTAGCGACAACGCAGACATCGCTTGTTATTAGCAATAGCGGAGATGCACCGTTGGATGCAGATAAATTGTTCCGCCGATTTGCGCATAGTATGAAACGGAAGAAGGAGTCTACCGGGTTGGGATAAGCCAATGCGCAAGAAATTGCTCAGGTTTCGTCGTTGCAAAAAAAAAAAAAAAAAAGTTAGAATT
>CALUJK010000036.1 GCA_944320945.1 uncultured Bacteroides sp. | reverse complement strand
AGTTTAGCGGAATGGTGGTTCTTCATGGTTGCGCAACGCGTCGGTGTGTGTTTCGTCAACTGTCGGTGTCATTCCCTGAATTGCTCGGCGCAAAGTTAGGGGGACGGAAAAGGCTTTTGTCCGCAATTTAATTAAAATGTAAACGGGTAAAAATCGTAATGCGTTGAGAATTAGCAAAATGACTGTTTTGTCTGCAAACGTTTTAGTAAATTGAGTTTCGGAAAAATTGTGACTTAAAGCAAGAATATTTATAAAAAAACTTATATTTGCGCAGAACAAAGCAATTGAAAACTGATAGGGAAAACACAAACTATGAAAAATTTATTTGTACTGCTATTATGGGCAGTGGCAGGGCCGTGCGTTGCCGCTCCGTCCGTCAGCGAGGATGAAATGAGAATAGTGCTAAACGAACTGGACGAACAGCTGGACCGACGGTCGTTTTATCACGCCGGACACGACTATATGCTGGACAGTCTGAAGCAGGAACTGCTGCGTGCTACCGATTCTTGGAAACAATATCATTTGTGTGGATCACTGTTCTACGAGTATCTGCACTATCAGGCCGATTCTTCACTACATTATATTGATAAGAAGGAGGAGATTCTTCCATTGCTGCACCGTCCCGATTTGCAGAACGAGATTTACATCAATCGGGCAGAGGTGCTGAGCGTGATGGGATTGTACATCGAGGCGCAGCAGGAATTGCAACGCATCCGTCCCATGGAGTTGGAGGAGGGAATGCGCAAGTATTATTACAGCGTGTATGGTACTCTGTACAACTGGCTGGCAGACTATACCTCTGTGGATGAACTGAGGCGAAAGTATGTGATGCAGGCCAATTGCTATCGTGACTCGGTGCTGATGTTGCTCCCTGCCGATGTGGACCGCAACATCGTTTTTTCGGAGAAGTTGCTGCTGTCGCATCAGCCGGACGAGGTTATCGACATTTTGCAGAAGAGCATGGAGACGACTAAGGATAAAAAGCAACTGACGTATTTGCACTACACTTTGTCTGAGGCTTATGGTGTGCGGAATGATACGCTGAATCAGATATATCATCTGGTGCAGACAGTGAAGCTGGATATGGAGATGTCCGTGCGCGAATATACCGCCTTGCAGAAATTGGCGTGGCTGCTTTATCTGAAAGGAGACGTGAAGCGTGCCTATCACTATATGAATTGTGCAATGGAGGATGCCACGGAGTGTAATGCCCGTCTGCGCTATGTGGTGGGTGGAAAGATTTATTCCATCATCGACGGGACGTTCCGGGAGATGGAGCAGCAGGAACTCCATCGGCGGATGGTGATGCAACTCGTTACGGCAGTGTTGGTGGTGCTGTTGGCGGTGGTGGTGTCGTGCCTGGTGTGGTGGATGAAGAAGCTGTCAGACATGCGCAATCGGTTGGCTGAGGCGAATCGTGACTTGGAGGCATTCAATAAGAGTTTGCAGGAGGTGAACAGTATTAAGGATGTGTATCTGGCGCGCTACTTGGATCGCTGTGTGGGCTACTTGGAGCGTATGGAGCAGTATCGCCGCTCGTTGGAGAAGCTGGCCATGGCATTAAAGACGGAGGAGCTGTTTAAGGCAATCCGCTCCGAACAGTTCCTGAAAGATGGGCGGAGGGATTTCTACGCAGAGTTCGACCGCTCGTTTCTGGACTTGTTCCCGAATTTCATCGAGAAGTTTAACGGGCTGCTGGCGGAGGATGAACAGGTCTATCCGAAGCAGGGCGAATTGCTGAGTACGGAGTTGCGCATCTTTGCGCTGATTCGGCTGGGAGTGACGGACACGAACCGCATAGCGCATTTCTTAGGATGCTCGCTGACTACGGTCTATAACTATCGCAGTAAGATGCGTAACCGTGCGCGGGGAGATAAGGATGCGTTTGAGGAGCAGGTAATGAAGTTGTAAAAAAGTTATTTCAACGTTCTATTCTGTGTACGTCTATCTGTTCGTTCAGGAAGATGGAGGCCGATTCGCGGAATTTTTCTTCGGCTTCGGTGGTGTAATAGAGGCAGCTTCCGCCGCGGGTGCAGCGTGCGTCCATGTCGGGGTGGCGTTGCAGGTAGTCGTGCAGACTGTCGGCAACCAGTTCTCCTTGTGCCACGATGTTGATGTGGGGCGGTATGTGCTGCTTGATTTTGGGCAGCAGCAGCGGAAAGTGGGTGCAGCCTAAGATGACGGTGTCAATGGCAGGATCTTGTGCCAGCAGTTGGTGGATATATTTGTGCACGAAGTAGTCGGCACCGTCGCCCTGTGCTTCGTTGTTCTCCACTAAGGGTACCCACAACGGACAGGCTTCTCCCTTGACGCAAATGTCGGGGAAGAGTTTGTGTATCTCCAGCGGATAGGATTCGGATTTGATGGTACCGGGGGTGGCAAGGATGCCCACGTGGCGGGTATGGGTGATACTGCCGATGCACTCCACCGTGGGACGGATGACGCCTAACACTCTTCGGGCAGGGTCTATTCGGGGCAGGTCGTTCATTTGGATGCTGCGGAGTGCTTTGGCTGAGGCAGTGTTGCAGGCGAGAATCACCAGGTGACAACCCATCTCGAACAGCTTGACGACGGCTTGGCGTGTAAACTCATATACCACTTCAAACGAGCGTGTGCCGTAAGGGGTGCGGGCATTGTCGCCTAAGTAGAGGTAGTCGTACTGGGGCAGTGCCCGGCGAATCTTGCTCAGGATGGTGAGGCCGCCGTAGCCGGAGTCGAAAATGCCGATGGGACCGGGAAGAGTGGGGAGAGACGTGTTCATGTCTGATTAAGGGAAAGAAGAGAGGCTGTATCAAAATGATAATCGTTTTCTATTTTGATACAGCCTCTTATGATGATACTGTTATGTAAGATTTCTCTTATTTGATGCCCAGCTGGGTCTTTACCTTGGCTGTTACGTCAATGCTCTCTGTGCCGATGTAGGCTACCGGAGTGCGGGCGATGTCAAAGATGTAAATTACGCCTTCAGCCTTGCCTACTGCCTGAATGGCTTGGTCCAGCTTCTGGTAGATGGGAGTCATGGCATCCTGCTGTGCCTTCTGCATGGACTGATAGGCTTCCTGCTGGAACTGTTCCTGGCGCTGAGCCATGTCTTGCAGTTCCTTCTGACGACGCTCTGCGATGTTTTTAGGCAGTGAGTCAGCTTGTTGCAGGAACTCTTGGTATTTCTTGTTGAATTCTTCCTGAGTGCGTTGCATTTCAGTCTGATAGTCCTTGGACATTTTGTCGAGGTCAGCTTGTGCTTTGGTATATTCAGGCATGGCTGTGATAACCTCTTGTGAGTTCATGTGTGCGAACTTGGATTGCGCCATGGCCCCTAACGGGAGGATGAACATGGCAGCGAGTAAAGTGATTTTTTTAAGCATAATGTTGTGTTTTTTATTTGATGATTATTTCTTGTTCAGATGTTTTTTGGTATTATCTGTGCAAATATATTGAATTTAATTTGAATATCCTAACTGTGCTAACACTTCATCGCTGATGTCGATGCTGGGAGAGGCAAAGATGATACTGCTGGCAGAGGCACGGTCGGCCACTACGGCATATCCCTTGCGGGTGGCAATGCTCTTTACGGCTTCGTAGATGTCGTCCTGAATGGGGCGAATCAGTGTCTGTTGCTGCTTGTACAACTCGCCTTCGGGACCGAAATATTTCCGGCGCAGTTCGGCAACCGATTTCTCTTTGGCAACAATCTCTTCTTCTTTCTGCGTGCGTTGCTCATCGGTCAGCGTGGTGACGCTTGTTTGATAGGCTTCGTATAGCGCTTTGGCCTCTTTGGACAGTTTGTCTATCTCGGCTTGCCATTGCTCGGTGTTCTTGTCCAATTTTTCGTTGGCTTGCTGATAGGCAGGGATGTTCTTCAAGATGTACTCCATATCTATCAGGGCAAATTTTTGTGCATAGACTGCCGTGCCGGTAATCAGCATTAGCAGTAACATGAAAATACTCTTCTTCATCATAATCTGCGTCTTTTCTTTAGGTTTTACTATTAGAATTCTTGTCCGAGGATGAAGTGGAACTGGCTGCCGCCATAGCTTGACGAACCGTTCACGCGGTCGAAACCATACGCCCAGTCGATACCCATCATACCAATCATCGGGAGGAAGATGCGGACACCGACACCGGCCGAACGCTTCAGGTCGAACGGATTGAAGTCGTTGATGTCTTGCCAAGCATTACCGGCTTCCACAAAGCCCAGTGCGTAGATGGTGGTACTTGTTTCCAACATCACAGGGTAGCGCAACTCCAATGCGAGGCGGGTATAAGCGTAGGCATAACCGTTGGACGTTAACGAACCGTTTTCATATCCGCGCAGACCGATAGTCTCTACGGCATAGCTGGAATAACCGGTCATACCGTCACCACCCACTTCAAACGTTTCGAACGGAGACTTCTTGTAGCGGTTGTAGTGTCCCAACAGACCGACTTCTACACGTCCCATCAACACCGGTGTACGTTTCACGGTAATCGGGTCCATCAACGGGATATAAACTTTGGATTTGAATTTCCATTTGTGGTATTCAATCCATCTGTGCATCTTGTTCATATCGTCTTGGTTGCTGGTGTTGTACTGACTGTAATCTGTTCCGCTTAGCAGTGAGTAGGGCGGTGTGATTTGTGCAGACAGCGTGAACTCCGAACCTTGACGGGGATAGATGGGGTTATCCACGGAGTTACGTGACAACGTCAGGTTGATACTTAAGTTGTTGCAGTTACCATTTGTGACAGGGAAATATTGCCAGTCTCTCAGCTTATAGCGTTGGTAGGACAACTCGGCGCTGAATTGGAAGAAGTCATCCGGCCATTTCAGACGCTTACCAAACATGACTGCCACACCCCACATTTCAATAGACTTGTCGGGGTCGAGGTAGTTCTCATAGTTGTAGTAAGAGCCGTAGTTGTAGAGGCCGTATCCGTACAGACCGCTGTAATAACTGTTGTAATAGTTATTGAGGAGCGCCTGGTTGTAGTATTGCGAACTGATATCCGTCTGACGGGAGTAGTAAGCCGATACGGAGAACGCATTCGGACGTTTACCGCCAAACCATGGATCGTAGAATGAAATACTGTATGACTGATAGTAACGGGCATTGGTCTGTCCGCTGATGGTCAGCGTCTGTCCGTCTCCTTGAGGCAGAATACCGCGGTAGTTCTCACCCGGATGCAGCAGGTTGGCCAATGAGAAGTTGGTGAACTTCAGACTTAACTTACCGATGACACCCGTCTGTCCCCAACCTGCGGAGAATTCCACCTGGTCATTGGCTTTTGACACAAGGTTGTAGCCGATGTCCACTGTTCCGTCTTCCGGTCGTGGTTGGATGTCCGGTGTGATTTGTTCGGGGTCGAAGTGTCCCATCTGTTGAATTTCACGCATGGAACGCATCAGGTCTTCGCGGCTGAACAACTGGCCCGGACGGGTACGCAATTCACGGCGGACAATGTTCTCGTACAAGCGGTCGTTACCGTTAATCGTAATTTTGTTGATAGTGGCCTGGCGTCCTTCAAAGATGCGCATTTCCAAATCGATAGAGTCACCCACAATGTTTACTTCTACCGGGTCGAGGCTATAGAACAGATAACCGTTGTTGTAGTACAGGTTACCGATGGCGTCGTCATCCGTATTCAGACGTTCGTCCAGCAACTTCTGGTTATATACGTCTCCTTTCTTCATCTGGAGCAGGTAGTCCAACTGTTCGGACGGATAAAGTGTGTTACCTACCCACGTCACGTTACGCAGATAGTATTTTTGCCCTTCCTCTATTTCCATGAAGATATCTACCGTGCGGTCGTCATATTGCTTGATGCTGTCTTTTATGATCATGGCGTCACGGTAACCCAATTCATTATATTTGTCAATGATGAGTTGTTTGTCGGCTTCGTAATTCTCTTCAACGAACTTCTTGGTACGGAACAAGTTGAGTAGTTTCCCCTTTTCGTTCGTTTTCTTCATCACGCGTTTCAGTTTCTTGGTAGTCAGTGCCTGGTTACCGGTGATGGTGATTTGGTGTACTTTGATTTTCTCTTTCTTGTCGATGGTGATGTCTACCAATACTTGATTATCGTTCTTGGGGTCATCTTTTTGCGTGATAATGATGTCCGCATTCTTAAAACCTTTGTCGTCAAAGTAGCGTTTAATCAAAGTCTTGGCACGGTCTATCAGGTTCGGGGTGATTTGGCTGCCCTTGATAAGTCCCACCCGTGCTTCCAGGTCTTCGCGTTCCGACTTTTTCACTCCGTTATAGCGGATGTCAGACACACGCGGACGCATGGTCAGGTGAATGGTCAACCAGATTTTGTCCCCTTCTATCTTGTCGGCCGTAATTTTTACATCCGAGAACAAGCCATGCCGCCAATAACGTTTACACGCCTGTGTGATTTCGTCACCCGGCACAGTGATGGTTTGTCCTTTGGTCAAGCCGGACAGACCGATAATCACATAGTCTTCGTAGTTGGAGGCTCCTACCACTTTGATGTCGGCTATTTCATACTTCTTAGGTGTACCTGAATAGAGAATGACCGGTGTTTCTGCATTGGCATCGTTGTTGCTTTCTTGTGCTGTTCCGGGCATGGTACAGCAGAAAAGGCTGATGACTGTGATGAGTATGGAGAAAATACGGTAATGCATTATCTTGATAGATTTAAATTTTAGAGTTAGCTGATTTGTTCACTGGTTTTGCCGAATCGGCGTTCACGTTTCTGATAATCGATGATAGCCTTGCGAAATTCCTCTTCGCGGAAATCCGGCCAATACGTGTCGCAGAAGTACAGTTCCGAATAGGCACATTGCCACAGCAGATAGTTGCTCAGGCGCAGTTCTCCACCGGTACGTATCAGCAGGTCAGGATCCGGCATGAAGTAAGTCGACAGATGCTTGGAGATATATGCTTCATCGATCTCTTCCGGCGTCAGTTCTCCTTTTTGTACGCATGTCGCGATTTGCTGCATGGCCTTTGTTATCTCCCAATGCGAAGAGTAGCTGAGTGCCAATGTCAGGCACATACCCGTATTACCGGCTGTATGTTCTATGCAGGCATTTAATCGTTGTTGTACGTTTTCCGGCAGTTTCTCTATGTCGCCGATGACCCGGAAACTGATGTTGTTCTTCATGAAAGTCTCTTCTTCGATAGATTCGAACAACAGTCCCATGAGTGCTGCCACCTCGTCAGAGGGGCGGCTCCAGTTTTCTGTGGAGAATGTGTATAAGGTCAAGAACTTGACGCCCAGCCTTGCAGCTTCTTCGGCAATGATGTGTACGGTTTCGGCACCGGCCTGATGTCCGTAGCTGCGTTCCTTTCCGCGCTGTTTGGCCCATCGTCCGTTGCCATCCATTATAATGGCTACATGTGCGGGAATCCGCTTCACATCGATATGTTCTTTAGTATCCGACATTTTATTTTATTGAACTAACTTTTTCGCTCTATTCTACATTATTATATATAGGAGTTCTATTGTATGAGAAAACCTAATTTGTTCAGCCGTCCTCTCCATACGCTGTTGGTCGTTCCGTCACCGCCAAACACAACCCAGATATAGTGATTGTTGTCTATGGTAATGGAATATGGCGCTTCCGCCAGTGGCTCAAAGGTTTCCGGCAACAGGAATTTCTTTTCAGTCTGTTTCCAGGATATGCCGGTAATCGACTCATAGATTGCATCCATCTTACCGCCGAATATATAGAAATTATCCCCGTAATTCATGATAAACGGACTTGTCATGGCCGGACACCAGCTTGAATAGTTGGTGTTGGTCATGTCCACCCATTCGTATCCGTTCATCGAGAACCACGTACGTGTTAGTTCTTCATTGCTGTTTACGGGAGAACCTACGGCTATCGTCTGTTTTAGATTGTTGGAAGAGACAAATGAGGCGGAAGACAACTGTTTCAGCGGGAAATTCTCAGGCACGGGATTGTCGGCAGTTGTCTCATTCCAGTTTTCACCGTCTTTGCTGATATTAAAGCCGGCCGTTCCGTTTTCCATCAGGATACCTGTCAGCACGGATGTCGTGTAATAGTCCTCGTTGTTGCAGGCGGCAATCAGCGCTATTACGCTTCCGGCCAGTGACGGCATTTCCGTCCAGTTCTGTCCGTCCTCGGAGCGGTACACCTTGTTGCTGCTTGCATCGTTGTTGATGTCTCCGGCAATGACGTAATACCATTCTCCCTCCGTCCCGTCTTTCGGCAGCGCCACCATCGTGGAGAGTATTGTGTTATCGGGCAGTCCGGACAGTGCTACTGTTTCCCACTGACCGTTATAAATCGCCGTAGATGTCTTGTAAGCAGTTGTGTATGACGTAAATACCCATACGGCATCCCCTATGTTCATCGCCTTCTGTTCAGCCGTGGCGGTGACGGGCAGTGCATTGACTTCCTGCCACATCAGCGAGTCCGGGTCCTGCGTGTGCCGGTTGACCTGCACCGTATAGACGGCCTGCGAACCATCGGGCGCATGCACCGTAAACTTCATGCCACTCGCCGTGTTGACGATGCCGGTAAAGTCTACAGAGTCCGACATATTAAATAAGGTGTCTTGCAGACCTGCCGTAATCCATCCGCTTACAGAAAAAGTGTCAATTAAGATACGGTCGATAATCGTATCTGCCCCTACAGGTAGGGAATCCCGGTTGTAGATAACCCTATTGATTTGGTCAATGGTGAAGGTATAATGTTTGCCGTAAACGGTGTCAAGACCGAAAGCATATACCGTGGCATCCGAGCTGGTTTCATAAGTTGTATCCGATCCGAGGCATGAACCGAGTGTAACTGATAAGCAAACGAAGCTCGCGATGACTGCCAAAAACTTTATTCTCATCTGTTGTCGATATAGTGTTGTTTATTTACAAGTTGCAAAAATAGGAACAATTTCTATCTCAAATTCGCTTTGTGGGCAAGTTTTATATAAAATTATAGATAATATCCCGCTATTTCTCGACGAAAGCTCCTTTTACAACGGCCGTTATAAGGCCCTGTTTGTTATGTAATGACGAAACTCACGGCCAAAAGACTGCACGGTGACCCCCATTTTTTTTTCGTTCATGGCTGGCGCTTTCACGCCTTCGTGCAGCTGCGCCGGACATTTTTCTATAAAAACTTCGTCCCACAGCTCCGCGTCGATGAACGATTGCAGCAGTTGGCTTCCTCCTTCCACCAACAGCGATTGCAAGGAACGTGCATACAGTGCTTCCATCACTTGGGGCAGAATGTCTCTACTGAAATCTGTCAGGATATATTCCACATTGGGTAAGGGCGGGCGTTCCTCCTGTGTAAAAACGAGCGTCTTCACACTCCCGTCAAACAAATGCAGTTCGGGGGGGAGCTTTCCTTCTTTGTCGAGGGTGATGCGCACAGGCGAGCGTCCGTACCAATCCCGTACCGTCAGACTCGGATTATCAAGCAGTGCCGTGCGTGTTCCCACCATAATGGCGCTGTGCTCCGCCCGTCTCTTGTGCACCAGCATGCGGGTGAGGGGACTGGACAGTGCGACGGGTTTTCCCGCTTCGCGACAGATGTCGATGTAGCCGTCTGCCGACTCCGCCCATTTCAGGGTGATGTAAGGACGTTTCAACGTGTGGAACGTGATGAAACGGCGAATCAGTTGCCGGCATTCGTCCTCCAACACTCCTACGATGACTTCCCGTCCCGCCTCACGTAGCTTTTGGATGCCCCGTCCGTTCACTTTGCCGAACGGGTCCCGGCAGCCGATGACGATGCGGGGAATGCCCTTCTCGATGATGAGGTCGGCACAGGGTGGCGTCTTACCGTAGTGGGCGCAAGGCTCCAGACTGACGTAGATGGTGGAGCGTTGCAGCAGGGACGGGTCTTCCACCGACCGGATGGCGTTTACCTCGGCGTGTGCCTCCCCACAGCGCACGTGGTACCCTTCGCCGATGATCCGGTCGTCACACACGATGACAGCCCCCACCATCGGATTAGGTGCTGCGTTGCACAGTCCGTTTTGTGCCAGCTGTATGCAGCGGCGCATGTATTTTTCATCTTCCATATTCCGACAATATTTTAATTCTTCTTACATTTGCAGCGCAAAAATACGCTTGTGTATGGCTACCGTTACTGTCCTTTCCATTCGACAATTCTTACAGCAATATTATTCCCCGCAGGAGTCAGCGGCATTGTCGCGCATTGTCTGCTGTGAGCTGCTTGGACAAAGTCCGGTCGATTATTATTTGGGCAAAGATATAATTTTATCGGCAAACGAGGAACAGAATCTGAAAAGCATTTTTACTCGTCTTTCCCGTTTCGAACCGGTGCAATACATCCAGGGGACGGCTCCTTTCTGGCACAGGCTGTTCCGGGTGACGCCGGATGTGCTGATTCCCCGTCCGGAGACGGAAGAG
>CALUJK010000035.1 GCA_944320945.1 uncultured Bacteroides sp. | reverse complement strand
AGCATCCGCGCCCAACGGACGGACGAAGCGTTCACCCTCAGCGTGACGGACTGCGGCATCGGTATCCCCGCGGACAAGCAGAAGCACGTGTTCGACAAGTTCTACCGCGTCCCCACGGGCAACCTGCACGACGTCAAAGGTTATGGCCTCGGCCTGTTCTACGTCAAGACGATGGTGGAAAAGCATGGCGGGACAGTGGCCGTGCAGAGCACCGTAGGACGGGGCAGCGAGTTCACCATCCGCCTGCCTCAATAGTTGATATCTACTCATTGCCAGGCAGGAAATCCGATAGTCCATGCAAGTCATATTTTTGCTTTTGTCCTTGTGCGTTCAAGATTTTCTTGATAACTTGCCACTGTGTTTTTCTACCAGAATACATTATCATAAAAATAACGACTCAAAATAATCGTCCTCAAAAGAAGAGAATATATCCACATCGAATGTTAAACCATATTTTTCAATAGGCAATAGAACTATGACAAACGGAATACAATTCCTATTATACAATCTTCCCGAAGAAGAAGGCCGGGTACAAGTCATCATCAAGGACGAAACTATATGGTGTACCCAGAAAGCAATGGCACAACTGTTTGGCATTGACAAATCGGGCATCAGCCGCCATATAACCAATATTTTCAAAGATGGAGAATTGCAGCCAGACATGACAGTTGCAAAAATTGCAACCGTCGTAAACGCTTCGGCCGCTCCTCCTACTACGAGCGCCGCAATGGAAGCCGCCCCATTCCCCCCCAAGGAACAGGAGATGGTGATAGAGGCCGCCCGACGGGTAGGCATGGTGGAGGAACCCCAATTCGACAGCTATGAACAACGGTACAACTGGGAAGATTAAGCCCATCGCCCGCCGAGGTCACGCCAAAGAGATGCGTACTACACCGGCTGTGACATGCGTATCTCGCCGGACAAAACATACGAATAACATCAGACAATGAATCGAGACATGAAAACCAATGACACCCCTATCAGCGTCCTCCTCGTAGAGGACGAGACAACCCTCGCCATGATTATCAAAGACACGCTGGAAGGGCAAGGCTTCAGCATACACACCGCCGGCGATGGAGAAGAGGGACTACGGCGATGCCACGAGTTGCATCCGGACGTCATCGTGGCCGACGTCATGATGCCCCGCATGGACGGGTTCGAGATGGTGCGCCGCCTCCGTCAGAGCGACCGGCAGACGCCCGTGCTGTTCCTCACCGCCCGCTCGGCCGTGAACGACGTGGTGCAAGGCTTCGAACTGGGCGCCAACGACTACCTAAAGAAACCCTTCGGCATGCAGGAACTGATAGTGCGCATCAAAGCGCTGGTGGGACGGGCATACCTCGCACCCGCCGGACAACGGACGGAGCAGCAGACGCGCTTTAACATCGGTAACTATCAGCTGGACAGCATCGCGCAGACGCTGACCTACGCCGGTGCGTCGCAAGAGCTGTCGCACCGCGAATCGGAAATCCTGCGCCGCCTCTGCCAGAACCGCGACTGCGTGGTCTCCATGCAGGACATCCTGCGAGAGCTGTGGGGCGACGATTCGTTCTTCAACCAGCGCAGCCTACACGTATTCATCACCAAGCTGCGCCACAAGCTGGCCCGCGACGAGCGCATCCGTATCGTCAACGTGCGCGGCATCGGATATAAGTTGATAGTAAATGAATAATCGTTATCTTTGTATCGCCCAACGTAACAGTCGGGCTGATAATCTGTAAACAAGACCTGACGTGATATGAAAAAAGTCACCCTACTCATCCTCCTGCTAACCCTCTCCTGCGCCCTCCGCGCACAGAGCGAAACGCCCTCCCTTGAACGGGATAGTCTGAATACGAACATGCTTCTCTCACCGGAAGTGGTAAAGCTGAAGAACGGCTTCCTGCTCGACTTGAGCCTGATGCACCGGCCGGCACCTACCCTGCCCTCCTTCAAGCTGGAGATTCCCGATGCCAGTAAGGATTACGGCCGCATCTTCCGCCTCGACCCGGCAGTCACATACTCGCTGGAGACGCCCCAATTCGGGTGGGACACATACGGATTCTTCGGCTCGACGCCCACCACACTACAGGCCGGCAGTTTCCGTCTGAAGAACGGCATGCGGCTCAACACTTACGGACAATACAACAAGGAGGGATGGCGGGTGCCCGACCCTTCGGCACTGCCGTGGCAACGGGACAACTTCAAGGGAGCGTTCGAGTTGAAATCGCAGGACGGCTCCTTCGGCATCCGCATCGAGGTGGAGCAAGGGCGCAAGTCGCCTTTCTAAGACTTGCCGTTGCGGCGCACCATCTCCAGAATGGCTGCCCCGTACTTCTCCACGCACTTCTTCCCCACGTAGGGTATGGCGGCAAGGGCGGCTTCATCGGCAGGCAGCAGGTTGCTGATGCCTAAGATGGCCTTCTGCTGGATAACGGTATAGACAGGCAGACCCAGGCGGGTGGCTTCGGCATTGCGCCAGGCAATGAGTTCCTGATACAGGGCGGGATGCAGGATGTCGGTAGGTACTTCGACAGCGGCTTTTGCCTGCCGCGCAGTCTCTTTCTTGGTATCTCGCTTCTTCAACGGGGCTTTCTCTTTATCCTCGATGGACAGGATGGCTTTCTTCTGCAAATAGCCGGCCATGTGGAAACCGGCATCGGCCACGTATTGCAGCAGCTTCCTTTTGAGGCGGCAGACACGGGAGAGTTCGTCATGTGCTTCCGTCAGCTTCTTCTTCAGTTCCTTGTTATCGGTCTGCAACGAGCCGGACTGCACGAAGAGTTCGTCCACCGGCTTCAACTGCTCGTCAAAGTAAAAGGAGGCGGCATGTACGCGCGACTGGATGGCGGCGTCTGTGGCATAGTCTGCCGCGGCATCTACCAGGCGGGTGTATTGCAAGGAGAACTTCTGCGACACGTCCATCACCTTCTCCTTGAACTGCTGCAGCATCTCCTTGTAGCGTTGCAACTGCTTCGGGTATAACCGGTAGAGATGCTCGTCCACCAGACGGACGTAGCGGGCAAGCGGAAAAGACAAGGCACGAAAGTCGAACAATCCCTGAAGCAGTTCCAGGAAATATGCCTGACGGAGCGAACGGAAACATGCCTCATCGGGCATGGTGCGGCGAGCCTGCTCGGTGAATGTCTCCACAGCCGCATCATTAATAATGGCACGTGCCGGAATGGGGGCGCTCAGCACCAGTCCCTCTAACGTGCGGCAACGGCTCAATGCCACATAGGTCTGCCCGTGGGCAAAGGAGCCACTGGCATCGACAATGGCACGGTCGAACGTCAGTCCCTGGCTCTTATGAATGGTGATGGCCCATGCCAGCTTGACCGGGAACTGATGGAAAGAACCATCTATCTCCTCATGAATCTCTTTGGTCTCCTCGTCGAGGGCATAGCGGGCGTTTGTCCAAGCCTCTTCCTGCAAGAGGAAAGGGGCGCCCCCGTCCTTACGGCGCACTTCAATACCGCCGACGGAAAGGGCGGTGACTTCGGCTATCATGCCGTTGTAATAGCGGTGTTCGCCGCTCGTATCATTCTTGACGAACATCACTTGCGCTCCCTGCTTCAGCTCGAGCAGTTCGTCGGTCGGGTAAAGGTATTCGGGGAACTTGCCTTCGATTCGGGCTCGGAAGGCAAAGGAACGGCCGGGGAGTGACTCCAGTTCACGGTCGTTAATACGCTGTGCCTGTACGTTGTGGGTGACAAGGCGGATGTATCCTTCTTCGCGCTTAGGTTGGAAGTTAGGCAGGTAACGGCTGTTCAGTTCGTCCAGCAGGGCTGCGCTGCAACGATTCTCGCGGATGCTGTTCAGCAAATGCAAGAAGGATGTATCGCTCTGACGATAGACTGTCTGCAATTCGATGGTGCAATAGGTGGTCTGGCGCAATGCACGGCTGGAAAAGAAGTAAGGAGTATCATAGTAGGGCTTTAGCAGTTGCCAGTCTTCGTCTTTCACTACAGGTGCCAACTGCTGCAAATCGCCAATCATCAGTAATTGTACGCCGCCGAAAGGTTTGCTGCGGTCACGATACCTGCGCAGCACTTCGTCCACAGCATCCAGCAAATCGGCACGCACCATACTGATTTCATCTATCACCAGCAGGTCGATGCTACGGATGATATTTATCTTCTCCCGACTGAAACGGAAACGATAGGCTACCTGCCCGTCGGCCACAAACGCAGCCTCCGGCACATAGGGAGCAAATGGCAACTGGAAAAACGAATGCAGCGTGATGCCTCCGGCATTAATGGCAGCAATGCCTGTCGGAGCCAATACCACCATGCGCTTGGGGCTGTTCTCCTTCAGCCAACGTAAGAAAGTGGTCTTTCCCGTACCTGCTTTCCCGGTAAGAAAAAGATGAGTACCTGTGCTTTCCACAAATTGACGGGCAAGGGTTAGTTCGGGGTTATCGTTTATCATAAGCAGTCAAGAATTCGGTTTCAGGCGGTAAAGATAACGGTTTTTCCATGCAGATGGCACAACTAACTGGACAGAATAACAAAGAAAGCGCAGACTTTGCGCCCCCTGTCAGCAATAAGGGTTTCGCAAAGTCTGCGCTTACAGAATCTATTATCTAATTACCTTTACTTCAAGCTGCCACCAATGATGTCCAACAATTCGTTCGTAATGGCCTGCTGGCGTGTCTTGTTATATTGTTTCGTCAAATCTTGTATCAGCTCATTGGCATTGTCCGTAGCCGCTTGCATAGCCAGCATACGGGCTGCATGCTCTGATGCATTTGAATCGAGTAGAACAGTATAAATCTTCTGGCTCAATACTTGAGGAAGCAAATTAATTATCAACTCTTCTACCGACGGTTCTACAATATAATCATTTTTATACATCGACACCTCTTTGGCACTCTCCATGGCCTCCTGCAACACTTTTCCTAAATCGATAGGCAAGTACTCTTCACGGGTCAGTATCTGTGTACCGGTTGACTTGAAATGATGATATATCAATTCAACCTTGTCGATGCGTCCTTCCAGAAAATCTGTCATTAAAGTATTGGCCAACTTATAGGCTTCAGTATACGAAGGTTTATCAGCCATCAGTTCGTAACTACCTTGCGGAATGTAGCCCAATTTCTTTGTAGCTTCGGCTACTTTCTTACCCACCGGATACAGCAAAATGTTCTCTTTGCCCAATGTGTGATACTCATTCAACACATGTTCCAACATTTTCACCACATTAGAATTGAAAGCCCCACACAGTGATGAATTGGATGAAAAGACAACAATACCCACTTTCTCCACCGGGCGTACCTTGGTATATGGCGACTCGAACGAAGCATCGGTGCTCAGAAAATTAGTCAGAATCTTACTGAGCTTCTTTTGATAAGGCAACATACTTTCAATGCGTGACTGTGCCTTATGCAGCTTGGCAGAAGCTACCATCTTCATGGCCGACGTTATCTGGCGTGTGCTTTTAACGGACCCGATTCTATTTTTTACTTCCTTGAGTGAAGCCATTGTTACTTATTTTTAAACAAATTGTTTTGCTGCCATATCGGCTGCTTTCTCTATTTTTTGGCAAACATCATCATTGATAGTACCTGCTTTCAATACATCCAGTACATCGGCACGATATTCCCGCTCCAAAATATCGAGTAAGCTATGTTCAAAATCACTAACTTTATCCAACGGTACATTCTTCAACAAGCCATGTGTACCACAATAAAGAACAGCGACTTGTTTTTCTACCGGCATCGGGCTGTATTGGGGTTGTACGAAAAGACGTGTATTCTTCTGTCCCTTGTCAATAGTCAATGCCGTCACAGGGTCCATATCTCCACTGAACTTGGTAAAGGCTTCCAGTTCACGATACTGTGCCTGGTCAATCTTCAATGTACCTGCTACTTTCTTCATGGCCTTGATTTGAGCGTTACCACCCACACGGCTCACAGAGATACCGACATCAATAGCCGGACGATTACCCTGATTAAAGAGATTCGTATCAAGGAATATCTGACCATCGGTAATAGAAATCACATTCGTAGGGATGTATGCAGAAACGTCACCTGCCTGCGTTTCGATGATAGGCAATGCGGTAAGAGAACCACCACCTTTCACTTTCCCTCGCAGACTATCGGGCAAATCGTTCATCTGGCATGCCACTTCCTGCTGATTGATGATTCTTGCAGCACGCTCCAACAAACGGGAGTGCAGATAGAAGATATCACCCGGATAAGCTTCACGACCGGAAGGACGACGAAGAATCAACGACACTTCACGATAGGCTACAGCTTGCTTGGACAAGTCATCATAGACCACAAGGGCGTGACGACCGGTATCACGGAAATACTCACCAATGGCAGCACCAGCAAATGGAGCATAATACTGCATAGCAGCAGGGTCACCGGCAGTAGCAGCAACTACAATGGTATAGTCCATTGCACCATACTGACGCAAGGTATTTACAATAGAAGCTACTGTTGAACCTTTCTGACCGATTGCTACATAGATACAATATACCGGGTCACCGGCTTCATAATTCGCACGTTGGTTAATGATGGTATCAATAGCGATGGCAGTCTTTCCTGTCTGACGGTCGCCAATAATCAATTCACGCTGACCACGACCAATAGGAATCATAGCATCAACAGCCTTCAAACCTGTCTGCAAAGGCTGATTCACCGGCTGACGGTAGATAACTCCCGGCGCCTTACGTTCGAGCGGCATCTCGCAAAGTTCTCCGCCAATAAGTCCTTTTCCGTCCAAGGGAGTACCCAATGGGTCGATAACACGTCCCAACATACTCTCGCCTACCATGATGGAAGCAATGCGCTTGGTACGCTTCACCGTAAATCCTTCCTTGATTTTATCGGTAGGACCTAACAGCACAGCACCTACATTATCTTCTTCAAGGTTCATCACAATGGCTTTAATTCCATTGTCGAACTCAAGCAACTCATTGGCTTCGGCATTGCGTAGTCCATAAATACGTGCCACGCCATCACTTACTTGCAGCACCGTACCGATTTCATCCAACTGCACTCGGGTATCAATACCCTCTAACTGCTTACGGAGTATATCGGAGACCTCGCTTACTTTTATATTTTCAGATAACATATCTCTTTACTTTATACAATTCTTCTATTCTTATCAATAAACTGCTGTTTTACCCTTCTTAATTGCGTAGCAATACTGGCATCGAGCCGATAGTCATTGATATCGAAAATAAAACCACCTTCAATCGAAGTGTCCACTTCTGTATGCAACTCCATACGTGCGTGCAACGTCGTAGAAGCACTCTTGCGAATGCGCTCTTCTACCTCTGTGCTCACAGGTACGGCAGTAACCAGCCTTGCCACTCCGATATGTTTCTTGCTGCGATACAAATTTAGGAAAGCAACGCAGATATATTGAAGCATACTTTCCCTGCCATTCTTCAGTACCAATGTAACAAAACGGCTAAATTCCCGACTCACATTCATGCTACCGGCCGCAGCTGTACAGATAAGCGAATATTTTTCACGCGTTGTCAAAACCGGATTATCCAACGCCTCACGCAAATCAGGATGCCTGCGGAAACTCTCCACCAATGTCCGTATGCACTGGTAGCAATATTCTTCTGTTTTCGTATCCTCAGCATATACCATCAAAGCCTTGGCATAACGCATCGAAACAATTCCTATATCCATATCTTACACTTATAAATCCTGAATCTTGTTAGAGATTCGCAATCAGTTTAATTATTCTTCGGTTTCAAAAGAATCTCATCCAGCATCCGGTCTATCATCGCCATCTGTTCTTCTTTTTCATCCAAATTCTTGCGGATAACCTTCTCCGCAATATCCACCGACAAGACTGCTACTTGACGGCGAATATCACGAATGGCTTCTTCTTTTTCTTGTTGTATCTGCCTTTTTACTTCGTCCAGTTCCTTTTGCGCAGCAATTTCGGCCTGCTTGCGGGCTTCCGCGATAATCTTATCACGTTCCTGCATTGCTTCACGCAAAATACGCCCCTGTTCTTTGTTGGCAGATGCAACCAGTGCTTCGCTATCCTCTTTTATCTTGGCAAGTTTTACGTTTGCTTCGTGTGCCACTGCCATTGATTGGTCTATGTAGGCTTTCCGTTCCTCCACCATCTTGGTGATGACAGGAAATCCATACTTAGCCAGCACAACAAACACGATGCCAAAAGAAAGAAGCATCCAAAACAGCAGGCCACTTTCGGGTAATAATAAAGACATAAACTTTCTTTTTTAGAACGGTAAATATAACACCTGTTTTACAAAAGGAATGTCAACAGACATACTACGACAGCCAACAAAGCAACACCTTCAATCAAGGCCGCAGCAATAATCATGTTATTTCTAATATCACCGGAAGCCTCTGGCTGACGTGCAATGGCTTCCATTGCCGAACCACCGATTTTACCGATACCAATACCAGCGCCAATTGCAGCCAAACCGGCACCAATTGCAGCTCCCATTTTAGTAATACCTACACCTGCAGCAGCTTGTAATAATACTGATAGTAACATAACTTTCTAAATTTTAAATGGTTATTTTATTAATTATTAATTGTCTATCACGCTTTTTCTTTCACATGGTTTTCTTGTGCCAAACCTATGAATACAGCCGAAAGCATCGTAAATACATACGCCTGGATAAATGCCACAAGTAACTCCAATGCATTCATAAATATATTAAATAGTACAGACGCTACCGTCAACGAACTGTTCAAGGCAGCCCCCATGCTGACCGAAATAAATATCAGACACGTTAATATCAACATAGCCATATGACCGGCCAACATATTGGCAAAAAGACGGATCATCAAAGCGAAAGGCTTCGTAAATATACCAAAGAGTTCGATGAACGGCATCATAGGGATTGGAACTTTCAACCACCAAGGTACGTCCGGCCAGAAAATATCTTTCCAATAAGTCTTTGTACCGAACAGATTAACAGCAAGGAATGTACATATAGCCAATACCATAGTGATGGCAATATTTCCAGTCACACTCGCTCCACCCGGGAAAATAGGAATCAATCCCATCAAATTATTGATGAAGATAAAGAAGAATGCTGTCAACAGATAAGGAGCAAACTTCCGATAATTCGCACCTACACAGCTCTTAATCACATCATCATTTATCATCATGATAAACATCTCCATAAAACCGATGAATCCTCCCGGTGCCGTCTCAGCCTTTGGATGTTTACGATACCAGCGCGCTACTCCCAACACAATGATTAACAGTAAAGCACTATTGATAAACAATGCCAATGTTATCTTGGTAATGGAAATATCAAACGGACGGATTTCATTCCCAGCAGCATCGTGTTCCACTAATTTCCCTTCATACCGACTGCCACTTGGAGCAATGGAGAAGCCTTCATAAACCCCACCATTCTCTTCCAGACGTGAAGAAAGGAATACGTGCCATCCCGTTGTACTGCTATGAACGATGATAGGCAAAGGTATCGTCACGTGCGTTTCTCCCCACGTCAGTATGTGCCACTCATAAGCATCTCCGATGTGCCCAAAGACGATTCCCTTCACATCAACCGTTTCTTTTTCTTCCGAAGCGGCTTCTGCAACCAAAGCACTCTTATTGTCTAAAGAGTCCTTTGCTACGTCATTGGTCTCTGCACCTTTTACTGTCACAGGCAACAATAATCCGCACAGCAACGTCCCAAGCAATATGTTACGTAATCGTTTCATTTTTTCTTTTTCTTTCAGGCCTTCTTTTTCATATGCGAGAAGAACCAAGAATCATAAATCAAATAAACTAAATAATTCACGACAAATGCCAATAAAACATACAGTAGCTTCTCCCGAACTGCCATACAGAATATTATCATCACCACAATAGAAGCAAGCATTCGCACCATGCGCATCAACAAATACGTTCGTAAAAAGCTGCTGGCCGTAAATGAATGCTTTTTATTATATCTTTCAAAGACATAAATCATGAATATGCCAAACGCATAGAAGAATAACGGAATCAACGGATAACTGGTAAAATAGCAGTCTGAGAAAAAATATGCATAACATCCTCCTGCTACCACGCCCATTAAAACCATCAAGAGCGTTGTCTGCAACAAATAAACTCGTTTGGTAGGACTCACCTCTTTTCGCTTTAAATTGCAGTCTCTACACAAACCGAGACCTCATTATCACTCATTTCTACAAAACCGCCCTGAATATCCAAGGTCTGTTCTTCTCCTTTAACGACATAGGAAAGAGTTCCGGCTCCCAATGAGGAAACTATCGGAGCATGATGTGGCAAGATAGAAAAAGAGCCTCTTGTTCCCGGCAATGTCACACGTTCCACTTCTCCTTGAAAAAGTTGCTTTTCGGGCGATACTATGTCCAAACGAAGTTCTTTCATAACAATCTTCCTCTATTATTTCTGTTTTGCTTGCTCCAACAACTTTTCACCTTTCTTGATAGCCTCCTCAATTGTTCCCACATTCAAGAATGCAGGTTCAGGCAAATAGTCAACCTCGCCATCAAGAATCATTTTGAATCCCTTTATGGTATCTTCGATATTCACCATCGTACCCGGCACACCCGTAAATTGCTCGGCCACTGCAAAAGGCTGGGAAAGGAAACGCTGTACACGACGGGCACGGTTCACTAACGTGCGGTCTGCTTCAGACAACTCTTCCATACCCAAAATGGAAATAATATCTTGAAGTTCCTTGTTACGTTGCAGAATCTGCTTTACACGTTGAGCCACCTGGTAATGCTCTTCTCCCACAATATGAGGATCCAAAATACGGGAAGTTGATTCCAACGGGTCAACAGCCGGATAAATACCCAGCTCTGTAATCTTACGGCTCAACACCGTTGTAGCATCCAAGTGAGTAAACGTCGTAGCAGGAGCCGGATCCGTCAAGTCATCCGCAGGCACATATACGGCCTGAACTGAAGTAATAGATCCGTTACGCGTAGAAGTAATTCGCTCTTGCATAGCACCCATTTCTGTTGCCAACGTAGGTTGATAACCCACCGCAGAAGGCATACGTCCCAACAAGGCTGATACCTCAGAACCGGCTTGTGTAAAACGGAATATATTATCAATGAAGAACAATATATCACGCGGACCATCCGTCTCAGCACCACGGTCACGGAACGATTCTGCAATCGTTAATCCGGACAATGCCACAGACTGACGTGCGCCAGGAGGCTCATTCATCTGACCAAATATCAGAGAAACTTGCGACTTGGCAACTTCCGAATAATCCACCTTCGACAAGTCCCAATTACCTTCTTCCATACTCTTCTTGAACTCATCACCATAGCGGATAACACCGGATTCTATCATCTCTCTCAGCAAGTCGTTACCCTCACGTGTACGTTCACCAACACCCGCAAAAACAGAGAATCCGTGTTGCTTCTTCGCAATATTATTAATCAATTCCTGAATCAGAATTGTTTTCCCCACACCGGCACCACCAAACAAACCGATTTTACCACCTTTACTATACGGCTCCAGCAAATCTATCACTTTAATGCCTGTGTAAAGAACCTCTTGCACAGTGGTAAGGTCTTCAAATTTAGGAGGCTCCCGATGGATAGGATAAGCACCTTCCCGATTAAGTTCTCTCATTCCGTCAATCGAATCTCCTACTACATTCAGCAAACGGCCTTTGATCTGGTCGCCCACCGGCATCGTAATAGGTCCACCCAAGGGATGCACCTTCATTCCTCGTTGCAATCCGTCGGTACTATCCATTGCAACTGTACGCACTGTGTTCTCACCGATATGTTGCTGTACTTCGACAATCAGCCGTTTACCGTTCGAACGCTTTATCTCCAATGCGTCATGAATACTTGGCAACTTCAATTCTGCCTCCGTACCCTCAAAAAAAACGTCCACCACAGGACCTATTACCTGGGAGATATGTCCAATAATTTGTGACATAAGTAAAATATTTTAGATTTCTCTTTTAATTGTTCATTAACTGCTTTACAAATGTATAAACAAATCCTTTTTCTTTGTTCGATGAAAAGCATTTTTTTCCATTAATTATACGATTTTGAACGATGACTGCTACAAATAGAACAAACTGTAACATTTCTGACAACATTGATTAACAATAAAAAAATAAGCCCTATCTTCCCGACAGAGCTTATTACAACACAAACACAAAATAAAACACGACAAAACTACTATGCAATCGACCTATTTATACTGTTAGAAGTATACATCTGTATGCATGCATATTCACATATACATATATACCTACGTCGATTGTCTTACAAATAATATAACAGTTGTAGAAGCAAATTTGTTCACGGCATTGCTTCTAACAATTTCTTTTTCTTACTGAATACCCCGCTCACGCAATTTTAATTGCCAATTCCATGCGGAGCGCAAAGTGTCCTCAATGCTTGTTTCGGCTTTCCAGCCCAGTTCTTTATTGGCAAGTTCCGGATTTGCCCATACTTTTTCAATATCTCCGCTACGACGTCCCACAATCTGGTAATTCAACTTCACTCCTGTTGATTGTTCAAATGCATGAATCAATTCCAATACAGAGAGTCCACGTCCGGTACCGATATTGAATACTTCCACTTTTTCCTTTTGTTTGTCCTCTAACACACGTTTAATGGCCACCACATGCGCTTTAGCTAGGTCAACCACATTGATAAAGTCACGTATGCAGGAACCATCCGGCGTGTCATAGTCATCGCCAAACACGCTTAATTTTTCACGGATGCCAATAGCTGTTTGTGTAATGTAAGGAACCAAATTCTGCGGAACTCCATTCGGCAACTCACCCAGCAAAGCGGTAGGATGCGCGCCAATAGGGTTGAAATATCTCAGTAGAATTGCAGAAATCGGTGATCCAGAAGCTACTGTATCCCGAATAATCTCTTCGTTAATCTGCTTCGTATTACCATAAGGAGATTCCGCCTTTTTAATGGGAGCCTCTTCCGTCACAGGCAACTGGTCCGGCTGTCCGTATACCGTACATGAAGAAGAGAACACAATACCCTTCACATTATAACGAGGCATCAGCTCCAATATATTTATCAGCGAAACCAAGTTGTTACGATAATACAACAACGGTTTTTCTACCGACTCACCCACCGCTTTACTTGCTGCAAAATGGATGACAGCTTTAATATCTCCATATTTGGCAAAGACAGCAGCCAAACCTTCTTGATCCAAACAATCCAACTTTTCGAAAGCCGGACGAATACCCGACACCTGTTCTATGTTGTCTACAACATCCGCACTGGAATTCGACAAGTTATCAATAATAATAACTTCATAGCCTGCATTTTGCAATTCGACAACAGTATGGGAACCGATATAACCTGTTCCGCCTGTAACTAAGATTTTTTCTTTCATATCAGCTAACGGTTAAACATTTATCTTTTCGCTACAAATATAGGGAAATTAATTCAAAAAAAATGAGATACGTAAAATAAAAAAATGCAGGCGCCCAACTCCTTTGAGACGCCTGCATCATTCAATCAAAACCGTATTTCCCGGATATTATATTTTCACTACGCCGGAAAAGCCCATAAATGCCATAGCCAGCAAGCCGGCTGTAATCAAAGTAATAGGCGTACCTTGCAAACCTTTCGGAATGTTAACCAAGCTCAACTGTTCGCGAATACCTGCAAAAATAGTCAACGCAAGTCCGAAACCAAGCGCCGTCGAAAATGCGTAAACCACTCCTGTCAACAAATCATAGTCTTTCTGAATCACAAGAATAGCCACACCCAATACGCAGCAGTTCGTAGTAATCAAAGGCAGGAAAACGCCCAATGCCTGATACAGCGAAGGAGAAACTTTCTTCAAGATAATCTCTACCATCTGCACCAATGCAGCAATAACAAGAATAAAAGTAATAGTCTGCAAATATCCCAAATCAAAAGCGTCAAGCACATACCTCTGAATAAGGAAAGTCACAATAGTAGCCATAGTCAACACAAATGCCACGGCTGCCGACATTCCCAATGCCGTATCAATTTTCTTAGATACGCCCAAAAAAGGACAGATACCCAAAAATTGCGACAAAACGATGTTATTAACAAAGATTGCCGAGATAAATATTAATATATATTCCATAATTCTTTGACATTAAAAATGAGAAATCACGCTTTCTTTAACCGGTTTACAATGGCAATCAGGAAGCCAAGAGCAATAAATGCTCCCGGAGCCAATACGAATACAAGCATACCGTAATCTTCCGGATAGATGGTCAATCCGAAAATCTTGCCTGTTCCCAACAACTCACGGAAAGCACCCAACAATGTCAAACCCAATGTAAATCCAAGTCCCATACCAATTCCATCAAACATGGAAGGCAGCGGGCCGTTCTTGGCAGCAAAGGCCTCGGCACGTCCCAGCAAGATACAGTTTACCACAATTAATGGGATAAACAAGCCCAGCGTTGCATATAATGCAGGAACATACGCTTGCATAATCATTTGCAACAACGTCACAAACGATGCAATTACCACGACAAAGGCAGGAATACGTACCATATCCGGTATCAGATTCTTGATGGCAGAAATCACGACATTGGAACATATCAACACAAATGCCGTAGCCAGTCCCATACCCATACCGTTGATAGCAGAGGAGGTAGTACCCAGCGTAGGACACATACCCAGCAAGAGCACAAATGTAGGATTCTCTTTGACAATCCCGTTCATCAATACTTTAAAGTTATTCATAGTCCTCTCCTTTCTTTATTTTACGATTATGGTATCTTGTCCTGTTGTGCTTACAGAATCCGCACTTGGAGCAGCCGATTCTGCATTCGCATTTTGTTGCGTAGCTCCCGTTGTGCCGTCAGCCGTGTTCTGACCGGCATAAGCCGCATAAGCCAGATTCACTGCATTCAAGAATGCACGAGATGTAATCGTAGAAGCCGTAATGGCATCTATCTGACCGCCATCCTTGCTGACAGTCAAAGCGCCCTTACCCGGATTCATGCCTATAATATCACCTTTGTTTCCTTTCTTGAACCAATCCACTGCTTTGGAGCCCAATCCCGGAGTCTCGGCATGTGCCAACAGCGAATAATCAAGGATATTTCCTTCTGCATCAAATCCGACCAGGATTGTCACATCTCCGCCGAATCCCATCGAAGATGCCTCTACGGCAGCGCCAATGAATTCTCCACCTTTTGTTGCCGGATACACTTTATACGCAACTCCATTTACTTCCTGCATCTTCACATCCGCAATGGGGTCGTTGTCAAATCCCGGCACCACCATAGCCACAGCATCACTCAGCGCTTTAGCGTTAGCTTGGGCTATCGGTTCTTTCGTCAACTCATTCACATAAGCGAGCAATGCCACTGAAACAGCCGTAACGCCTGTCAGCACCAGTAACATATTCTTTAATGATGACTCTAACTTTTTCATTTTTTCTTTGCTACCTCCCCAAAGCGTTTAGGTTTAACATAAGTATTAATTAGCGGGGTAAATGCATTCATAATGAGAATGGCGAACGACATACCTTCCGGATATGCACCAAACAGACGGATGACGACCGTCAACAAGCCGATACATACACCATAAATCAGCATACCGCGATGGCTCATCGGAGAAGTCACGTAATCTGTTGCCATGAAAATAGAACCCAGCATCAGACCACCGGTAAAGAGATGTACCACCGGCGAAGCATACAGTTCCGGATTCACCAGATGCATGATACCTGCAAACACGAACACCGTCACGATGATGGAAACAGGAATATGCCAAGTAATGATTTTCTTCCACAGCATATAGGCCAATCCTATCAACAGAGCCAAGGCACTGACTTCACCGATACAGCCCGGATTGTTACCCAGGAACAGTTCCAGCGAACTTGGTAGCTGATCCATCGAGAAGCCCGGAGCACCGGTAACGACACCCTTCATAATGGCAAGCGGAGTAGCCGTAGTCGTAGCATCCGTATAGGCAGCCAACTGTCCTACAGCCGGCCAGCTTGTCATCTGCACGGGGAAAGACAACAGCAAGAACACACGTCCTACCAATGCCGGGTTGAAAGGATTACAACCCAAACCGCCAAAAGACATCTTGCCGACACCAATAGCGAACAAAGCACCGATGATAATAATCCAAATAGGCAGATTCGAAGGCAAGTTAAATGCAAGCAAGACACCCGTAATAATTGCCGAACCATCCGTGATGGTTGTAGTTTCTCTCTTCATAATGAACTTCTCGATAGCCCACTCAAAGAAAAGACAGGCTACTACGGAAGTCAATGTCACAATCAAAGCCCCCAATCCAAAGAAATAGAGCGATACAAGAAATGCCGGCAACAATGCGATAAGTACTCCGTACATATTCTTCTTCACACTATCACCGCCATGAACATGGGGCGAAAGGGATACTATCAATTTATTTTCCATATTACATTATTTTTTAGATTGCCGTGCACGTATCATAGCTCCCACTTTGGCCTTGCCCAAACGGATATAATCCAACATCGGGCGATTGGACGGACAAGTGAATTGGCATGAGCCGCACTCGATACAAGACATGATATCTTCTTTTTCCACTCTCTCAAAATCACCATGAGCCGAAACAGTAGCCAGCAAATAAGGTTCCAGTCCCATCGGGCAGGCTCCTACACACTTGGCGCAACGAATACAAGGCTGCACTTCACCACGGCGTGCCTCGCTTTGATTCATTATCAGAACGCCGGAACTACCTTTCGTTGTCGGAACATCGATATTGACCAACGCTTTACCCATCATCGGGCCGCCGCCGATTACCTTACCCGTATCTTCCGGCAATCCGCCGCACACGTCAATGAGTTGTCTCATCGGAGTACCGATACGTGCCAGGAAGTTAAAGGGTTTAGCCAGCGATTTTCCCGTAACGCTGATCACACGTTCAAACAGAGGCTTGTTCTTCTGCACAGCCTGATAAACGGCAAATGCCGTACCTACGTTCTGCACAACGGCACCCGTCGAGATAGGCAGGGCACCTGCTGCCACCTGACGTTTGATAATCGCGTCTATCAACTGCTTCTCACCACCCTGAGGATATTTCACCTTCAAGGGAACGACCTCGATACCGGCATACGAAGCTGCCACCTTAGTCATCAGCTGAATGGCATCAGGCTTATTATTCTCGATTCCGATAAATGCTTTATTTACTTTCACTGCCTTCATCAGGATGGAAACGCCCACCATGATTTCCTCGGCATGTTCCAGCATCAGTTGATGGTCAGCCGTCAGATAAGGTTCACACTCTACGGCATTGATAATTACACATTCTGCTTTGAAGGAAGGAGGAGGACACAACTTGACCTGTGTAGGGAAACAAGCACCTCCCATACCTACAATACCCGCATCGGCTATTTTCTTTACGATTTCTTCAGGAGTCAAATTGCACTCTTTTACCAATGTATCGGTACGGTCGATGGACTCTTCCCATTCGTCGCCCTCTACATCTATATAAATAGCCGGTTTCGGATAACCGCTGGCATCAATCACGGTGTCTATCTTAGCAACCTTTCCGCTGACAGAAGAATGAATGGCTGCCGACACGAAACCACCCGGTTCGGCAATCTTTGTACCCACTTTCACGACATCACCCTTGGCTACAATGGGCTTTGCAGGAGCACCAATATGCTGACTAAGCAAAATAACGGCTTTTGCCGGTACCTCCGCCTGAATGATGGACTGATGTGCTGAAAGTTTATTTTCGTGTGGATGTACCCCACCAATTGAAAATGTTTTCAACATACACTTCTATATTTTTTAGTTATTATCACTTATTTTTCTTTCGGAGTTTCAGACACCGGCTGTTTGTTCTCTTCCGGCATCTTCTCCGCAGGTTTAGAAGTCTCTACAGCCTTCGGAGCACTATTTGCTACGGTAGTCGTTTCTTCTGTTTTCGGTTTACGCGGCGGGAAGTTCAGTGCGACAATGGCTCCCTGCGGACAGGCTTCTTCACACTTGCGACACGACTTACACTTATTGGGGTCAATATATGCCAGATTGTTCTCCAGCGTAATGGCCTCGAATGCACAAACCTTCACACATTTGCCACAACCGATACAAGCTACGGCACAAGCCTTACGCGCTACAGCACCCTTGTCTTTATTAACACACTGCACATACACACGGCGCGACTTCTTACCTTGTGGACGAATTTCGATAATGTTGCGAGGACACGCCTTGGCACAAGCGCCACAAGCCGTACATTTGCTTTCATCCACTTCAGGAAGTCCGGTTTCCGGATTCATGTGGATAGCACCAAACTGGCAAGCCGTCACACAGTCACCACAGCCCAGGCATCCATAGCTACATCCTGTTTCACCTCCATACAGAGAGGAAACAATCGCACAACTCTTGGCTCCGTCATACTGATTAACTCGCGGACGATTCGCACAAGTTCCATTACACCTTACTACGGCAACTTTCGGCTCGGAAGCAACCGCACTCAAACCCAAAATACCGGCAACCTTCTCCATCACAGCCTGCCCGCCAACCGGACAAAGCTTACCTTCCAACGAACCGGCTTTCACACACGCATCGGCAAACCCGCTACAACCGGGGTAACCACATCCACCGCAATTGGCTTGTGGCAACACTGCTGCCACTTGTGCAATTCGCGGATCTTCATACACGGCGAATTTCTTGGAGGCGATGTAAAGAATAGCAGCCGAAACCAGCGCTATAACCCCCAACGAAATCACTACAATCAGAATTACATTCATAAATCAGTCGTTTATTTATTATTAATTTTATGTATTAGTTAGTCCATGGGTTGTATGGAAAATGAGAATTTGCGTTTCAAGCGTGATTTGCTTAACCACAGTATATAATAATAAGGTATAAGGAGTGCCAATGCCGACAACGCCGAAACCAGTTCATCGTTCCACATCGACATAAAGGCAAACAAAGCAATAACCACTATTAAAAACGGCAAGATGAAAGCATACAAGACTGCTTGTGCTCCCATCCTCAGTTCACCCATCACCCACACGTTATCCCCACAGTGATAGCGCGATGCCTGTTCATCAATAATGTCTATCAGCTTTTCTTTCGTGTCGGCAGACGTGCAATGACCTTTAATGCTACACGAGGCACATGCCGACGTTTGGATGATTCTCACTTGTAAATGAGAACCGTTTATGTTTTCCACAATACCTTGATGTTTTATAATATTAGCCATTTTGCAAAGTGCGCATTACAAATCGCGGCAAATTTACGCATTATTTGCTAACTACAAATAATCTGAGAATATTTTCTGTGTTCGCAAACAATGTTTTTTCTTTTTTTTCAAATTCAACTCATCTTTACGCCCCTCTTCACACCCTCACCACTTATAATTGATACCAAAACTCAACAGCTCGTTTACCTGGAAATAACTGTCACCTTTGGTAGGAGCAGCACTGTCGTCAAAACGGGCATGTACATACAGTTTGGTCGACAAATACTTGTTCAGTATAAAGTTCATCGTAGTCTCCCATTCGATGCGTGTCCAGTCATAACTCGTCTGGTAATCTATGCGGGAATCAAGCGTAATGGAGGAGATGATTTTCCACGACAGTGTAGGTTGTATCTGCGAACCGATGTTATGTTGAACAGTCTCCCCTTCCTTCAAACCGAAGTTCACCTCATTCACCTTGTCATTCCCCACATAGCGCAACATATACGTTATCGGAGCAATGAACACAGACAACGAAAACTTCTCTTTTTTCAACTTATAATCCATACCGACACTGAGCGACCAGTCCGCCGGAGCAAAGAACGCTGCGCTCAAATCCTGGCTATTAGCCTTATAGGTATGACAGAATTGCGTCTTAAACTCCGTAGAAATCGTATAATACCACTTGGAAGCGGCCTGCAATCCGAACTTGCTATACAGACGGAAGATGTCCGTACTCACCAGATATTTGTGATATTCATCCGATGGAGACGACCCAACGCCCAACTTGGCATCCAGCAGATTCTCCCACTGAACTTTTTCCTTGTCATTGTAGTTGGCATACAATTGTAGATTGGCAAGCAACGCATTCGAGCTTTCACCGCCCTTATACCAGTTGTCCGAGATGTAGTTTTGCGTCAGTTGCAGAGAGAAAGTTCCTCCCGTTACCCACCAATTGGGTTTCCGCATCACCACATTCACGTTTTCCGGCTCTTGATACCTGTTTGCCGCACTGCCTTTAATGTGGACAAACTTCGTCAATTGCCGACGGTAGGACACCTCTTTATCTATATTATCCTTGAATGCCTTATGCTTCTTTATTTCAGATTCTGTATTCCTCACCAGTTCAGGACGATTGACATACATATCCAGCAACGCCCTGTCCACCGCTTCATTGACACGTGCCTTCGTCGTAAAGTCCAACGTATCGAAAGGCAGGAAATCACGATCATAACGCCACGCCGCGTTCTCGGGATACGTGGCCGGCTTCCAAGTCAGTTTGGAGAACCTGTCTATCGGAGCACTATAATAGGTCGTAGGAATAAACAGCCGAAAGTAGTCAGGGTCATACTGAATATAGCGTTCCGGCGTTGTCGGGTCATTCAGATAGTCCAGCACAGCAATGTACCGCTCATATAGCAGAGAGACTGTATCTAACACAAATCCCTCTTTTTCCGGACGAAGCTTCAGCACCCAGTCACGGCTCCAAAGACCCGCCAACGTATCGGGTTGCAATACTTCAGATACACATCCGCGTTTCTCTTCCCCTCTGCCTTGCAACGGAAATGAGAGCCATATGACAAACATCCCCACATATATTATATATATACTGTTCTTCATCCTTCCCTGTTATAATCTGTGATACATACGGAGCATCGGATATGCTCATCGAACTAATTGACGATAAAATTTATGCAAAAATAAGCTAAATAGACCACAATACATAATAATCTTACAAGTTTCTCCCCAAAAACATACACATTCTTCGCCGCCAGACAGCGAAGCGACTGAAACGCTTTCTTCCCTACGTATTTTTCATTATCTAAGCGAACACAGCGTCATTTGTACAAATAGATTACTTCGCGGTAAACTCCCCTCGACCCTGTCCGGAAGGTACTGTGGAGGGGGATTGTTCCGAAGCCCTTCGGAACACGAACGAAAGCCCTTCGGAGCACGTTCGAAAGGGCTTGGGAACACGAACCAAAGGGCTTCGGAGCAAACGGCCTGCGATGCGACACCCCTTCTGTATAGACATTTTACCGTCCGCCCGGAGCCGGCAGCCCGGGGCACGTCGTCAAGGTCTGTACCCGGCATATCAAAAAGGAAGTGACAGAAAGTAAAAATACAGTCTGTTAAATTCCTGTGTCTATTCACATTTTTCACGCAGGCAACAAGCATACTTCCTCTTTTTTTTGTAATTTTGCGGCTTTAAATGCGGAATAACAAACATATATAAACCAATATAATTGTGGGAAAGACAAAGTATATTTTCGTCACCGGTGGCGTTGCTTCCTCATTAGGCAAAGGCATCATTTCGTCCTCCATCGGTAAGTTGCTGCAAGCAAGAGGTTATCAAGTTACCATCCAGAAGTTTGACCCGTACATCAACATCGACCCGGGGACATTGAATCCTTATGAACACGGAGAATGCTATGTGACCGTAGACGGACACGAAGCCGACCTCGACCTGGGACACTACGAGCGTTTTCTGGGCATACAGACAACCAAGGCCAACAACATCACCACCGGACGTATCTATAAAAGTGTCATCGACAAAGAACGCCGTGGCGACTATTTGGGAAAGACCATACAGATTATCCCCCATATCACAGACGAGATTAAGCGCAACGTCAAGTTGCTGGGAAACAAATACAAGTTCGACTTCGTCATCACCGAGATTGGCGGTACCGTGGGCGACATCGAGTCACTCCCCTATCTGGAGAGCATCCGCCAGCTGAAGTGGGAACTGGGTAAAGATGCCCTCTGCGTGCACCTGACCTACGTGCCCTACCTGGCTGCCGCCGGCGAGCTGAAGACCAAGCCCACGCAGCACTCCGTCAAGGAACTGCAAAGCGCCGGCAT
>CALUJK010000034.1 GCA_944320945.1 uncultured Bacteroides sp. | reverse complement strand
ATGTATTGCAGAAAAAGTATGGACTGGACAAGACAAAAATCGCCGGGTTCAAGACCGCCTATAAAGTGTATGCTATTGAAGAGTTTCATGTATAAGAAAAAAAAAAAGTGTCGAATGCAGAGAAACTGCAACAATTGGAGGAAGCCAACCGTCAATTTTACGAAACAGTGCGGCCACTTTTTGCACCAGATGCTTATGTGCGCTGGCAAGGTTGGCACCAATATACGTTTGAACGGAAAATGAAGCAGAAAGGAATGAATAAATCGTTATAGTATGAAAAAGAAAAAAAGTTTGTTTATTGCCTGTCTGGCGTTGGCTCTTCTTTGCACCGTTCACTGTACGGATGAAGACCTCTTTGCTCCATTGGTACAGACAACGTTACAAGGTTTCAGTTTAGAGGAGGCACAAACTTTCTTCCGTGAGCAGGCGGAAAAATATGCGACATTGGGATACTCGCTGGACGATGAATCCCGGCAGACGCTTTCACCGGGCGACTTTGTGCCGGAATGGGAAGAGGCTACGGCATCTGTACAAGGAGGGCTTGCCTGTTACAACGTCCCTATTGTGCCCACGTATCATTTTAAGGCCGTATCGGTAGAAGAACGAGGCACGGCGATGCAGGCCTCTAAGGTAAATGTGTACCAGAAACTGGTGATTGTGAAAGAACTGTCGACGGGGCGGATGTCCCAGTACATCCTGACCTTGGTTCCTACCCCGTCGTACGATGCTCGTAACGGGTCGTCCACCGCCGTCAATTTTGTGAATTGTGGCGAGAAGCAGGGTTACAGCGGTTTGGCTGTTTATACGTGTGTTTACACCCCCTTTACGGCACGTGTCAGCCGCTACGAGGACGGCAAACGCGTGCAGGGAGCATTTTTGCTGGCTCCTGAGACGCGAAGCGGTCAATCGGACACTGCTGTGGATTTGGCTCGTGCATTGACAGCCTCGGTCATGGTTCGGCGTGGAAAAATAGTAACAACACGTTTTGAAGATGATTATGGTTGGGACTGGGACATTGATGGAGGCGAGCTTCCTGAGGTTGTTGTTACACCGGATTATGATTGGGATCAATGGCTGGATGATACCCGGCCCGATGGCAATGTAGATCCGGAGCCGGAAGAAAATTATCCGGAAGATCCGGAAGATGATCAGTATTTGGGTGGAGATGACAATGAAGATTCTTCGATAAAAGTAGATCCAATTATTGGCAATATAGCCAGTCAAACCAATATGAATTCAGCACAACTTGACCTGTTAAAAAACGCACTGACAGAAATAAAAAATACTACGATAGGGGGTAGAATATATGAGTTGTTGGTCGACAATGGGGTGAAATTGGCATTCAATGTAGTTCCGAGGTATTCGGATAAAAATGCCTATTTTGCACCTGGTGATAACAGTATTACTTTTATGAGAGATAATTGTATAACCAGCCATGCTTTGAGAGAAGAGTTGGTTCATGCAGTGCAATATAATGTCTTTTATGGAGCAAGCATGACAGATAAATTGACTAACTTTGATTTTGAGGCAAAAGTGATAGCTGATGTTACAAAGACCATTGAAAATAGTAAAGATATTAATACCAATCAATTCTCAGAAGAAAAATTTGTCTCTTGTACGGATTCTGGCGGTTTGGGAATGATTGATAACGCTGAATATTGCGAAGACTATAAGAATTTTATTGGAGATATTATATTAGGAGCGGAGAGCTGGAATCCTGAAATAGAAGATTCTTATAATGAGTTAGGGAATACATGGAGTATAGAGAATGGGGTATATTCCGGTGAATTTGATTCAACCATTTCTCCAGAGATGCTTATTAACATATTAAATACAATATCATTATGAAACGATTGTTTTTCTTCTTATTTTTAGTAACATGTGTGACATGCATGTTTAGTCAAGAAATTGAATATTTTTACGGTAAATATTATGTAACGATAACCGTTATAGGTGAACCATTCCCCGTAGGGAAGAATCAGTTAGAGGGAGAGTTTAAACGTGAATATCTGGAAAAGACATTTAAAGGAATTCCACGGAAATGCTTGAACGAACAACAGCAAGAAGTCTTGAACAATTATGGAGTGGGAGCCCAAATCTGTGTGAATAACAAGGGGTATATTTTTAGAATTTCTTTCTCCTGTCCCAATAAAGTGTTTCCAAAACTCTCGGAAGATGTGTTCAGGAAACTATATAATGCTTATCGGGAAGTGAAAGTTGATTTGGAAGAGTATGAGTTTAAAAGATCTATTTTTTTCGGCGAACAGAATTTTGTCGCATTTACCATTCGGGTACAATAGTCTGAATAGACTTAATGTGTCATGAATCGACAGACAGGCAATCTTTGCATCATGCAGCACGACGTCGTCCTTGGGGCGTGTGTCGTGCTGTCCCTTTTCCACCGACATACTCCGGTGGATGTCTCTTCGTTGTGGCAACCGATGTTATGGGGGGCGTGCTACATGGGGATGAGGCTGGGGGCATCTCGTGGCAGGAGCATTCTTTGGGCAGGTGTATGGGTTTGGGGAATCTTCGAAGCCGGGTTTGCCTGGTTGCAGCATGGGCATTGGGCAGAGAGCAATCATCCGTATTTTGAGGTGACCGGAACATTTGGAAATCCGGCTCCCTTGGGAGGGCTGCTGTCTATATGCTTGGTGGTTTCGGTTTGGCTGTTCTTCAGGTGGAAGCAGCGGGGCAACAGGTGGAGTATATGGGCAGTCGGTCTCATAATTGCTGGAATGAGTTATGCCTTATACTTGGCGCAATCGCGTGCAGCATGGGTGGCCGTCGCTGCGGGGTTGTTGTGGCTGTGGCTATATGGGCGGAACAGGCAACAGTTGTCCGCAGGCAGGGGCGCGTTGGCAAAAGCAATGGGCGTACTGTTGCTGTTGACAGCCTGTGGTTCCCTTTATTTCCTGAAGAAGGATTCGGCTGACGGGCGTTTGCTGGTATGGAGAAACACGGCGGACATGATTATGGAACGTCCGTGGGCGGGATGGGGTAGCGGCGGTTGGGATGCCCGTTACATGCATTATCAGGCGGACTATTTTACCTGTCATCCGGATTCGGCATACACGATGCTGGCGGACAATGTAGGTTATCCATACAACGAGTTTCTGTACATCGCAGCAGACTACGGGCTGGTGGGGTTGTTGTTTACATTTGCCTTGCTGCATGCGCTCTATGCCTATCGGGATGAGACTGGGCACGGCTTGCTGTGCAAGGCGTTGCTGACGGTCTTTCTTGTCTTTTCTTTGTTTTCCTATCCTTTGTCGGTATTTCCGTTGCAGCTGTTGCTTGCTGCTTTGTTGGGCAGTATGAAAAGCCGGCAGTTGGCAGGTCTCCGCGTTTGCATTTGGAAGTTCAGGGTGGTTGCGGCGTGTCTGGCGATAGGAATGTCTGCGGTGGCATTGGTTTCGTACACCGTGTACCGCACGGCAAAGGCGGGCAAGGAGTGGCAGCGGTTATATCCCTATTTCCGTTACAATGCGGAGCTGATGAACCGGTATGCACAGACCTGTGTGGACGAACCTTTGAAAACACGGCGGGAGATACTGGAAGACGCTATTGCCCTTGCACCGACTTGCGAGTTGTATATGGAGCGGGGCGACCTGTGGAGGCAGCAAGGGAATCTGGCAAAAGCGGAGGCATGTTATCGCCGGGCGGCTGCCATGATTCCCCATCGGCTGACGCCCAAATTCAAGTTGTTTGAATTGTATCGGGACATGGGTGACCGGGGGCGTGCCTTACTGATGGCCGTTGACATTGTGAATGCTCCCGTCAAGAAAGAGGGCACGAAGGTCTTGCGCATGAAAGCGGAGGCGCGGAGGTTTTTCCGGCGATAAGATGTATCATTCAAGGGATGCATGAAAGCCTGATGGAAGAATGTAAACAATGACACTTTAATGTTATCAAATAATAAAAATGGGGATTTGTAAAGATGGAATGAAAAGTTTTCCTATATTTGCAATTGCATTGGCTGACATTTTGACTGTCAACACGCGCAATCTTTGAAAAACAAACCTTTTAAATGGAAATATTATGAATATCGAACGTATCATGGCCTCTTTGGAGGCAAAGCACCCCGGGGAATCTGAGTATCTGCAAGCCGTGCGGGAAGTCTTAATCTCGATAGAAGACGTGTACAATCAGCATCCCGAGTTCGAGAAAGCAAAAATCATAGAACGACTGGTAGAACCGGACCGCATCTTCACTTTCCGCGTCACGTGGGTGGACGACAAGGGCGAAGTGCAGACTAATTTGGGCTACCGCGTACAGTTCAACAACGCCATAGGTCCCTACAAAGGCGGTATCCGTTTTCACGCATCCGTCAACCTTTCCATCTTGAAGTTCCTCGGTTTCGAACAGACGTTTAAGAATGCGCTCACCACGTTGCCCATGGGTGGCGGCAAGGGCGGTTCGGACTTTTCGCCGCGCGGCAAGAGTGACGCGGAAATCATGCGCTTCTGTCAGGCATTTATGCTAGAGTTGTGGCGCCATCTGGGACCCGATATGGATGTGCCGGCAGGCGACATCGGCGTGGGCGGACGCGAAGTGGGCTACATGTTTGGCATGTACAAGAAGTTGACGCGTGAGTTTACGGGTACATTCACGGGCAAGGGACTGGAATTTGGCGGTTCCCTCATCCGTCCGGAAGCTACGGGCTTCGGTGGCCTCTACTTTGTCAATCAGATGCTTCAAACCAAAGGTATAGATATAAAGGGGAAGACCGTTGCCATATCCGGTTTCGGTAACGTGGCATGGGGGGCAGCTACGAAGGCTACGCAGTTGGGTGCCAAGGTTGTGACCATCTCCGGTCCCGACGGCTACGTGTACGACCCCGACGGCATCAGCGGTGAGAAGATAGACTATATGTTGGAGTTACGTGCCAGCGGCAACGACGTTGTGCAGCCCTACGTCGATCAGTTCCCCGGCGCTACTTTTGTGCCCGACAAACGTCCGTGGGAAGTGAAGGTGGATATCGCTCTGCCTTGCGCTACACAGAACGAGCTGAATGGGGAAGACGCCCGTCACCTGATAGACAATGGTGTGCTTTGCGTGGGCGAAATCTCTAACATGGGTTGTACCCCCGAGGCCATCGACCTCTTCTTGGAACATAAGATGATGTATGCTCCAGGTAAGGCTGTCAATGCGGGCGGTGTGGCTACCAGCGGATTGGAAATGTCGCAGAATGCCATGCATATCAGTTGGAGCGCTGCTGAAGTGGATGAACGTCTGCACGGCATCATGCACGCCATCCACGCCCAGTGTGTGAAGTATGGTACTGAGCCCGACGGATACATCAATTACGTGAAAGGCGCCAACGTCGCCGGCTTCATGAAGGTGGCTCACGCCATGATGGGGCAGGGGGTTATCTGAAGATGATAAGAAAATAAAGATAATAAAAAAGACTTTGTTTAGTTGTATTTGTATTTGTGGTTGGTGCTGCCTATGCCTGTGAAGGTATGGGCAGCATGTTTTTTATCTCCTTTTTGTTGGTCAATGGATTTTTTTGTACTTTTGCGGGCGCATTTTGATATAATGAAATAACAATCTTTAAGGCTTGGCGGGGCTGTGAAGCCGGACGTCTGGTATTTAATGAAACGAAAAGGATGTGGATGTGCCGCGCTATCCGGAGGGATATGTAGAGCCGGATTCTTGACACATCTGCTCATTAACATATAGAAAGATGATAAAGAAAGTATTGATTGCCAATAGGGGCGAAATCGCGGTGCGCGTCATGCGCTCTTGCCGCGAAATGGGCATCCGGACTGTGGCCGTCTTTTCGGAGGCTGACCGTACCTCTCGCCACGTGATGTATGCCGACGAAGCCTACCTGCTGGGCCCGGCTGTAGCTCGCGAAAGCTACCTGAACATAGAGAAAGTGATAGAAATAGCCCGTCGTTGTAAGGCAGACGCCATTCATCCGGGCTATGGTTTTTTGTCGGAGAATGCTGATTTCGCACGACGCTGCAAGGAAGAGGGCATTATTTTTATCGGACCGTCTGCCGAAACAATGGAGGCTATGGGCGACAAAATTGCTGCTCGCAAGCGGATGATAGCCGCAGGTGTCCCTGTGGTGCCAGGTACCGAACAGCCGCTGCAAAGTGCCGAAGAGGCGGTGCGCATCTGTAACGAAATTGGTTATCCGGTGATGCTGAAAGCCTCGATGGGCGGTGGCGGTAAGGGCATGCGCCTGATTCATAGCGAAGAAGAGGTGGTGGAGGCTTACAATACGGCTCGCTCTGAGTCGATGTCCTCTTTTGGCGATGATACGGTATACTTGGAAAAATTTGTGGAGGAACCGCATCACATTGAGTTCCAGATATTGGGTGATAATCATGGCAATGTGATTCATTTGTTCGATCGTGAGTGTTCCGTACAGCGGCGTAATCAGAAGGTGGTAGAGGAGAGCCCGTCTCCGTTCCTGACTCCGGAACTCCGTAAGGAGATGGGAGAAAAAGCAGTGGCTGCGGCAAAGGCGGTCAATTATTCGGGTGCGGGCACTATCGAATTCTTGGTGGACAAGCATCGCCATTTTTACTTCTTGGAGATGAACACTCGTCTGCAAGTAGAACACCCCATTACAGAAGAGGTAGTCGGTGTGGACTTGGTGAAGGAACAGTTGCGCATCGCCAACGATGAGGTGCTGCATCTGAAGCAAGAGGAACTGTCGCAGCGTGGTCATGCCATCGAGTGCCGCATCTGCGCGGAGGACACGGACAACAACTTTATGCCTTCTCCCGGTATCATCAAGCAACTGACCGAGCCTAACGGCATCGGTGTGCGCATCGACAGCTATGTGTACGAAGGATATGAAATCCCCATCTTTTATGACCCGATGATAGGCAAGCTGATAGTGTGGGCAACGACCCGCCAGTATGCCATCGAACGTATGCGCCGCGTGCTCTATGAGTATAAAATCACGGGCATGAAGACCAATCTGAGTTATTTAAGACGTATCATGCACATTCCCGACTTCGTGAGAGGCGAGTATAATACGCTGTTCATCGAGAAGAACTCGCGTATGCTGATTCGTAACAATGGAAACAACGAGGAGATAGAGAACATTGCCATGATTGCCTCGTACATCGATTATCTGATGAACTTGGAGGAAAACAAGAACGTGCAACTGGCGGACACGCGTCCCATCAGTCGCTGGCGTGAATTTGGTTTGCAAAAAGGAGTATTGAGAATTTAATTAAAACAGAAAAGATGGAAATACAGATTGGAGACCGCGTGGCCGATGTGTCACTGGTGAGCAAGGATGGCAACAATGTGAAGATCCTGATAGACGGAGAGCCGTATGATGTGGATATCGTGATGGCTGAAAATGGTAGTTGCTCTATTTTGCACAACGGTAACTCTTATAATGCTGAGTTGATTCGTGGAGAGGGAGGAAAGAATTATGATGTGAACATCTTTTATCGCTCTTACCATGTAGACATTGTAGACACTCAGGCGAAGTATCTGCGCATGAAGAAGGGCGATGAGGAATTGCAAGATGACAAGATTGTAGCGCCTATGCCCGGTAAGGTGGTAAAGATTCCCGTTCAGAAGGGTGACCGCTTGGCAGCCGGAGACATAGTCGTGGTACTCGAAGCCATGAAAATGCAAAGCAATTACAAGGTGACTTCGGACTGTATTGTGAAAGATATTCTGGTAAATGAGGGCGATTCGGTGAATGCCAATCAGGTCTTGATAGTATTGGATATTGTAAAAGAGGAATAATCATGACAAGAGAAGAAATATACAACCGGTTTGAGGAACTGGATAAACGTGCATCCCTTGGTGGGGGTGTGGATAAAATAGAGAAACAACATGCACAGGGTAAGATGACAGCCCGTGAGCGTATCGAGGTATTGCTCGATAAGGGATCTTTTAATGAACTGGATAAACTGGTGAACCATCGCTGCACCAACTTCGGCATGGAGAAAAAGCAGATAATGGGTGACGGTATGGTGACCGGTTATGGAAAGATAGACGGACGTTTGGTTTTTGTGTATGCGTATGACTTCACTGCTCATGGAGGCTCGTTAAGCGAGACTAATGCGGCAAAGATTGTGAAGGTGCAGCAATTGGCACTGAAAAACGGTGCTCCCGTTATTGCTTTGAATGATTCGGGGGGAGCTCGTATTCAAGAAGGAGTGAACAGTCTTGCCGGATATGCTTCTATATTCTATCAGAATACAATTGCTTCGGGAGTCATTCCGCAGATATCTGCTATATTGGGTCCTTGCGCGGGTGGTGCCTGCTATTCACCGGCATTGACTGATTTTATCTTTATGGTGAAGGACCAAAGTCACATGTTTATTACGGGACCTGATGTAGTGAAGACAGTGACTAACGAAGAGGTCGGCAAAGAGGAGTTAGGCGGTGCCTATACACATAGCAGTAAGAGCGGTGTTACTCACTTTATGTGCAATACGGAGGAGGAAACTTTGATGAGTATCCGTGAACTGTTGAGTTTCCTGCCCTCTAACAATATGGAGGATGCTCCGCTTGCTTCTTGCACGGATGATATTCATCGCAAGGTGGAGGCACTTCAGACTGTCATACCGGAAGATCCGAACATGCCGTATGACATTAAGGATATTATCGAGCCGGTGCTGGATAACCAGTACTTTTTCGAAGTGATGCCTCATTTCGCCAAGAATGTAGTGGTAGGTTTCGGTCATCTGAACGGACGTTCCGTAGGTATTGTGGCCAATCAGCCCGCTTACTTGGCCGGTGTACTCGATATTGATGCGAGTGATAAGGCGGCTCGTTTCATACGTTTTTGTGACTGTTTCAATATCCCTTTGATTACGTTTGAGGATGTTCCCGGTTTCCTTCCCGGGACGATGCAGGAGCATAATGGTATTATTCGCCATGGTGCGAAAATCGTTTATGCTTATGCGGAAGCCACTGTACCCAAAGTGACGCTGATTACCCGCAAGGCTTATGGCGGTGCTTATATCGTAATGTCCAGCAAACCGACAGGAGCCGATGTTAATCTGGCTTATCCTCAGGCAGAGATTGCAGTGATGGGAGCCGAGGGAGCCGTAAATATTCTCTATCGGAAATCTACTCCGGAAGAAAAGGATGAAATCATAACGGAGTACAAAGATAAGTTCTCTAATCCTTATCGTGCGGCAGAACGTGGGCTGATAGATGAGGTCATCATGCCGCGTGATACACGCTATAAGCTTATTCAGGCTTTGGAGATGTGTCATAATAAGAATCAGAGCAATCCGCCTAAGAAACATGGCAATATGCCGTTATAAAATTGAGTCTTATGGAGAATTTCATGGATTTGATAAAGCAACGTCGCAGCATGCGTAAATTTACGGCTGAGGAATTGACGCAGGATGAGGTCGTTGCGTTGATGAAAGCGGCTTTGATGGCTCCGACATCAAAGCGTAGTAATGCTTGGCAATTCATTGTAGTGGATGATAAAGATACATTGCAGCGTCTTGCCGGATGTATAGCACAGGCTTCACAGTTCATTGCCGATGCTCCATTGGCCATTGTCGTGACGGCTGACCCCTTAGGTAGCGATGTCTGGATAGAAGATGCTTCTATTGCTTCTATCTATATACAGCTTCAGGCAGAAGACCTCGGATTGGGAAGTTGCTGGGTGCAGGTTCGCAATCGTGTTACGGCAAACGGCACGCCTTCTGATGAATATGTACGTGAAGTCTTGGATATCCCCTTGCAATTGCAAGTGCTCAGTATTATCGCTATCGGTCATAAAGGCATGGAACGTAAACCCTTTAACGAGGAGCATTTGCAATGGGAGAAAATCCATCTGAATAAATACGGAGGAAAATGACGTGAGTGCGGTAAAGGCAAATAATAATCAGGACACGTATAAAGCCGCTGCGGTGACGCTGATCGTTTTCGGCATTCTTTATCTGGCTGATAAATTGGTTCATTTTGCATCTGTCGGCTTGCCGTGGGTGATGAATAAAGATTATTTCTTGCTTTATACTGCTATCATTTTTCTTATTTTTAAGCGGGACAAATCTGTGGGATTGGTGCTGGCAGGCTTATGGCTCATTTTGAATTTTGACCTGATAACAGCACTGTTAGGTACCATGTCTGCTTATCTGTTGCCGTTGGTGCTATTATTGGCGGGTATTATACTGTATTGGTTAGCAACTCGATAGTAATTATGAAAAGAAGTATAGAAGATACTCCTATCGCCATTGTCGGAGCAGGTAATTTGGCTACCAATCTGACAAAGGCGTTTTATCATAAAGGTTTTCGCATTATACAAGTTTATAGCCGTACGGAAGAGTCGGCACGTGCTTTAGCACAAACTGTTGAGTCAGATTATACTACCGACTTTGAATCCTTGACTAAGGAAGCACAACTTTATATCGTCGCTTTGAAAGACGATGCTTTTCTGCAAGTATTGCCTCATTTGACGAACGGGCGGGAACATGCGTTGTGGGTACATACTGTCGGCAGTTTGCCTATGAACGTATGGGAGGGATATGTACCGCGTTACGGAGTCTTTTATCCGTTGCAGACGTTTAGTAAACAGCGTGAAGTTGACTTTGCCAACATTCCTTTTTTCATTGAAAGTAATTCGGAAGCAGATACACAATTCTTGTGCGAAGTGGGAGGAACTTTGTCGAAGAAAGTATATAAGGTGACATCCGACCAGCGTAAGGCTTTGCATTTAGCGGCAGTCTTTGCCTGTAATTTTACCAATCACATGTATGCTTTAGCCGCTCAGTTGCTGGAGAAATATGATTTGCCTTTTAATACACTGCTTCCGTTGATAGATGAAACGGCTCGTAAGGTGCATGAATTAGTGCCTGTAGAAGCGCAGACGGGACCTGCTGTGCGTTACGATACGAACATCATTGACAATCATCTGAATATGTTGTCTGATACGCCCGCTGTTCAGGAACTTTATAAACTAATCAGTGAAGATATTCATCGGTTGGCAAAAGGCGAGTAATTGTTACGGATAACTGTTTCATCATAAATTATCTGTTATATGAGTACCATTAATTATGATTTGAAAAGAATCAAAGCCTTATTGTTTGATGTCGATGGGGTACTTAGCTCTTGTGTCATTCCCATGAATGGCGAAGGTGAACCGATGAGAACGGTAAACATCAAAGACGGTTACGCGTTACACTTAGCCGTTAAAATGGGTATGCAGGTGGGTATTATAACAGGTGGACGTACTGAAGCGGTGCGGAAGCGTTTTTTGGCGTTAGGCATACCGGCAGAGAATATCTATATGGCTTCTTCTGTTAAGATACATGACTATCGTGATTTCATGAACCGTTATGGGCTAACGGATAGTGAGGTCCTTTACATGGGGGATGATATTCCGGATATGGAAGTCCTTTCTACATGTGGTTTGCCTTGTTGTCCGAAAGATGCTGCACCTGAGATACGTGCTGTTTGCCGTTACATTTCTTATGCTGCCGGTGGTCAGGGATGCGGGCGTGATGTGATAGAGCAAGTCCTGAAAGTACAAGGACTTTGGATGGCCGACGAACGCGCTTTTGGATGGTGAAATGAGGTAGATATAAAGAATCTGCAATATGCTTGACAACTTAAATAAATACAAACTGATTCTTGCCAGCAATTCTCCCCGTCGGAAAGAACTGTTGACAGGCTTGGGAGTGCATTATGAAGTCCGTACATTGCCTGATATTGATGAATCTTATCCGGCAGACTTGCAGGGGGGAGATATTCCTCTCTTCATTGCCCGTGAGAAGGCTGAGGCCTATCGTCCCTTGTTGCAGCCGGACGAACTGATGATTACGGCCGACACCATAGTCTGGCTGGATGGAAAGGTGCTTGGAAAACCTCGTGACAGGGAAGATGCTTTACACATGCTTCATGCTCTTTCCGGCCATATACACGAAGTATTTACCGGTGTCTGTCTGACTGCGCTTCATCGTCAAAGCACTTTTATAGCCCGCACAGAGGTTAGTTTCACTACCTTGACCGATGAGGAAATCACTTATTATGTGGATACGTACTGTCCCATGGATAAGGCCGGTGCGTATGGTGTACAAGAGTGGATAGGCTACATCGGAGTAGAGAACATAACAGGCAGTTACTACAACATCATGGGATTGCCTGTGCAACGGCTGTATCAGGAGTTAAAGAAGTGGTGAAATCCCGCTACAGCCCTTGCATACATTTATTTCTACTTTACCAGACTCCAGGCATCCCAATAATCCAATGCCATTAACGCTGAATCTCGCTGTGCTTGATTCAATGTATGGTAAAGAGAGTCTTTTTCCCATCCTTGGAAAAGATGCTCAATAGAGTCTGCCTTTTCTTTTCTGATTTGTTCGAACATCTTCGGTAAGTCATGCCCGTGTGGATTGCTGATGGCAAAACGTCCGTTAACAATGGGGCAATTTACCTGTGGGTCTGTTATTATCTCATTGTTAAAGACGAAGCAGATGCGCTTGCCAACAGCTTGTTTGGTGGCCTCTGCCCATTTCTTTTGTTTGTGCGGACTGATGGTACCGGTTATCATATATTGTCCAAAATAGTCACATTCTAATTTCAGTGCAATAAAATCCTTCACAGTGACAATCGGTTCGGAAGAGATGCTGTCATTTGATTTTTCTGTAAGGTAATACCAGCCGTTTTCCCTTTGTTTGGTTGGCTGTTGACATGCCATTAATAACGGCAGAATCAACAGCATGAGTAAAATCCTTGCGTTCATACCGTTGAGAAATTAGTTTCTTGTTCTTTACACAATCATGTCTGATATTAAAGGTAATTCTTCTGGTCGGATACCTTGTTTGAGAAGAATATCATGATCCTTATCGAACATTTCCAGGAATGCACGATGACTGCCCGCTATCGTTTGTGCCTTTCCATACAGTTCGACAGCACGGAACAAGTCGCGCAGAACGAATGCTACATGACCAGCGTTCAGGTAGTCTGTAGCTGTAGGAGTATGCTCCAGCAACCGATCGTAGTATCTCATGGCCTGTTCCGTCTTTCCACAGACAAACGAACACCATCCGATGGCACGCCATGCTTTGAGGCAATTCTCTTCCATAAAATCAAGTTTAAAGAACAGGTTTAGAGCTTCGTCATATTGTTCTAAGTTTACCAGGCAAATGGCGGTGTAATAAGTGATGGACGTATTGTCAGGCTCAATGGCTTGTGCTTTCCGGTAGTATTCAAGAGCCGTTGTATAGTCATGTGTATGCCGGTAGCAAGTAGCTAGATGACGCAGTGTCCATAAATGGTCTGGTTTAAGTAAATCAGCTTTGCGATAGGCGTTAATGGCTTGTTGATATCGTTTCTCTTTTTGCTGGCAGTAACCGGTTTTTTGGAAGATGTTTGCGTCCGCCTGATTGGCAACTGTCAGGTCATTATAAATTTCTAAAGCCTCGGAATACCGTTGCTTGCGGAACAGAAAATCCGCCACGCCTTTCATGTATTCAGCTTTATGTAAGATGTCTTGTAAGACAGGAATGTTGTGCAAAACAATCTCTTCCCGGAAGAAATCGCGAAATTCTTTCCTGCGTGGATAGAGCTTACAGAAACGGTAAAGGTCATGAATGTATAGGTTACTGATGACCTCAGGACGGTTGGCATATGCTAATAAATTATTCTGACCATCTTTCTCCATTATCTCGTTTAGTTCGTCTGTGGGTAGTTGGCCTAATATGATGTCCTGTTGAGGTTTGGGCATGTGGGCAAGGGTAAAGCAGAGTGAATACTTGTCACTGTTACAGAAAAAGCCCGTTTGCAGGATAAGGGAAGTCAGCGAATGTTCTTTGCCGGGTGCCAATCCAAATTGTCGGACAATGGAAGAATGCGTCATGTCAAACGGATAAAACCAATTTGGCAGTTCATTGAAGAATGGATAGTTCTTGAGCTGCGCAAAAGACGACATATACACGTCGGCGCCTTCCATTTGCAATTCACTCATTTCACGTATCATCTTGTTCAATTCGGTAGATTGGAATGCCTTTTCCCAATCCGGATTCAGGTCATTCTCATCGCCGTTTTCTTCGAAGCCGAATTTCATTTCACGCATCAGGTTGACATTCTTCATCATGCCGGGGATGATTTCTTCCCGCATCTTCTTGTCAATCTTCTCAGTCTCTTGGCTGTGAAGCAGCTGAATATAGATGCGGTTCAATTCTTTTCCCAACCGACCATTTTCATCCAGTAAGGCGAATCGTTCTGCCAATTCCGGATAGAGCGATGTGCGGTCGGGATAAGCCATTAGAGTAAGGGCAATTCCCACCAAAGCACGCTGATTAACCATATTGTTTGGATGCTGCCAGGCATTCATGAGCCAGTATAGCTTATTGCAGTCAAAGCGGTTTTGCAGGCTCATGGTGACAGCACTTGTCAGCAAGCATAAATCATTCTCCGGTAATTGTTGGGATTGCAAAAACGTTTGTGCTCCGTTATAATCTTCTGTACTCCATTGGCTGTTACACCATGTCGATAGAAACAGATTACGGTTTATTTCTTCATGTTGGGAGAGAATTGTGTACAGATTCTGCTTGTTGTCGGGCATAAGCCGACATACCGCCAAGTCGTCGGGATATGCCTCCAGCTTTTTGAGCAAGTCCGTCATGCGGTAATCGGCCTGCATGTGTTTGTACGTCCTGCGCAAGTCGTGATAGTAACGAGACGAAACATTGTCAAGCAACAGCAGATGACTTTGCTCAGCTATCTCCCACGTTTGTACCAGCAGTTGCCGATACAATTCTTGCCGTTGGGGGTCATCCGCCCCTTGTTGCATGTATTGCAGCAGATAGTGATAAGCGGTTTTGGCCTCTTCCAATTTCTGTTGCAATTCCCAGTTATTGCATTGCGCAAGATAAGCCTCCAATTGTATCTGTGCCTCTTTAAGCCTCTTTTGTTTTAGCAAGGATACGATGTTGTCGTATTGTTCGTTGATAGTTCGTTCGTTCATGATGCGTGACGATGGTGTGAATTATTAAAAAAGGCAACCCGATACCGCTTCGGGTTGCCTTTTTATAGAACATAAGTTAGTTATTATTCGTTGATAGCTGCAATTCCCGGAAGCACTTTTCCTTCGATGGCTTCCAGCAATGCACCACCACCGGTAGAAACGTAGGATACGCCGTTTGCAAGGCCGAACTTGTTGACGCAAGCCACAGAGTCACCGCCACCTACCAATGAGAATGCACCGTTTTTGGTAGCTTCTACGATAGCTTCACCTACGGAACGTGAACCGTGTGTAAAGTTCTCGAATTCGAATACTCCCGTCGGACCATTCCACAGGATAGTTTTGGAGTTCTTGATAACGTCAGCAAACAGTTTTTCGCTCTCAGGACCGATGTCCAGACCTTCCCAACCGTCAGGAATTTCGTTTACGTTGCAGAATTGAGTGTTGGCATCGTTAGAGAAAGAGTCTGCAATTTTGGCATCTACAGCCAATACCAGATTTACACCCTTTTCCTTAGCTTCCTTCATCAGGTTAAGCGCCAAATCCAGTTTGTCATCCTCGCAGATGGAAAGACCGATTTTACCACCCTGAGCTTTAGTGAACGTATAAGTCATACCACCGGTGATAATCAGATTGTCCACCTTGTTCAGCAGATTCTCGATGATTTCAATCTTGGAAGAAACCTTTGAACCACCCATAATGGCAGTGAAAGGACGGTGAATGTCGTTCAATACCTTGTCAACAGCTTTCACTTCTTTCTCCATCAGGTAACCAAACATCTTGTTGTCCTTGTCGAAATATTTGGCGATGAGCGCTGTAGAAGCGTGTGCACGGTGTGCAGTACCAAATGCGTCATTCACATAGCAGTCTGCATACGAAGCCAGTTTCTTTGTGAATTCTTTTTGGCTTTCCTTAACAGCCTTTTTGGCTGCTGCCTTCTCTTCGTCAGTAGCGTCTTCAGCCAGACCGCGCGGTTTGCCTTCCTCTTCAGCATAGAAGCGGAGGTTTTCAAGTAATAATACTTCACCCGGTTTCAGGGCTGCGGCTTTTTCGGCAGCTTCAGCACCCATGCAGTCGTTGGCAAACTGAACTTCTACACCCAGCAACTCAGAGAGATGATTCAGGATATGCTTCAAAGAGAACTTCTCGGCTACGCCTTTCGGACGACCCAGGTGAGAACCGATGATGATGCTTCCGCCATCAGCCAAAATTTTCTTCAGCGTAGGAAGAGCTGCACGCATACGGGTGTCATCAGTAATGTTGAAATTCTCGTCCAAGGGTACATTGAAATCCACACGGACAAATGCCTTTTTACCGGCAAAGTTGAATTGTTCGATTGTCATAATACTTATTTTTATTTAAAGTGTCGTATTCGTTTTTTTGATGTGTGCAAAGTTACTATTTATTTCGCTTATTCCTCAGGATGCTGTTAAATATTCACACTTTCGTCACTTTCTTTTTCAACTTTAAACTTCTGGCAATAATATTTGCACATCATTTGCAAACCACAGTTGTCACATTGCGGGTTGCGTGCTTGACAGATGTAGCGTCCGTGCAGGATGAGCCAATGATGGGCGATAGGAATTTCTGCTTCGGGAATGTGTTTCACCAGCTCTTTCTCCACACTGAACGGGGTCGTACATTTCTTTGATACCAGTCCTAACCGATGACTGACCCGGAATACATGTGTATCTACCGCCATTGCAGCCTTGTTGAAAACCACGGATTGGATGACATTCGCCGTCTTGCGTCCGACGCCCGGAAGTTTCACCAGTTCTTCCAGTGTGTCCGGCACTTGGTTATGGAAATCTTTCACCAGCATCTGTGCCATTCCTACCAGATGCTTGGCTTTATTGTTGGGGTAGGACACACTGCGGATATATTCATAGATTACCTCCGGTGTACTGGCAGCAAGCGCTTCCGGCGTGGGGAAATCCCGATAGAGGGCGGGCGTTATCATGTTTACCCGTTTGTCGGTGCATTGTGCGGAGAGAATTACGGCTATCAGCAGTTCAAAAGGATTGTCGTAATGCAATTCCGTTTCTGCTACGGGGCGGTTTTCGCGAAACCATGCTAGAATTTTGTCATATCGTTCTTTCAGTCTCATCTCATTTTATTTTTATGGTAATGCGGAGTGACCTTGCGGTTGAAGTAGATGGTTGAAATAATAGTCAGACTGGCGCCAAACAGATACGCCTTGTCGAATGTGCTTATTTCGGCAATATATCCGCCGGCCAGCATTCCGATTCCGATGCCTATATCCCAAGAGGTAAGATAAGTGGAAGTCGCTGTTCCTCGCTGATTGTTGGGTGCGAGGTTGACAAACAGTGTGTTGTAGGCCGGAAACATAATGCCGAATCCGATACCCAATGTGAGTGCAATGGCAAAAAACAGGACGGCGCAGACTTCTGCATTCCACCGGATGACATATACACATCCAGACAGCAAGAAGAACGCTACAATGACCAGGTAAAGTCCGATTGCTATTACTTGCGTCACTTTGCCTTTATCCACCAGTTTCCCGGAGAAGATGCGTGACACGGCCATACCCAATGCCATGAATGTGAAAAAGAATCCGCTGGAAACATCTATGCCGATTTGCTTGGCATACATAGCCACGTAGTTGGTCGTCATGCCATAAGGAATGGAAAGCATAAACAAACTGATACCCGCCGGAATCCCTTTCAGCAAGAAGAAACGATCCAGTGAGATAGGCTCCCGTTTGACGGGCGGTTTATAGGGCGTTTTTACGGCGCAGGCACATAAAAATCCTGCCAGACATGAACCTAACGAACAGCAAAAGATAATGGTATAATGTATGCCGGCGTCATGTAGAAACAGACCGGCCATTGGCCCGATGGACATGGCTATGTTATTGGCCAGCCCGTAATACCCCAATCCTTCGCCACGGCGGGAGGACGGCATAATGTCAATCACCACCGTATTTCCGCTGACCGTCACCATGCCGAAAGATACACCATGTATCACACGGAAGATGATAAACAGCGTAAGTGTTCCCGCCACTACATAACCGCCGAAAATAGCCGTGAATATAAAATAGGCCATCAAATACAGTGGCTTGCGGGCAAACGTATCGAGCAGATATCCCGAAAACGGGCGGATGCACAAAGCCGCAATGGTGTAACAAGACAATACGACGCCAATCGTTGTTTTATTGGCGTCGAATACTTCCTGCAAGTAGAAAGGAAGCACCGGCATCATTAGCCAAAAACCAAAATACAGTAGGAAATTGGCTGCCAGTATCAAGCAATAACTGGGTGTTACAAGCCTGTCCTTCATACCGCTTATTTTTCTGCTTCTTCCTATTAGGGATGTTTTGTTTATAAAGTTGTAAAAGTCGGAAACTCATCAAGTCCGGCATGCCTATTCGTTTTAGTGCGCTGCTTCAAATTCCTTCAGGAAGCGTGTGTCGTTTTCAGAGAATAGACGCAAGTCGCTGACGCGGTACTTCAGGTTGGCAATGCGCTCGATACCCATACCGAATGCGTAGCCGGAATATACCTTGCTGTCAATGCCGCAGGCATCCAGTACGTTGGGGTCCACCATGCCACAGCCCAGAATCTCCACCCAGCCGGTGTGCTTGCAGAACGGGCATCCTTTTCCGCCGCAGATGTTACAACTGATGTCCATTTCCGCACTGGGTTCGGTGAAGGGGAAGTAGGAGGGGCGCAAACGAATTTTGGTCTCTGCGCCGAACATTTCCTGTGCAAAGAGTAGCAGCACCTGCTTCAAGTCGGTAAATGATACGCCTTTGTCCACATACAGACCCTCTACTTGGTGGAAGAAACAGTGTGCACGATAGCTGATGGCCTCGTTGCGATACACACGTCCCGGGCATACGATGCGGATAGGCGGTTGTGCATGCTCCATGACGCGCACCTGCACGCTACTGGTGTGTGAGCGCAGGATGATGTTCTTGGTCACATCTTCGTCGTTCACCTCCACGAAGAACGTGTCTTGCATGTCGCGTGCCGGATGGTCGGCGGCAAAGTTCAGTTTGGTGTACACGTGCAGGTCGTCTTCCACTTCCGGTCCTTCGGAAATGTTAAAGCCCATGCGGCCGAAGATGTCGATAATTTCGTTGCGTACGATAGAAAGCGGATGCCGTGTACCCAATGCTATGGGGTAGGCGGTACGTGTCAAGTCGAGACCGTCGCATTCGTTGTCACGGGTATCGAACTGTTCCTTCAATGCGGCGATTTTTTCCTGCGCCTTGTTCTTGAGTTCATTCAACTTCATACCCATCTCTTTCTTCTGTTCGGCGGGCACGTTGCGGAAGTCGGTCATCAGTTCGCTGATGGCACCTTTCTTACTGAGATACTTAATGCGGAGAGCTTCCAACTCTTCAGCATTGTTTGCGGTCATCGCTTCCACTTCTTGCAGAAGCTGTTCGATTTTGGCTATCATATCGTTCGTATTTTTAAGTCTTGTTTTTACACTTTCTCCTTTATCGGCAAAGTTGTCGCAAAGATAATGCAAAAAAGTGAGATACTGAGCAAATTGTAAAAATATGATTGCGAAGCCAAACTTATTCTCCGCCATTTTTTCGCCGCAGGAATTCGGTGGGAATCTCGCCGAAATACTCCTTATAACATTTGGTGAAGTACGAGGGCGAACTGAAGCCTACTTCGTAGGTAATCTCGGCTACAGTTTTTTCGGTTGAGGCCAACAGTGAGGCGGCACGCTTCAGACGGGCGATGCGTAGCAGTTCGTTGGGCGAATAACCGCACAGGGCCTTTGTCTTGCGATACAATTGTACGCGACTCAGACCAATCTGTTCGCCCAGTTCCTCGACACTGAGGTTAGGGTCGGACAGGCGGTTGTCAATCAGGCTGCGCAGCTTTTCCATAAAACCCTTGTCCACATCGGTGACTGCGGGCTTGTGTTGTTGCAATGTGGCGTTGCTACCGTCAGCGAAGAATTTCTGTAAGCGTTGGCGGTTTTCGATGAGGTTACGCAGGCGCACGGTCAGCAGGCGGGCGCTGAAAGGCTTAGCGATGTACGAGTCGGCACCGCATTCGTAACCTTTTATTTTCTGTTCGTCCACGGCATAGGCTGTTAGCATCATCACGGGGATGTGCGATGTCTGAAGTTCGGACTTCAGTCGGCGGCAGCACTCCATGCCGTCCATCACGGGCATCATCACGTCGCAGATGATGACATCGGGCACGTACTTCATGGCCTGCTGAATACCTTCCTGGCCGTTAGCGGCTTCAATAACGCGATAATCTTCCTGTAGGATGGAACGCACGTAGTCGCGGATATCCTGATTATCGTCTATCACGAGCACGGTTTCCTTGTCTTCGGCAGGGGGGTCAGGTTCGGCAGTTTGCAGTGTTTCCTGGTCGGCTGCCAGCACGGCGCCTTCTTTCAGATTGGTCAGTACGGCACTGCGTGTGGTGTCAGTGTCAAGATCGCCCGTCTGGCAGGCGGGCATCTCAATGGTGAAGCAGGTACCTTGTCCTTCGGTAGTGTCTACATGGATGTTACCGTGGTGCATCTCGACAAAGGCTTTCACTAATGCCAGGCCGATACCTGAGCCGGCGTGGTGGACATCTATCTGATAGAAACTGTCGAAAATGTGTTGCACGTGCTCGGCAGGCATACCCACGCCGGTATCGATTACTTGCAAGCGCAGCGAGGGTTCGCCTTCGCGGCTGAACAGTGCCAGACCGACGGTGATGTTACCGTTTTCGGGCGTGAACTTGAAGGCGTTCGAGAGAAGGTTGTAAACGATGCGTTCCAGTTTCTCGGCATCGGCAATTACCGTGTAGTCGGCTGCGGGAACGGTTTCGATGCGGAAATGTATATGCTTGCGGAAGGATAGGGTACGGAAAGCATCTGTCCACTCCATTAGCGCAGTACGTATGTCGAAGCGGCTTAGGCGCAATTGCAGTTTGCCGTCCTCGAATTTTCGGAAGTCGAGTACCTGATTGACCAGGCGTAACAGTACGGTGATATTTTTGTGAATGATGTTCAGCAGAAAGTGTTCGTGTTCGGTCAGGGTGTGGCTGTGAAGAAGCTGCTCTACTGGGTCGGCAATCAGGGTGAGTGGTGTGCGGAAGTCGTGCGAGACGTTGGTGAAGAAGGCCAGTTTGGCGTGTGTGGCATCCTCCAACTGACGTGACAGATGAATGAGCTGGTCGCGCTGTTCCTCTACCTGCTGTTTTTGCTGCGAAAGTTCGGCGTTCAGGCGGTTTTTGGTCCAAAAGGCGCGTACCACGAAGACAAGTAGTGCCCCTACCAATACCAGAATGACGATACAGGCATACAAAAACATGCGCTGGGCTGAGTAACGCAACAGAAAGGCGTCGAGCTGATTGTTAAGCGTCTCGATTTTCTCATCGAGGGTACTTATGTGGGTAGTCTGCATCTGCATGATGCGTGCGTTCTGACGGTTGACTAGCGCGGTAGAGAGAAGCGTTTCGCGCGAATAGCTGCGTCCTTCGAGAATGTCCATTGCCACTTGCACAACGCGGTCGCCTCCTGTAGGATAGATGAAGGTAGCGTCGAGTGTACCGTTGGATACCATTTCC
>CALUJK010000033.1 GCA_944320945.1 uncultured Bacteroides sp. | reverse complement strand
TTTATAGCCAATTCTTTGTCGGCTATAGCAGCATACTGCTTTTTTGAAAAGAAGCCCGCCATTGACATTAACTTTGTCAATGACGGACAACTGGCTATTTTCTAATTTAATTTCGAACTCACGTTAAATAGATAACTGTTATGAAACACAAGAATTTGACACTCATTTTTGCGCTGTTGCTGACAGCTTGCGGGCGGGGTGATGCTGAGTATGATGCCACAGGCACATTCGAGGCTACCGAAGTAGTCGTGTCTACGGAAGCTAACGGCCGGTTGCTGATGTTCGATGTGGAAGAGGGGGCCACGTTGACGGGCGGGCAAGAAGTCGGTGTCATCGACACCATGCAGCTGTATCTGAAGAGACTACAGTTACAGGCCAGCCTGAAGTCGGTAGAGGAACAGCGTCCCGACATCCTGAAACAGGTGGCGGCTACCCGTGAACAGATTACGCAGGCCGAACGCGAGCGCGACCGTGTGGCACGCCTTCTGCGCGTCAATGCAGCCAATCAGAAGCAGCTGGACGATGCCGAAACCATGCTCCAGGTGTTGCAGAAACAACTGGAGGCACAGCAGTCCACTCTGAACAACAGCGACCAAAGTCTGACGTGGCAAAGTTCGTCGGTGGGCGTGCAGGTGGCGCAGGTGGAGGACCAACTGGCAAAATGCCATATCCAGGCGCCTATCACCGGCACTGTATTGGCCAAGTATGTCGAAGCCGGCGAACTGGCCGTACCGGGCACTCCGCTATTCAAACTGGCGGACATGGAGCAAATCTATCTGCGTGCTTATCTGACCAGTGAACAATTGGCCGAAGTGAAACTAGGACAGCAGGTGATGGTATATGCCGACTACGGTGACGATGTCCGCAAGTCTTATCCGGGCATCGTGACGTGGATATCTTCCGCCGCTGAATTTACACCAAAGACGATTCTGACAAAGGATGAACGCGCCAGTCAGGTGTATGCCATGAAGGTGGCGGTGAAGAATGACGGGTTGTTGAAGATAGGCATGTACGGGGGCGTCGTATTGCAGGCAGAAGAAACGAAATAAAGAGCGAAGCAATGGATTATCCGGTTGTTGTGCAAAACATCAGTAGGCGTTACGGGGCGGTGGAGGCGCTGCGCGATGTCTCTTTCACGGTGCAGCCCGGCGAACTGTTCGGCCTTATCGGTCCCGACGGTGCCGGCAAGTCCACGTTATTCCGTATTCTCACCACGTTGTTGCTGGCCGATAAGGGCACGGCACGTGTGTGCGGGCTGGATGTGGTGAAAGATTATCGGGAGATACGCCGGCGGGTGGGCTATATGCCCGGTCGCTTCTCTCTTTATCAGGACTTGACAGTGGAGGAAAACCTGCAATTCTTTGCCATACTGTTTCGTACCACCGTCCGCGAGAACTACGACTTAGTGAAAGACATCTACAGCCAGATAGAACCTTTCCGCACGCGGCGTGCCGGGGCATTGTCCGGAGGAATGAAGCAGAAGCTGGCTCTGTCTTGCGCCCTTATCCATAAACCGGAGGTGCTGTTTCTCGATGAGCCGACGACGGGAGTTGACCCCGTTTCCCGCCGTGAGTTTTGGGACATGCTGGGACGTCTGCGTGAGCAGGGGATTACCATTGTGGTCTCTACTCCTATCATAGACGAGGCGCGACGCTGTGACCGCATTGCTTTCCTGAATCACGGTCAGGTGCAGGGGGTAGATACGGCCGAACGCATTCTGACCCAGTTTGCTGATATTCTTTGTCCGCCGCCTTTGCAGCACGATGATGTGCTGAAGCAGGCGGACGAGGTGATTCGGGTGGAGGGGCTGACTAAACGCTTCGGTTCCTTTACGGCAGTGGATCATATTTCGTTTAGCGTGCATCGCGGTGAGGTGTTCGGCTTCTTGGGTGCCAATGGGGCGGGAAAGACGACGGCTATGCGTATGCTTACCGGATTAAGTCACCCCACCGAAGGGCGTGCCAGTGTGGCGGGCTTCGATGTTACCACTCAGCCGGAGGAGGTGAAAAAGCACATCGGTTATATGAGTCAGAAGTTCTCTTTGTATGAGGACTTGCAGGTGTGGGAGAATATTCGCCTCTTTGCCGGTATCTATGGGGTGCCTGAAGCCGAGATTGCTCCCCGCACGGAAGAACTGTTGCAGCGCATCGGGCTGATGGAAGAACGCAATACGTTGGTCAAGAGTCTCCCGTTGGGCTGGAAACAGCGGTTGGCTTTCTCTATCGCCATCTTCCATCGTCCGGAGATTGTCTTTTTGGATGAACCGACCGGTGGCGTTGACCCGGCTACCCGACGGCAGTTCTGGGAACTGATATATCAGGCGGCAGACCAAGGCATTACTCTGTTTGTCACTACCCACTTCATGGATGAGGCCGAGTATTGCGGTCGTCTTTCCATTATGGTGGACGGGCAGATACGTGCCCTTGACACGCCGGAGGCTTTGAAGCGGCAGTTTGGCGCCCGCTCGATGGATGATGTGTTCCAGCAGCTGGCGCGTCATGCCAAACGTGCAGAATAGTTTAACTAAAAAACAGATTACACCTCGTGAAGCAGTTTTTGTCATTCGTAAGAAAAGAGTTTTATCACATCTTTCGTGACAGGCGCACCATGCTGATTTTGCTGGGAATGCCGATAGCGCAAATATTGATATTCGGTTTCGCCATTACGACGGAGGTGAAAGATGTGCGCATGGCAGTTGTGAATCCGCAGAATGACCCCTTGACCCGTCAGTTGATAGACCGGCTGGATGCTTCGGAATATTTCACCGTTACCCGCTTGGTGCATTCGCCTGTAGAGGCGGAGCAACTGTTTCGCCGTGGGGAAGTGGATATGGCCATTGTCTTTAGCGAACGTTTTGCCGATGATTTATACACCGGTGAGTCGGGCATACAGCTCATGGCAGATGCTACTGACCCGAATATGGCGTCCATGCGGACAGGTTATGCGATGAGCATTCTTTCTGCTGCCGCGGCGGATATGTTGCCGCCAAATGTGCGTTCGGGTGGTGTCATCGTGCCGCAAGTGCGGTTGCTTTATAATCCGCAGATGAAGAGTGCCTATCAGTTTGTGCCGGGTGTCATGGGCTTGATTCTGATGCTGATATGTGCCATGATGACTTCTATCTCCATCGTGCGGGAGAAGGAGATGGGAACCATGGAAGTGCTGCTGGTGTCGCCCGTGCAACCGCTGTTCATCATTTTGGCTAAGGCGGTACCTTATTTTACGCTGTCGTTTGTCAATCTGACAACCATTTTGTTGCTGTCGGTATTCGTGCTGGATGTGCCGGTGGCGGGTAGTCTGTTTTGGCTGGTGGTGGTGTCGCTGCTGTTTATTTTTGTAGCGTTGTCGCTGGGACTGCTTATTTCGTCTATTACCCGGACGCAGGTGGCAGCTATGCTGGTATCCGGTATGGTACTGATGATGCCCACCATGTTGCTGTCCGGTATGATATTCCCTATAGAGAGTATGCCGGGCATTTTGCAGGCCATATCGGCTTTCATTCCTGCCCGTTGGTATATCTCTGCCGTGCGTAAGCTGATGATAGAAGGAGTGGAAGTGTCCTATGTGTTAACGGAAATCGGAGTCTTGGCCTTGATGGCTGCCGTGTTGCTGACGGTCAGCCTTAAGAAATTCAGGAACCGTCTGGAGTAACTTTAAAACGTGTCGCCATGCTGAAGTATTTGATAGAAAAAGAGTTTAAGCAGTTGTTCCGCAACTCCTTCCTGCCCAAGCTGATATTCATCTTTCCTTGCATGATAATGATATTGATGCCCTGGGCGGCCAATCTGGAAATAAAGAACATCAACCTGAATGTGGTGGATAATGACCACAGTGTACTGTCGCGCCGCTTGGTGGATAAGATTGGGGCTTCTACCTATTTCCGTCTGACGGATTTGCCCGGTACGTACGAAGAGGCGCTACATGCGGTGGAGGAAGGCTCGGCAGATATTATTCTGGAGATTCCCCGCCATTTCGAACGGGATTGGATGACGGGTACACCTTCTTCGGTACTTATTGCCGCCAATGCAGTGAACGGAACCAAGGGAAGCTTGGGTAGTTCGTACCTCACGACGATTGTGAATGACTATATGCGGGAACTGGCTGCGGAAAGTCCCCATGCCCTGCAAACGACCGGTTTGCTGCCACAAGTGAGGCTGACGACACAGAATCTGTATAATCCGCATCTTAGCTATAAACTCTTCATGATTCCTGCCCTGATGGTGATATTGCTGACACTGATGTGCGGGTTCCTGCCGTCGGTCAATGTGGTCGGAGAGAAGGAGGCTGGAACTATTGAGCAGATAAATGTGACTCCTGTGAGTAAGTTTACCTTTATTGTAGGTAAACTGATACCTTACTGGTTGATAGGATTGGTAGTGCTGACAGTCAGCTTCTTTCTGGCATGGTTACTCTATGGGGTTGTGCCTGCCGGACATTTCTTGACGCTTTACTTTTCGGCTTTGCTATTTCTGCCTGTCATTTCCGGTTTCGGGTTGGTGATATCCAATAACTCTTCCACGATGCAGCAGGCCATGTTCGTCATGCTTTTCTTCGTTTTGATTCTTATTCTGATGAGCGGGCTGTTTACACCTGTCAACAGTATGCCGGAGTGGGCGCAGTGGGTTGCCTTTTGTAATCCGTTGACGTATTTTGTGGAAATCATGCGCACTATCTATATGCGGGGTGGTGGCATTGTAGATTTGCTTCCCCAGTTGGGCGCGCTGGTGTTCTTTGCTGTGGTGGCTAATGTGTGGGCAGTGCGAAGTTATAAGAAGAGCAGTTGAAGCCTTTCAGATGGTACATATCTATGTAAAAAATTACGGTTTGGCTTTCTCTGATGAACAGAGATAACCAAACCGTAAATTTTTATCCGGTATCATTTGTGTGCCATTGCTACTTTACGTGGCACACCCACCTTTTATTGGATGTCGATGACTTTTTTGCTCTTTTCCCGAGCTTCTTGCGTAAACTTAGGCAATTCGATGTTCAGTACACCATGCTCTACATGGGCAGAAATCTTTTCCTTGTCTACGTCGTCCGGCAGAATCATGGTCTGTTGGAACTTCGAGTATGAGAACTCGCGACGCAGGTAACGACCTTCTTTTTTATCGTCCTTGTTCTCTTCCTTGCTTTCGTTCTTCTTCTCCATGGTGATGACCAAGTTACTGTCTTCGTCGATGTGGACGTTGAAGTCTTCCTTTGTCATGCCCGGAGCGGCCACTTCTACTTTATATTCTTTTTCGGTTTCCAATACGTTGATGGCGGGAGCTGTAGCATTGGCTCTTTCCATCCAGTCGTTATCAAAAAAGTCATTAAAGATACTCGGTAACCAGTTTTGATTTCTTCTAACAGGCATCATAGTTGTAATCTCCTATTTTTTTAAGTTATACATTCGTTGTTTCTTTCGGACTTCTGTTGTCTGTCGTGGTGGGGAATTGTGCTTTGGACTTTTCCCGTCCGGCTTCCAACCGTCGTCCGCTTAGTAGATTGCAAACTGCGTGCCAATGGGATTTTATTGCTTTTTGTGACTATTTGTCATTAATCTACTGTCGATATTACCGAATTTCTGACAATATGTTATTATTGTTGGGTTATTTGCCGGATTGTGTCAACTTGAAGCGCATCCGCCACCGCTTTCCTTCTTCGGCCCAGTCGTGGCTGATGATTTTGAATGTTCCTATTTCAGATGTGTTTGCTACGTGGGTGCCGATGCAGAGGCATTCATCGTAGTCGCCTACCTTTACTACACGCACTGTGTCTGAGGCATGTTCGGGCAACCGTTGCAGGTCGAAACGGCCGCGTGCTTCTTCTTGGGTGATATATTCGGTAGTGACGGGTAGGTGGGATGCTATTACTTCGTTGACGGCTGCTTCCAGTTGTTCCACTTGTTGCGGGGTTGGGCAGGTGTCGAGCAGGTAGTCCAGTTTACTTTTCTTCCGCTCGATGTGCGCGGAGACGGAACGGCCGCAGTGGAATAATCGAATCATGGTTTGGTTGATGATGTGTTCGCAGGTGTGCATGGGGGCGATTGATTCGTCCTGAAATTTTGGAGATGCTTGGTTTATTTCCATAATGGATAAGTCTTTTTGGAGTTAGACATAAGAACAGAAGGACATATTTTTTGTTCTTATATTCTTCTGTTCAAAAAACAAAAAAGACTGTCAAGTATCTCACCTAACAGTCTTTTCTTTTTTCAGTAGCGGGACCCGGGATTGAACCGGGGACCTCATGATTATGAATCATGCGCTCTAACCAGCTGAGCTATCCCGCCATCGGTTATTTCCTTTTTGCGGGTGCAAAGATATGTCTTTTATTTGTATCTCCAAAACTTTTTTGAAAGTTTCCGCAAAAGAATGATGGTTTTTCTTCATGAACCTGCGTTTAGGGGGATTGTTCGGGCATTTTTAAGAGAAAAAATCATGTGATGGCAGCAGATATATTTTGTATAGATACATTACTTTTCGGAAACTTCCCCTTATCCCCGCTCAGAATATGCTGTGAAGGGGCTTTGTTCCGAAGCCTTTCGGAGCACGGACGAAGTTAATATGGAGCGCGTTCGCAAAGGCTTGGAAGCACGGACGAAATATATTCGGAGCAAACGGCTTGTTATGCGACCTGTTTTTGTACGCATATTTTATTGTTTATAAGAACAGAACTAAATTTTTTTTGTTGTTTACCTCGTTTTTTTAATAAGAAAAGGGACTGTGTCAAAATGGTAAATTTTGGTGCAGTCCCTTAGGTGTGTTAGAATTGATAAAATGCAAGGCATTGAGGGTGAGGGAGACAGGAGTTTACTTTCGTAAACGACTTAGCCCGAATCCCGATAATAACGCAGCAGTTTGCAATTATGACACACCGTCCAGTTTTTTATTTTCCTGATTCTATTTCCCTTATTTAGAAGCGACACCGCAAGTCGATACCCACTTGCAACGGCCGACCTTTCTGCATGAAGCGGTTGCCCATAGACTCGAAGTAGAATGAGGCATAATCCTCGTTCAGCGCATTCCGAATCACTACCACCACGGCGCCTTGGCGTTTCTCCAGACTGACACGTCCGTTCAGTGTGCCGTAAAAAGACTGGCAGGCTGTATTGTCTTCTGTCCAGTAAATGTTGTCAAGCGCTTGATAGTCGGCATTCAGACGGATGGCGTCGAACAGCTTGTGAGGCTTCAGGCGGAAAAGATACTGTGCACCGACATTCAGCGTGTGGCGGGGAATGAAG
>CALUJK010000032.1 GCA_944320945.1 uncultured Bacteroides sp. | reverse complement strand
TGGAGATGTTGGTCAGATCCTCTGTCGTGGCGTCTTCCGTTTCTTGCATAGTGAAAGCATAGATGGAGTTGCTTACTTTGGCAAAGTTGAAGTCCACGGTGTATTGCTTCCACTTCATGCCCGGGTCAGCTTTCCCGAATCCGCCGTAGAACTTGCGGTCGGCCTGTTTAGGCTGGCTCTGGGTGCAGAGGATAAAGCGTTGGATGTCCTTGCCGTTGGCATCGGTCAAGCGGATGAAAGCTTTCACCTGTCCTCCATCTTTCGATTTGGCCCAGAATGTGAGGCGGTACATACCCGGTTCCACCGGTCCTTCGTAGCGTTGTGCCACGAATGCCTTGTACCAGGTGGACAGTTTAGGGTCTACGGCAAAGGATACCACCTTGCCGCGCTCTTTGTCGTCCACCAACTTGATGGTAGCTACGCCCGGTGCTTCGGTGTTGTTGGTGCACCACACGTTAAAGTTGCCGTCGCTCACTTTGCCGTATGCCACGCTAAGGTCGGCTTTGTCAAATTCTCCGTCTTGAATTAGCTCTTGTGCGTGTATGCCGGTGGTCAGGAGAAGTACCCCCAGTACGCTCATAATAATTTTTTTCATACGCAGTTTACATTTTTAAGGATTGAACTATAGTGTTAATTGGTCTCGGTCGTGGTTGTTTCGCTGTTGGCATCTTCAGAGGGAGTTTCGGCGGTACCCTCATCGCTGGCGGACTGCACTGTTACTTGCACGTTGCGAACGGTTTGTTCGGAATCCCACATGTTGGCGTTGGTGGCAATGAACGTGGCGGTGTAAGTGCCCGGGTCGGTGTAGGTGTATTGGTAGGATGAAAGGCGCGAATTGATGGGCTTGATGGCGGTGCCGCGGTCGGGTTCCACAGTGGTGGGATCCATCAGCTGGCTGATCATCCATACTTCCACCTCGTCATCGCAATGGTCGTTTTGCGGCTGGAACAGCAGGTTTACCGTGCTGATGGTGTAGGTGGTTTGCGTGGTGGAGTTCACGAATACGGTGCTGAATCCCCAGTCGTTCAGCATGTCATCTATCAGTACCGTTTCACCTGTAGCCGTTATTTTGGTCAGGCAAAGGCTGTCCACATCGACGCGGGGATGGTTACGGTAGGTGGTCATGGCACCGCTTCCTCCTTGTGTATTGGTAGGATGCACGGGTGCCAGATAGCGAAATGCCAGATAGAACTGGCGGTCGCAATAGTCGGAAAAGTCGATATTGGTGGCGCGTGCGTATCCAGTGGGATTTGCTTCGATGGCATCGGGATTGGGTACAGGGAGTGGCTGTTCTTCAGTAGTTTGGTCAGCCTGTGCGCTGAGTTCGGTCCATGTGGCTTCAGCAATGGCTTCGGGCGTCAATTGTCCGTTGAAGTCTTCAGACACCATGATGTGCATGATGGGTTCCGTGAAGTCCTGTCGGGTGGTGTAACGTTGCGTCATGACGTAACTGATGCTCATGCTCTCCAAGTCTACGTTCGTTCGGTTGCGGTTGGCATAGCTGTTGCCTTCGGTGCCGGAGTAGAAAACAATGTAGTCCGGATTACCGTCGAAGACGAATGTCACCGGTTCTCCGGCTACGGCGTTCCCTTCTGTGTGTACGTCAAACTCTACACCATCCACGCGGTCGCTGCATGCCGTGATGAATATGCTGCCTACCGTGAGGGCGAATGCGGTGTAAAGAGTGTATTTCAAATGGTTTCTGTTCAGTTTCATAGTTACATTCATTTGGAGTTGTTAGGGTTATGGTGTTACCAGCCTTCGTTTTGTCCGCAGATGGTGTTTACGTTCAGTTCGCTTTGCGGGATGGGCAGGTAGATATGCCGTTCGCTGAGGTTGCGCGCCGGTACAGAGCGTACGTTGTCCGTCGGGTATCCGATGGTGCTACTCGATTGGTTTGAAATGTACAGGGATTGGTCCTGCAACATGCGGATGCGGGTGAAGAAGAAATCACGTCCCATGCGGCGCAGTTCCATGTGACGGGGCACCTCGAAGCAGAGTTCGCGGGTGCGTTCCTCGAAGATGAACTGGCGCAGCGTGGCTTGGTCGGGGAAGTCGTTCAGGCTCATGGAAATTGCTCCGGCCCGTTCACGTACTTCGTTGATGGCGTCGATGGCCTCTTGCGTGGGGCCGTCTATTTCATTGGAAGCTTCGGCAATCATGAGCAGCACGTCAGAGTAGCGCATGACAGGGAAATTGATGGAGCCGTTATTACGCGCCCACGGGCGGATGGGATCGTACTCGGCACGCCATTTGCCGGGAAAGACGTTGTTCATACCTGTACTGAGAAACTCGATTTGTCTTTGCCGGTAGTTGGTACGTAACGTCTTTACAGCACTGCCGGAAGAAGTGTCAAATGTATAGTCGCTGACGTTCCACCACTTGCGAGCATCACGGTCGCCCACTTCGGCAGCCTCTTCTACCGTGGTGGGATCGTTGACCAGTTTGTTGTACAAGCGGACTAGAATCTTGGTGGCATCGTACCAAGCGTAAGCAAAAGGCTGGTCCTCATCGGTGGTGATGCTGTTCTGTATGCCGTTGTACAAGCCGACTTTGCCCGATTCGTTGCTTTGATCCAAACCGTTGCCGTAGAACTCAACTTCGAACATGCTTTCGCGGGCTGATGTGTCGTAGAGGTTGGAACACATGTTGATGAAGAGCGAGCAGTAGCCGTTGGCCGGAGAGTTCTCGTTGGTGTAGTAGCTGCGGTCTTTGCAATCTTCACTTGTGGAACTGTTTCCGGTGCCAATCGTATATTCAGGCATGCTGGTAGTGATGGAGGTGGGGGTATAGTTCAGCTGGTGCAATCCACTGTCGCGCACCTTGCGGGCGTAAGTCAATGCCTCGTTCCATGTGTTTGCATAGACCGGATAACCCGATTGCCACAGATAAGCGCGTGCCAGCAAGGCTTGGGCGGTGGTTTGTGAGATGCGTCCTGGCGCGTTCAGCTCGTCGGCGGGCAGGCATCCCTCTTCGGCATCCTTCAGGTCTTGGATGATTTGCGCGTAGATGTCGGCTTGTGATGACCGTTCCAGCAACTGGCTGGAGAGGTCCTTGGTAGGGGTCAAGCGCAAGGGAACTTCGCCCCAATAGGCTACTAGATTCATGTAGAACAAAGCACGGAGGGCTTTGGCTTCACCAATATACATGGCTTTCTGTTCGGCGCCGCCGCAATCGTCGTCGGTGCGCCGTTCCAGAATGTCGATATAGTCGTTGGCGCGGTTGATGCCGGTGTAAAGGGCTTCCCATGTATCGGTGACGTAGGAGTCGGTATTGTTATAGTTATAGAGGCTGACGTATTGGTAGTCCATGCCATAACTGCGGTTGTAGACCATGATGTCGGTTCCGGCATCCAAGTCGCCCCAAAGGTTTTGCCCATAGACGGCACTGTTGCCCAATATGTCGTAAATACCGGCTAGACCGGACATGCAGGTAGTTTCATCGTGGTAGATGGTTTCTTCGTCCAATTCGTCGTACACCGGAGTGTCGAGGAAGTTACACGCGGAAACACTTGCCATTAATAATAAAGTATATATCAGTTTTTTCATATCAGTATCTGTTTATCGGTTTTTAAATTCCTAATTTGACTCCGAACGTAAACGAGGTGGTCTTTGGATAGGACGAGTAGTCGAAGCCTCGCGTCATGGCCGAGTTGCGGGTAGACACTTCCGGGTCATAACCGGTATAGCCGGTGAGAGTCCACAGGTCTTGTGCCGTGAAATATACACGCAGCGAACGAATCTTGAGGTTCCTCAGCATCTTGGTAGGGAAATTGTATCCCAACTGGATAGTCTTTAAGCGTAGGAAAGAAGCGTCTTCCACTTCGCGGCTGGTGTTGATGTTGGTCAGCTTGCGTCCCACCGCTGGCAGATAGTTGGTGTAATTACCGGCTGTATAAGTGCCGTCGCCATTGTCCACGCGCGGCGTCCAGTGGTTGGCTGCCGAGCTGAGTTGGTTGACGTGCCGTCCTTCCAAGCTTTCCAAACGGACACGGTTGTAGTTGATGACATCGTTACCGTAGGACCATTGGAAGAAAACGCTCAGGTCGAAATTTTTCCACTCGAGGTTGTTGGTGAAACCTCCGGTGTGGATAGGCAGACCGTGGCCGATGATGGTTTGGTCTTCGGACGTCACTTGACCGTCGCCGTTGATGTCTTTCAGTTTCATATCGCCCGGCTGTATTTGACTGCGGTCTTGCGTATTGTTTGGGATTTCGGGCTTTAATACGAATACATCGGGAGCTATCTCGTTGAAGTCTTCGTATTGATAAACGCCATCGTACACGTAGCCGTACATTTCGGAAAGCGGATGGCCTACTTTACAGATGTAGGGGTTTGTCACGTTGGGGCTGCTTAAGCTGACTAGTAAACTTTCCTGCCCATTGGCCAAACCGGTAATCTCGTTCTTGTTGAACGCGATGTTGAAATTGGTTGTCCACTTGAAGCGTCCTTTTCCGCCGTCGAAGTTGACGGTGTTGAGTGAAATTTCTAAACCTTTGTTGTTGATGCTGCCAATGTTCTGTTGGACAGACGAGAAACCGATGGAAGGTGGCGTGTCTGCATACAGCAGCAGGTCTCTGGTATCCTTATTATAAATATCGATTTCGGCAGTCACCCGGTTGTTGAAAAGACCGATATCCAAACCAATGTTAGTTTGGTAAGTCGTTTCCCACTTCAAATCGCGGTTGGCTATTTGACTGAGATAGACAGCTGATTGCAAACTGCCGTTGAATGCGTAATTCTGGTCAGTAGAATAGAGCTGTTGCGAAGGATAGTTGTACTGGGTACGGTTGTTACCCGTGGCACCCCAACCGACACGTAACTTCAGATTGGAAACGAATGTGTCTTGCAAGTGCAGCCAAGGCTCATCAGATAAACGCCAGGCAAACGATGCGGATGGGAAATATCCCCATTTGTGGTAAGGGAAGCGAGAAGAACCATCGGCGCGGATCGTGGCAGTTACTAAATAGCGTGAACGCCAATCGTAGTTGAATCGGGCAAAATAGGACATCATGTTGTTTTTGACATTGGTAGCCGTAATGGAGCGTGGCGTACCACTGTCGATTCCCCAGAATCCCAAGTCTTCCCATGGAATCTGTACGGCTTGCGCACCCAGTACAGAAATGGACTGACTTGATAGGGAAGCTCCCAACATGCTTGTCAGACTGTGTTGCCCGAAGCGCTGTTTATGGGTCAGGGTGTATTCGTTGGACCACCCGTTCCATTCTCTGATACTGAACTGGCCGTTTACTGCGTTGGCAGAGTATTGGGGGTCGCCCAGATACGTATCAGAGTTGTTGAATTGTTCACGTCTGTCCTGACGCAGGCTGTAAGAGAAAGTAGCTCGGAAAGTCAGGTTCTTGATGATGTCCCAATTCAGATAAGTGTTAAGGTTCAGTTGACGCGACAACGTTTCATCCATTTGGTTTTGGATGGTTTTGAGGGGGTTGTAGGGGTAATTGCCGCTTTCGTCAACCATATTGTCGATAAGGTCATCGTTTTCATTGTATCCTACAGGGCGGTAGGCTAGCACTTGGTAGAGGAAATATTGTGCGGTACCTCCTCCGCTTTGCGAAGGAGACGAACCTTTGGACATGTTGTTGGCATAATTTAGCGTAGCACCAAATTTTACCGATTTTGTGATTTGCTGATCCAGCGTAAGGCGGGCTTTAAGACTTTCGTACGAAGAACGTATTAACACACCTTGTTGATTCAAATAGGAGATGCTGGAACTGTAACGGGTGTTTTTGCTTCCTCCGCTCAGTGCCACGTGGTGGCTAGTCATGGGAGCACCTTCGAATACTTCTTCCTGCCAGTTGTAGTAAGGTATATTGTCATAATCTTCCAAAGTACGGTTACGTCCTAATAGCTCACTATATCCAAAATAGGTATCTTCCAATTCGTTCTCAGTAAGCATCTCCTGCTGCAAGGCTACAAATTCCTTGCCGGTCATAATGTCGAGGAATTTAGGTTTCATTTGCCAAGTGAAATACCCGTCATAAGTCACGCGAGGAGCACTTTCTGCACCACGTTTCGTGTTGATGATGATAACACCGTTTGCACCACGTGCACCGTAAATGGCAGTGGCTGATGCGTCTTTCAATACGTCGATACTTTCGATGTCATTCGGATTATAGGCAGCAGCATTTGGGTCATCGGTAGCAAAACCGTCGATGACGTATAGAGGAGAGCCGTCGGAAGAATCAGAGATGGTATTACTTCCGCGGATGACAATATTGGCACTGGCACCTGGTTGTCCGGAACTATTGACCACTTGTACACCGGCAATGCGTCCCCCTAATGCTTGATCGAATGATGATACGGTGGCTTTGGTCAAGTCGTCCATATCCACTTGGGCTACCGAACCGGTTAAGTCGCTTTTCTTTACCGTGGCATATCCGATGGCAACGACTTCGTTAAGCATAACGCCATCTTCCTTCAGCACTACATCAATCACTGTATTTTTGCCCACAGTAACTTCTTGGGTGGCATAACCAATAAAAGAAAAGACTAAAGTAGCTTTATTGTTGGGAACGGTAATGGTGTACTTACCATTCATATCTGTGATAGTACCTGTGGTTGGAGCTTCTTTTATTATTACGTTGGCACCAATAATAGTCTCTTTACTTTCGTCTGTAACTGTACCCGTAATCTTGATTTGCGCTTGTACTTGAGTTATACAAAATAATAATATAAAAAACAGGCATGTATGTACCCGTAGCAGTTTGATAGGTATTTTTCTTTTCATGCTATTAAAAATAAGAGTCACTATTAATTTTATTGGTTACAAAAGTAATCAATATCACTACAAATGATGTTTAAATTCGTACAAAGGTAGTATTTTATTGTACAGAATTATAAGAAAAGATAACTTTTACGTATGAGAGATTGATTTGGAAAATCAAGCAAGTTGTGCTATAGATAATGTATCTAATATAAGTTGGAAGATGTATTCTATGCCTTTTTCGATAATAGCCATATATGTATGTCGCTACTACCGAGATATGTGGGATAATTTTATGTAGAACTCATGTTATAAATGGGTAAATTTTCTACCTTTGCATGGATAATTAAATGTGAAAAATATGCAACATTCAAGACAAGAACAAATGGAAGCCTTCGGACGCTTTCTTGATATCCTCGACGAATTGCGCGAGAAATGTCCGTGGGATCGTAAGCAAACAAATGAAAGTCTGCGCCCCAATACTATTGAAGAAACTTACGAATTATGTGATGCTTTGATGCGTGATGATAAAAAGGATATTTGTAAAGAACTGGGCGATGTGTTATTGCACGTAGCATTTTATGCCAAGATTGGGAGTGAAACGGGAGATTTTGATATAAAAGATGTGTGTGATTGTCTGTGTGAGAAGTTAATATACCGTCATCCACATGTGTTCGGTGATAAAAAAGCAGATACTGCCGGTCAGGTTGTGCAGAATTGGGAGCAATTGAAATTAAAAGAGAAAGGTGGAAACAAATCTGTGTTGAGCGGAGTGCCTGCTGCTCTGCCTACGCTCATTAAGGCATATCGTATTCAGGACAAGGCGCGTGCTGTGGGATTTGATTGGGAAGAACGCGAACAAGTTTGGGATAAGGTGAAAGAAGAAATCTGTGAGTTTCAGGCCGAAGTGGCAAACATGGACCATGAAAAGGCTGAACAGGAGTTTGGCGATGTGTTATTTAGTTTAATAAACGCTGCACGTCTTTATAAAATCAATCCGGACAATGCATTGGAACATACTAATCAGAAATTCATTCGTCGTTTCAATTATTTGGAAGGGCATACATTGAAACAAGGACGTGATTTGCGTGACATGACATTGGCTGAGATGGATAACATTTGGAATGAAGCTAAAGAAAAGGGGTTGTAATAGCCTGAATTTCAGAGAAATGAAAAGTGGAAATGGCGGATGAAGCATAGTTGCTTATCCGCCATCTTTTGCATCTGAAATGTACCTTTTTACCAACCTATGCTATGTATTCCGTTTGCATTTATTTCTTTTTTGGTTTCATGTCTCTAAGTAATTCCCGATGAAAACGCATTTCAGCACGTTGTACCAAAAATATTTTTTTACATGAGAGAATTTTCTTGAATTTTTCCAAATAGGTTTGTTCTAATTGGGCTGATGAAAGACGTGATTTATATACACCTTCCAATATCTCTTCGTATTGTGCTTCGGTTGTTTTTTCTTCCCGCCCTTTTCGCATTAGTTGCCAAGCTTCGTCGTTCAATATCTTCTTTTTGTCTTGTAATTCAAAGTAGATAGGGAAAAATTTATTTGCCTCTTCGCGGGTTAGTTTGGCTTTTTCGGTAATGAATGCTTGTTGTTTAGCACGGAATTCTTCTTTGTTCATGCGTTGCTGGGAGTTATCGGCCGCTTGAAGTTGTGTACCGATGCTAAGCATCACCATATTTAATAGAATAATCAGTTTTTTCATGTGATTTGTTTCTTCAAAAAAAGGTCATTTATTTAGTTTCCTCGTCAACGGATTCTGTCAGATATACGTAAAGTGAATAATCATCCAGCATGGTGTTATCCATGGCCATGTGGATGTATTCCATTTCTTGGTCCATTTCATCTGATACTGTATCTGCAGGAGTATGGCCAGTAGATGCTACGCGAATGATGAGTGCGGCTCCGACAAACATGGCTGCCATATATATCCAAGGCTTTATCTTATCCCATAAAGATACAGGACGTGTAGGGGGCATCACGCTTTCTTTTTCGGGCAGACGACTCATTATATCTGATGTGAGATGCTCGAAATAGCCTTCAGGGACACGGAAAGGATTTTCTGTCCCAACTTGTCTGAGAATATTGTCTTCTTCTTTCATACGTTTTGTCTCCTTTCTCTATGAAATTAGATTGCATTTTACTGTTAAGGTTTAATCGGCATCCGATAAAAATTTTTCTATTTTCTTCACGGCGTGGTGGTATGATGCCTTGAGTGCTCCGACTGAGGTGCCGAATATCTCGGACATTTCTTCGTATTTCATGTCCTGATAGTATTTCAGATTAAATACTATACGTTGCTTTTCCGGTAGAGTATGCAAAGCCTGTTGGAGTAGGTATTGTGCCCGGTCACCTGCAAAGTAAGGATCACTTTCTAATTTCTGGACGATATCTGCTTCCGGGTCATCTATGGAGATAGTTGCTGATGCCCGTTGTTTGTTGAGGAACGTGAGACACTCATTTAAAGCAATACGATAAAGCCATGTGGATAGTTTGGCATCACCACGGAAATAGTCGATGTTGGTCCATGCTTTGATGAATGTATTTTGAAGCAGGTCGTTGGTATCTTCGTGCGAAAGCACCATGCGTCGGATTTGCCAATAGAGTTGTTCTCCGTATGCAGTTACAATTTTTTCGAATCCTTGCCGTTGCGTGGCGGGATTTTGTAAAAGGGCTAATATTTCGCGTTCATTGGATGGTGAATTCATACATATATCTGTTCATGCTTGTTGCTTTTTAGATGTATTTAAGAGAGGAGGGTTTAACCAATGGAGAAACATTGGTTTTCCCTGCCTAAAACGGTATTTGGAAAAATGGCTGTAGCTTCGTTTAATAATATAGTTTCATCGTCATAGCGTGCAGAAAAGTGCCCTATGACCAATTGTTTGACTTGCGCTGCACGGGCTATTTCGGCTGCTTGCGAAGCAGTGGTATGGAACGTTTCGCGAGCACGGGCGTGAGCATCGTCGGCAAAGGTCGCTTCGTGAAACAAAAGATCTACACCACGTATTTGTTTTACGATGTCAGGCTTGTAACACGTGTCAGAACAATATGCGTACCGACGTGGGGGAGCAGCAGGACGGGTGAGACGGGCATTGGGAATAATCTCTCCATCTGGTGTTGTGTAGTCTGATCCGTTTTTGATGCGATTCAGTTCATATATAGGTACCTGATAAAAATCTACCATGTCACGTATAATATGGCTGAGTCCAGGCTTTTCAGCAAAGAGAAATCCGCAACAAGGAATGCGGTGACGTAAAGGGATGGTGGTAACAGTAAGTGAACGATCTTCGTACGCCAAAGTCGGTGTGTGTGTATTAAATTCATGGAAAATAACCCGGAATGTCATTTCTCGGTTAAAGAATGAAAGTATGGGTGCCATTTGTGCTTCCAATCCTTGGGGCGAATGAATATGCAGTTCGGCGGTACGTCCCAACAGATTCAAAGTGGAAATCAATCCCGGCAGTCCAAAACAATGGTCTCCATGCAGGTGTGAAATGAAAATGTGATTTAAGCGGGAGAACTTCAGCCGTGATTTACGGAATTGTAATTGGGCACCTTCTCCGCAGTCTATCATATAGAGCTTGTCGCGCAGATTTATAATTTGCGAAGTGGGGAAGTGGCGTGTAGTCGGTAGGGCTGAGCCACACCCTAAGATATGTAGGTCGAACTTTTCCATAATCTTGTGGCAAAGATAACCATTCCATACTGAGATGAGAACGTAGCAACCTTTCTTTTTTACGTTAATCTTTTGTAAATAGAAGCAAGAGAAAGCGGAAGTTACCTAACTTTGTTCATTCGTTTGGTGTAAACCTTGAAATGGAAATATAAAGAACAACGTGTCATGAAGAAAAGTATAACAATGCTTGTTGGTCTTGCTTTTGCAACGGGCGTTTGTGCGCAGACAGATGTGCTGGTAGGCGTAATGCAAGGTAAGGACTATGGAGTGACTTATCTCCTGCCAAAGACCGAGATTGAAATAGCTGTGCGTGCTACTAAGCATACGTATGTGCCGGGTGAGTTTTGTAAATATGCCGACCGTTACTTGCGTATGGGGAATGTCGCTGATAATCCCAATACACATTGGACGGTAGACGGGGTGAGTATCCGAGTTGTAGGAGTGCCGGATAAAGATAAGGTGTATTTCGTGAAAATGAAAGATAAAAGTGTGGCTCCTCTCATGGAGTTGACCGAAAATGGGATAGTGCGTTCCATTAATGTGCCTATTAATTCTTCCAAAGCCAAGGAGGTGATTCCTGCCACTGCTTTGGAGCCGGCTACGGAGGTTGACCCACGTAAATTCCTTACCGAAGAAGTGCTGATGGCCGGTTCACGCGCAAAGATGGCAGAACTGGTTGCCAAAGAAATCTATAGTATTCGGGAGAGTAAGAATGCGCTTTTGAGGGGTGAAGCAGATAATATGCCACAAGACGGTGCTCAACTTAAGATTATGCTTGATAATCTGAATATACAGGAGCGTGCTATGGTGCAGATGTTTTCCGGAACGCGAAGCGAGGAAACGCATACGTCTTTCGTACGTATTGTGCCACAAGAGTTGGAGAATGCTGTAGCATTCCGTTTCTCTCGTAAGTTGGGATTGGTTGATAAAGATGACCTTTCCGGTGAACCCTATTATATCAGTATTACCAATTTGGAGACTCCTGCTATTCCTGCTGATGATGGAAAGAAGAAAAAGGAAGAAGGTGTGGCTTATAATGTTCCTGGCCAAGCTCGAGTGATACTGGCTAATGCACGGGGAGAAGAGATGTTTAAAGGAGAACTTCCCGTTACTCAGTTTGGTACTACAGAATATTTGGCTCCTGTGTTGTTCAACAAGAAGTCTACTATTCAGGTACGTTTTGATACTGCTACCGGAGGCCTGCTGAAGGTGGATAGGAATTGATAAATAGAATGTATCGGTAGGCATTTCAATCATAAAAATAGTATTAATAAATCACTACTTTTAATCATATTGATATACATATATGTATACCGTTATCAAACGTATGGAGATATCGGCTGCCCATAGCTTGAGTCTTTCTTATCCCAGTAAGTGTGAGAATCTGCATGGACATAATTGGATTATTACCGTTTATTGCCGTTCGTCGCAATTGAATGCAGATGGTATGGTGGTTGACTTTTCGCATATTAAGCATGTTGTAATGGGGCAACTTGACCACAAGAATTTGAATGAGGTTATCCCAATGAATCCAACTGCAGAGAATATTGCCAGATGGATATGTGAGCAAATTCCTACATGCTTTAAAGTCGAAGTGCAGGAATCCGAAGGAAATATGGCTGTGTATGAGAAAGATTAACGAGATTTTTTATAGCCTTCAAGGCGAAGGATATCATACGGGTACGCCTGCTGTATTTATTCGTTTTTCAGGGTGCAATCTGAAATGTTCTTTTTGTGATACCCGTCACGAAGAGGGTATACTGATGAATGATGAGGAAATCATTCGGCAGGTAGAGCAGTATCCGGCGCATATGGTTATTCTGACTGGTGGGGAACCTTCATTATGGATAGACGATGAATTTATAGAGCGCTTGCATGCTATCGGACGATATGTTTGTATTGAGACGAACGGTACTCATTCTATACCGGATAATATTGATTGGGTGACTTGCTCTCCAAAGCAAGGTGCTAAAGTTTGTTTGTCACGTATGGATGAAGTAAAGGTAGTCTATTTAGGGCAAGATATCCGTCCTTATGAAGCGTTGCCTGCGCGTTATTTTTTTCTTCAGCCTTGCTCATGTACTAACACGCGTGAGACGGTAGAATGTATTATGTGTCACCCTCAGTGGCGCTTAAGTCTCCAAACGCATAAATTGATTGACATTCGGTAATAATCCGGAGTAGGTAACTATGGGATAGAATCCTTTCTTATAGATTGGAAAATGCTGTCTTGCGAAACGGTTTTTTCCTTAATGGGAACATATAATGTATCTATCTTTACACTCTGTGTAGTTTGTTTTATTTCCTCCTTGCTTTTTCCTCTTCTTGTGCCGGGAACATTCTTTTTTTCTTTGTTGATACGAAGAGTGTCGGATTGTTTATTACGTCCAACGAGCGGGTCGGCATAAGTACGGAGCACTTCGCGGGTACGTGCCCGTGTGCGGCGTTGGCGGAATGCCCAAAATTCGCGTGAAGTGATACCGGCCAAGTCTGTTCCTCCTAAAGGATTACTGATGGATTGCCATGAGCCATACGGACGTCCGTGTCCTCGCGGTTCTATACGATAGCGTAAACCGGTAGCCTCTATCTGCTCTACGGTTTCACGCGGTCCTCGGTCAAGCGGCGTTTTAGCCCAATTGGTATAGATGGTAAGTGAAGTTAGTTCGTAGAACGGATTTCCGCGCCAGGTGTTTTTGTCCACGTGTATTTTGCGTTGGTACACGGGATCCCAGTTGTATTTTGTCTGTCCGTTATAAGGACGTAAGGTGAGTACTACTTTCGGACGTTCTTTCTCTTTGTCAGGCAGTTGAAATGAAGTGTCGTATTCCAGCCATGATTTGTAGTCCGAAGCCAATGGGTCTGCAAATGGAGGTGTTTTGGAAGTCTCTGGCAGTAAGTTCCTCTTTAATTCTTCAATAGATTCGGGATTCAGATGGAGTTCTTTCTCGCTTTGAAGTATTTCCTGTAAGCGCAAAGAATCTTTGGCCGTCCACTCCTGTGCATGAGCCATTGTCCAGGATAGAAGGCATAAGATGAGTGCCAGTCCATTTCGTAAGGATGCGCTTGTTTTCACTATCGTTGAAAAGTTCAAAGCAAACATATTAATAAGTCATACGTACTCCACAAAGCAGAGCCAAGTTTGTAGGGCGTGCATGTCGAAGTGTACGTGTGGAGGCATTGGTGTGAAAGTGATGCGTCACCATTGGTTCGGCCAGTAGTGCAAAACGTTCGTTGAGTTTGTAACTGATACCTAAACCGGCTTCTACCGCAAGCTGTACAGGTTGTGCTTTAAAGCTGTTGTCTGGCGCACCGGCAATCGTTTTTTCTACAGAACCTCCTACATTGGCATACAATCCTAAACGAGGAGTATCTATAAACCGGTATCCAAATTTTAAAGGAATGGAAAGTGCATGTGTGTCATGGGCATTACTGGTAGGCAAAAAATGATAACGTAGTCCGGTTTCCACAAAAAAACGTTTAGTCAAACTACGTTCTACTCCGATACCTACCGTCAGAGGAGCATGATATGCATTGCGGGGCAAAGTGCTGCCGGCAAAAATTTTCATACTCCACGGAGATGAATGAACCACAGACTGTGGTAGGGAAGCAGCATTCGTATTATCGGTTTCTTTTGATGCACCTGTTGCATTGTTTTTATCTGAGTGAAGAATAACCTCTTCAGATAATGAAGCATATCCATGCCTTGGATGAGACGATTGGTCGTAGCCATGTTGGGTTATTGTGATGGACATATGTATGGACAGAGGCATCTTTTCATTCGATGTTGCGGACGGTGGAGGCACAATACCGTTGGGTATAGCTGTATTGTGAGCTATATGCTGTATGGGAGCCGGTGACATAGACGGCATATCGGGATGAACTGTTTTCGGCATGGGAGGAGTGACAATAGGTGACATAGATTCGATGCGTGTAAAGGCTTCTTGTATTTCCCGTCGGGGAGAGAAGTTCCATAACACCACTGATGCTATGCCCAGCAAAAGCAGTACTGATGCTGCGCTTATCACCCGGTAGTATGTGCGGAGCTGGAAAGATTTTCTCGGTTGTTGGATTGGCCCTTGTAAGGATACCAAGTCCTGCGTCAATTCTTCCCAAAAGCCATCTTTTACCGGCATCTCAGCATCGGTAAGCTGCTGTCGGAATAAGTGGGTGATGTCATTTTCTTTCATGTCCTATATATTCTTTGATGCGTTTAGCTAATAAATTCTTGGCTCTGCAAAGTTGGGACGTAGACGAATGTTCGCGTATGTGGAGCATTTGTGCTATTTCCCGGTGTGATTTCTCCTCGAATACGTAGAGGTTAAACACCGTACGGCATCCGGGAGGCAGTTCAGCAACGAAGCTCATCAGTACTTCTTGGGGCAGTTCGTAAGCGCTTTCATCGATGGAGCTTTCGTCGGGCACATCAGGTAGATATTCTTCATAAGACATCCATTGTCCTGAGCGTTGTTCCTTCCTTAAATAATCAATCGCTTGCGAAGCCATCACTCGGGACATCCATGCTTGCAAAGCACACTCACCTCGGAAAGTAAAATGAGTGTATATTTTGATGAATCCGTCGTGAAGTACGTCGTGAGCTGTCTCCAGATTACCCGTATAGCGATAGCATACGGCTAACATCTTTTGGGCATAAAGTGTATAAAGCATCTTTCGGGCAGAATCAAGCCCTGCCCGACAACCCTCAATCAACTCAATTTCGCTTTCTACTGTCAATGCCATTTATTGGTGAGGCGCCTTGCATGATGGCGCCGTCCGTAGAATATGACGAGGCGTTTGCGAAAATGCTGCCTCTATAAACATGAAAAGAAGTTAAAAGCGGGGAGAAAAAATCGTCCCCGCTTTTTTTAGCATGCTTTGAAACTCATGTCGAGTCCTTTTACTGAATGGGTCAATGCCCCTACTGAAATGAAGTCCACACCGCACTCGGCATAGTCACGCAAAATGTCGAAAGTAATGCCTCCGGAGGATTCTGTTTCATAGCGTCCTCCTACCATTTCTACAGCCTTTCGTGTCAGTTCGGGGGTGAAGTTATCAAACATGATACGATCTATGCCTCCCACTTCCAGTACCTGTTGGAGTTCATCCAGATTGCGTACTTCTATTTCTATCTTCAGGTCTTTACCTTTGGCACGGCAATATTCGCGTGCACGGGTAATGGCTTTTTCAATGCCACCGGCAAAATCCACATGGTTGTCTTTCAAAAGAATCATGTCGAAGAGGCCGATACGGTGATTCACACCTCCACCGATTTTTACGGCCATTTTTTCGAGAATACGCATGCCGGGAGTCGTTTTGCGTGTGTCGAGTACACGTGTGTGTGTACCTTCCAACTGTTGGGCATACTTATGTGTCATTGTGGCTATACCGCTCATGCGTTGCATGATGTTCAGCATCAAACGCTCTGTTTGCAGAAGCGATTGCACTTTCCCCTCTACTACCATGGGCACGTCGCCGGGTTTTACTTCGGTTCCGTCTTCCAGATAAACAGTGACCTTCAAAGTCGGGTCAAATCTGCGGAATACCTCCTTGGCAACTTCGATACCGGCCAAAATACCCGCTTCTTTTATGAGAAGTTTAGACTTTCCCATTGCAGTGTCGGGAATACATGACAAGGTAGTGTGGTCTCCATCGCCGATATCTTCGGCAAACGACAGGTCTATCAACCGGTCAATGAGTTCTTGTTCTTTAGTCATTGGTCTTTTCTATTCTTATTTGATGTATTACATACTGGTTGTTCTCTTTTTTAAAGAAACAATTGACGCGGAATGTTCCTTTAGAGGTAGTAAGAATACCTACCAGAAAGCCGGATTCTTCGCGCTTTCCCCGATGCTTCAAGGTGAAGTCTTTTACAGGGTGGTCGGCAAAGAAGCGTGCCATTTCTCGTGTCATGGCTTCACGTCCGGTCTGTGTGGTGTAACTCTCCACGAGCAGTTCCACCTGACTGCCTGTGCAGCGGCTCAAGGCGTCAGGATTAGCTTTACGAAATGCAGAAGCTACTTCTTCGGGTATGTTTTGTGCCATAAGCGGAGATGCCGCCATGAGGAGCATTACACACCATAGGGAAATCATATTTCGGCCCATAAAAGTTCTATCTGTTTATGCCTGTTTCTGGGCAAAGGTAAGCAAATCTCTTTGAAAACAAGAAAAAAGCGCTATTTTTGTGCCTAAATCGAAACTTTTATATTCTGTATGAAGACAACTTTGATTGTGGTAGGACGCACGGTAGAATCTTATTTTGTAACATCCATCGAAGACTATGTGCAGCGTACGCGCCGCTATTTGCCCTTTGATGTGGAGGTGATTCCGGAACTGAAAAACACCCGTTCCCTGACGCATGAAGTACAAAAGGAAAAAGAGGCAGACCTGATTTTGAAAGCTCTTCAACCGGGAGATGTAATCGTGTTGCTTGATGAGGGGGGACGTGAAATGCGTTCTGTGGAGTTTGCCGATTATATGAAGCAGAAGATGAATTCCGTATCACGTAGATTGGTGTTTGTGATAGGCGGTCCTTATGGCTTCTCTCCGCGTGTGTATGAAGCAGCACATGAAAAGTTGTCACTTTCACGTATGACTTTCTCTCATCAAATGGTGCGGCTTATCTTTGTAGAGCAGCTTTATCGTGCCATGACGATTCTCAACGGAGGACCGTATCATCATGAGTAGATGTTTTACCAGCCCAAATTTGCCCAGTTCATGTCTGTGTACCACATCAGTTCTTGGTAAGAACTTTGTAAAGTACTATAGTCCGTATCGGGCAGATAGTGTGTCACTCCGCAGGTGCCTTCCATACTATATAAACCGTTCGGATTGCCGTTAGAGTATGTTTTTGGGGTAGTCAAATAAGTAAAAGTACTGTCAAAAGCTGCTTTCCATGTGGCATATTCTTCCTCGGTCAGTATGGCTTGCATTGCCTCGGCCATGTCATAATATCCATAGGCCCCATACCGCTTGTCATAATTGTAGACTTGTCTGTAGAGATTAGTGGGATAATCTTCAGCGGTATGTGTAGATAATAACTCTTGCGTTACTTTAGCCAATTGTTCCACTTGCGCAGTTTCCGTTAAAGTTAGCGCTACTCCTCCTGTCCAGTTCTCGTTGGTAACAGTGCGATTTTCATCGTAGATTTCTGCATAGTCATTGTAATAAGTCTGCATGATGCTTGCAGGAGCATCAGATTTAGTCATCAACGGAACGATGAGCTCGTAAGGTGCTCCGGGACCGGGATTTTGAGTGGGACAAGCTATAATATAACGTGTATGTTTACGAATTTCGTAAGCCACCTCCATAGATGACATGAAACAAGCATCAAACAGAATAAAGTCTAAATGAGGAGCTGCATTCTCTAATACGGTGACGAATTCTGATATATTCATGCGGTGGTCTCCATTACCGGTGTCTTGTCCTACCCATCGTGTGGACGCTGATGTAGGGTATGGAAGCCATCCGTCAGCGTGTGACCAATATATAAGGCCGTAGCTTTCAGCCTGATAACGAGCCGTGAAAGCAGTTTGAAACACTTCGATTGTTTCTTGCAATCCTACCGAATTACGCTCATCGTCATATTCGCGTATGATATTTTCTGTTACTGTTCCGTCATTTTGTCGTTTCAGTTCTACCAGTCGGGGAGAAGTTCCTGTATCAATATATACCAATAAATGCAAATCGTCCGGATTGACAGACTTCATGCCTTCTTTCATTTCTTCCAAATCTTGCAAAGCAAAACTGGCAAGATTGTTATCCGCGGCTAAGTACACCAATACAGTTTTTTGGGCTACCGGATTAGGGTCGTCTTCCTGTGTACATGAAACCAATGTTGATACTGTTATTAATACAGATAAAAGAATACGAAGTCTTGTCCGAATATATTGTACTGTTGTCATGACTGTGGTCGTTTCTGTGAAAGCGATTATTCTTCGGCTTTCTTGAACGTAAACTGGGTGGGTTCGATGGCTTGTAATGTTGTAGAGTTACTTTTCTGATAGTTGGCCTTTACCTTGACTGCTTCTTTCTCCAGTTTCTTTTTGTTTTCTGAGAAATAAATCATGCAGGTGTAATTTGGCTTCTTTAACTCATATTCCAAATAGTTTTTCAGTTGGTAACTGTATAGTTCGCGCCGTGGTAAAAAGCCTTCTTTATCTAATGATACACTGTCCAGTACTTGGATTTCGGTGTAGTAAACTATAGAATCGTTGAACGATGCTGCTAATCCGAATACATACACAGGCTTGTCACCTTTCTTCATTGTAAATGCCATGCAGAAAGTTAACATTATGCCAAGCATGGTGATTAGTAATGCGCGTTGTCTGAACTTCGTATTTTTTGTCATGATTATCTTATTTTAAGGATTAATCAGGGGACAAAGTTATGTCAATTTCGCGAATAAAACAATAGTGATGGGGTAGGCTAAGTGTTAAACCTTGCTCAATATATTTTTCACAACATCTTTAGTTTTATTTATAGGTAATGAAATATATATACAAAAACGTGCTGCATTGCAGGCTGTTTGTTCCGAAGCCTTTGGGCTCGTGCTTCCAAGCCTTTGCGAGCGCGCTCCGAATTAATTTCGTTCGTGCTCCGAAAGGCTTCGGAGCAATCCCCCGCCAGAATGCTTTCTGAGCGGGTATGAGGGCACTTTCTCATAAAGTAATGTATCTATACAAACAGTATTTTTTCGAGTTCGGTGAAGTATTTAGGGAGGAAGAATATGTTTGGTTGAGTAAAACTCGAATAGATTGCATTATAATACGGTATAGGGTAGCGTTGAAGAAGAAAAAAGGTACGAAACAAAGTGAGCAAACCATGTTTCGTACCTTGAAAAAACGATGTTTAAACCGTGATATTAGCGATGTAATATTAATGCTGATTGGGCAGCAACGTTTGCCTGTGTACCGGAGAGGGTACCCATTCCATTCAAATCAATGTGTCCGTCTTTGCAAACTACGGTGTAGCGTCCTTGCGGGATAGTAATCTTGGCAGTTTCTGTACGGGCGTTCAGGATAACAATGATGTCTTGCCACTTGTCTCCTCCGGCATGTTCTTTCAGACGGAAAGCTATAAGGTTACTACCCTCCACGGGGAGAAATTCTAAATGGCGGCGTACCAGTTCTGCGTCACCTAAGTGGAATGCCGGATGCTGGCGGCGGAGTGACATAAGTCCTTGGTAGTAACGGAATACATCGGCATGAGCAGTTTTGCGGCTCCAGTCGATAGCGTTGATGCTATCCGGACTGTTAAAGCTGTTGTGTACACCTTTCTTATCGCGCATTACTTCTTCACCGGCTTGTATAAAAGGGATGCCTTGAGAGGTAAATACGGCGGTCTGTGCTAATTTGTCGAGTCGGGTCAGGGCATCAGGTGCCAGATTGGGGATGCTGGTACGAAGACGGTCCACCAGACACATATCATCATGGCATGATACGTAGCTTATCATCTGGGTAGGCTGTGCGGCCCACGGCTGGGTCGTGTAGTTGACAGAGTCATAGTTTACTTGCGGATGTTGAATGGCTCCGGCAATACCGAATTTGATGCTTTCTTCTTCACCCGGTATTCCGGCTAAGAAAGCACCTTTGGTGTCATCATTGAAAGGACCGCGTAGGGCATCGCGTAGTTCATCGCTGAAAGCAGCAATACCGGGCATGCGGTGTGTGTTGGCTTTCATGGCAAGTTCTTCTGTCGGGAGTTGGGGAGCTGATGCAGCCCATCCTTCACCGTAAATGAGAACAGTGGGAAGAACTTCCTGTGCCGCCTGACGAATGGCGTTCATCGTCTCGATGTCATGAATGCCCATCAGGTCGAAACGGAAACCGTCAATATGGTATTCGCGTATCCAGTAAAGGACAGACTCGATCATGTATTTGCGCATCATGGGACGTTCGCTGGCAGTCTCGTTTCCACATGCCGATGCATCGGCGAAGAAGCCGTCCGGGCGTTGGCGGTAGAAATATCCGGGTACGGTGCGCTCAAAATTGCTGTCGGAAGTATTGAATGTGTGGTTATATACGACGTCTAATACTACGCGTATGCCGGCTTTATGCAAAGCCTGCACCATCTGTTTGAATTCGCGTATGCGGGTAGCAGGGGTATAAGGGTCAGTAGAGTAGGAACCTTCGGGCACGTTGTAGTTCAAAGGGTCGTATCCCCAATTGTATTTGTTTTCATTAAGGCGGGTTTCGTCAATAGAGGCATAGTCGTAAGAAGGGAGAATGTGCACATGCGTCACACCTAATTCTTTTAAATGGTCAATGCCGGTGGATGCTCCTTGTGGATTGTGAGTGTCTGTTTCTGTCAAGGCGATGAACTTGCCTTTGTGTTCGATGCCGGCAGTAGGGGAGATGGAGAAATCACGATGATGCATTTCATATATGATAGCATCCGCTACAGACTTTAGTTCGGGACGCTTGTCTTCTGCCCATCCTTCGGGGTTGGTGTCTGCCAAGTCGATGATGGCTCCGCGTTGTCCGTTCACGCCAACGGCACGTGCATTAATGCCCGGTGTTTCACCTAACCACTTGTCACCTATCTTTACGTTGAATGTATAGAAGTTTCCTTTGAGTTCCCGGTCAACTTTTATTTTCCAAAGTCCTTCCTTGTCGGCTTCCATAGGCAGAGTTTCGTAGGCATGTCCTCCTTCACCAGATTCATAAAGCATGAGGCGTACTTCGTCTGCTGTGGGTGCCCATAGGGTGAATAGGGTAGTGTTGGGCGCGTATTCCATTTCAATCAGTGGTGCCGATGGCACGGGATAGTCGGCATAATTTTCGTAATTAACTTTCGACGGGGTGCAACTGATCATAGCTCCTGTCGCGCCGATTAGGGCAAGTGTTTTCAGTTTCATGGTGCTTTCTTTTATTATTAATGAATAGGAGAAAAAAGATAATTCATAAAAAACGAAATTTATAATTCTGTTTTTGTCATTTACAAGCGCTTATCTTATCCGGATTTTTTGTTACGAAATCTTTCCAGCTTCGATAGCTCTTTTCGATGGTAGGTCGCCCTATTTGTAAGAAATGACAATAAGCTGCTGCCAGTCCGTCGGTGGCATCCATAAAGGTGGGCATATCACCGGGTGCAATGTGTAGCATACGCTGGAGCATGTCTGCTACCTGTTCTTTTGAGGCCTGTCCGTTACCTGTGATAGCCATCTTGATTTTGAGAGGTGCATATTCGGTAATAGGAATGTCACGGCTTAATGCTACGGCCATGGCTACTCCTTGGGCACGTCCTAATTTCAACATGGATTGCACGTTTTTACCGAAGAATGGTGCTTCGATAGCTACTTCGTCTGGCAGATAGCTTTCAATGATGCTTAGTACCCGTTCATGTATGTGGCGTAATTTCAAGTAGTGATTGGCAAATTTTCGCAGGTCGATAATGCCCATAGCAATGAGTTCAGGTCGTGTGCCTACTACTCGCAGTACACCATATCCCATGATGGTAGTTCCGGGGTCAATACCTAAAATGATTTTTTCTTTGATAGGTGCTATCACTCTATAACCTCCATTAATGTAGGAAATCCTACGACTTCATCTTTGAATAGCTTTACCATTTCATCGTTTAGTTTGGCACCTTGTTCCCGATACCAGTGATGCAATGTGGCTGAGTCTGTCACTTCAAATTGAAGAGAGTAACATACGCTTCCCGGTTCCTGATGACTCAGTATGCGAGCAATTCGGGGAGCTTTTAAAGTTCCGTTCTTTTCAACTTCGTGTAAATAGAATTCGCGAATCCAAATGAGGAAATATTTCTCTTGATCCTCTTCTACATGGTAGGTTGTATTATAAATGAGCATACTTTTCTCGATTTTTTTTGCAAACATAGCGATTATTTCATAATAATACATTATCTTTGCTTCGTCAAAACGAGAAAACTCCTTTGCAAACGTTGACATTCTGGGGTATTAGCTCATCTGGCTAGAGCGCGACACTGGCAGTGTCGAGGTGAGCGGTTCGAGTCCGCTATGCTCCACAAGGGAATCGCTGACTATTAGGTGTTAGCGGTTTTTTTTATGGTAACACATAATGGATATATATAACCCCTGCCAAGATAAACTTGACAGGGAATTTCTTTTTTTTAAAAAAGGTTTTATCAATGAGCCTAAGCGATTGTCATAATTAAATAGGCTATAATTAATTTGTATGGACTGACTATTGGTAAGAAACTATTTTTTTTTCAATGAAAAACCTATCATCATTCCATCATATCCTTCAGTCAATGAGCCTATGGTGTTAAGAGCACTGCTTTTGCTATTGGAGGTTAGGTTTGTTACCAGTTTTAATAACATGTCTGCTTTAAAAAGTAAATCCATGGTAGAGGATGTACAGTTTATTTTGGTATTTATATTGACTAGTTTGATGAATTTCAGGTTAGCTTTTTGGGTGGATTTATCGTATGAGTATGTACCGTTCAGCTTTTTGTTTCCTATGGCTGCATAAAATGTGCTGTCGGCATTGAAAGTGAAACTCAGTTTGCCAGCTGTAATACCGATTTTTGATAATTGTTCGTCGAGTTTTTCCTCAAGTGCTTGAGTAGCCAATGCCCCTCCGGCTTTTTTCAGTAAATCATCTGTTTCAAATTCGATGGCTGAACCAGTGAGAGTCCATGTGCCTTCCATGTTTATATTGGTGTTGTTTGTTACAGCATTGACTACTTTTTCAATGTTTTCTTTGTTGAACAAGTCTTTTAAAGACTGTGCTTGACAATGAATACTGCTTATAGCAGATAAGGCAACGATAAATAGTATGCCACATACATTTCTTTTCATAAGGCAATTAATATAAGAGTTCATTTATAATTGACAAGCTGACGTACTTTTTTTACTCTTATCAACTTGTCTTTTTGTTAACTAAATCATTGATGCTTTCGATGTAATCCAACAGCTCTTTGCGTCCTAGGCGGGTTTCTGAAGAAGTGATGAAGTGTGGTGGAAGTTCCTCCCATTGTTCTTTTAGATGCTCTAAGTACTGTGTAATATTGGCATTAAGCTTTCCGCTTGTTAACTTGTCGGCTTTTGTGAAGATGATAGCGAAAGGAATCCCATTCTCACCTAACCATTCGATGAAGCGAATATCAATTTCTTGTGGTTGGAGACGGCTGTCAATAAGGACAAACAGACAGGTCATCTGCATGCGATGAAGGATGTAGCTTTCAATGATTTGCTTAATTTGTTCCCGTCCTCGTTGCCCACGCTTGGCGTAACCATATCCCGGAAGGTCCACGATATACCAATTCTTATTAATTAAAAAATGGTTGATAAGCAAAGTCTTTCCTGGTGTGGCTGATGTCATGGCAAGTCCTTTATAGCCTGTCAGCATATTGATAAGGCTGGACTTCCCTACATTGGAACGCCCTATGAAAGCATATTCAGGAAGTGTGCCGGAAGGACATTTTTGTACATTAGTATTGCTGATAACAAATTCGGCGCTTTTTATTTCCATGAATGTTTCTTTTAAAGTGTCTTCGCAAAGATACGACTTATTTCAAAAAATATCATTTACAATGCGATATTTCTGCGTATCTTTGTTGGCTGATAAACATTGTGACCAGTTATGAATGAACAATATCCTTCTGTGTTGTTGGAGAAAGCCGTAAATGAATTTGCTAAGTTGCCGGGGGTAGGGCGGAAGACCGCCATGCGTTTGGTGCTTTATTTGTTGAGGCAAGATGTGGCTATGGTGGAAGCTTTCGGGAATGCTATTATCACACTGAAACATGAAGTGAAATATTGCAAGGTGTGTCATAACATTTCCGATACTGATATGTGCCGAATATGTTCCAATCCCCAGCGCGATGCTTCTGTAGTATGTGTAGTAGAAACCATTCGCGATGTAATGGCCATAGAAGCCACTCAGCAATTCCGAGGCTTGTATCACGTGTTGGGTGGAGTGATTTCCCCGATGGACGGAGTCGGTCCGAGTGATTTGCAGATAGACAGTTTGGTAGAACGCATTCGTAAGGGTGGAATCAAGGAAATAATATTGGCATTAAGTACTACGATGGAGGGAGATACAACGGCTTTTTACATCTACAGGAAAGTAGAACCGTTGGGTGTGAAGTTATCTGTAATTGCCCGTGGCGTTTCGGTGGGGGACGAGCTGGAATATGCCGATGAAGTCACCCTTGGAAGAAGTATTGTGAATCGTACTCCGTTTAACGGGACTGTGTGATGAATTCTTTTTATGGAAGATTTATATGGAAGAACAGATTAAACGAAAGATTTTTCGCCTGAAATGTGGCTTTGTATGTTTCTGGATATTGCCAGTATTGTTTATCGTTTGGGGAGAAACAGACCCCGAATGGATTGGCCTGTATGTGGGTAACGCTCGCATTGCTTATTATGCAGAGACGATAGTTATCCTGTTGACAGCCTTGTGCGTGCCCTTTTCTCTGAAACTTTTTGCTTGGGTGTTGCGTCGGAAAATAGATGCAGTCTCCATAGCAGACGCCTTGCAGCTCTATGAAATCTGGAGTACCATACGTTTGATATTGTTGGCATTGCCTTTGTGGGCGGGTTTGGTGATGTACTACCTGCTGTTAAGCAATAAAAGCTTGTTGTGCGCATTGATAGCTTTTACGGCATCCCTTTTCTGTCTGCCTGGCGAGAAACGGTTGCGTAATGAGTTGCATATAGATAAAGAAGTATAGTTGATATGAGTCATCTTGTATTGGCCAAAGTAGCTCAGCATATTCGTATAAAGGAGTTGTGTGTTCCGGATGATAAAGTGCTCGTGGCACTAAGCGGCGGTGCAGACTCGGTAGCTTTGTTGCGTATCATGCTGGAGTTAGGATATAAGTGCGAAGCTGCCCATTGCAATTTCCATCTGCGCGGAGAAGAATCAGAGCGTGATGAAGTTTTCGTGCGTCATCTCTGTAATGCTCTTTCCGTACCCTTACATGTAGAACATTTTCGTACGACAGAAGAGGCAAACCGTCTGCACATCTCCATCGAAATGGCTGCACGCCGTCTGCGCTATGAGTGGTTCGAGAAACTGCGTTGTTCGTGTAACGCTGCTGTGATAGCTGTTGCCCATCATAAGGACGATAGCGTGGAAACTCTACTGATCAATTTGATGCGGGGTACAGGTATTAACGGCCTACGTGGCATACCTCCTAAGAACGGTTACGTGATACGCCCATTGCTCTGTTTAGATCGCGAGGAGATTGTGCAGTATCTTTCCATCATCGGTCAGCCTTATGTGACGGATAGTACCAACCTAAAAGACGAATACGTGCGCAATAAAATTCGTCTGAACCTCCTGCCTTTAATGGAAACCATCATCCCATCGGCACGCGAGAATATTCTGAATACGGCCAGTCATATAGACGAAGCCGCCTTGCTGTATAATCAGAAAATAGATGAAGCCCGCCGACGGGTAATGTCGGACGGTCATGTTGACATAAATGTTTTACTTAGGGAAACGTCTCCAGATGCGGTGTTGTTTGAAATACTTTATCCGTTAGGCTTCCGGGGGGCTCAGTTGGATGATATCCGTCGCGCCTTGGACAGTCAGTCAGGAAAGACCTTCTATAGCAAGGAGTGGCAAGTGGTGAAAGACCGTGACCGTCTGCTTATCGAACCACTGACAGATGACGCTCCTCAACCACCTGTTTTGCAGATGGAAGAGTACGACTATGTTCCTTCCTTCGTTTTGGCACGAGGCAAAAATACCGCCTGTCTGGATGTCGACAAACTGACACATCCTCTAACGCTACGTCTATGGAAGCAAGGCGACTCTTTTGTTCCTTTGGGCATGAGGGGACGCAAGAAAGTCAGTGACTATCTGACCGACTGTAAATTATCTCTTTTGCAGAAACGTCGCCAGTGGGTGTTGTGTTGTGGCGAAGACATCGTGTGGCTGGTGGGTGAGCGCATCGACCAACATTTCAGTGTTACTCCAGCCACACGACGTGTTTTGATGGTGAGTCTTAAAGAATAATCCGATTTTCTTTCTGCCGTTTGAAGTTGTCGGCTAGCAGGACAGCAAACGGCGTATCGTAGGTGCGTGCTTTTGCGGGACAACCTTTTACGCAAGCGCAACACCGGATGCATCGTTCTACCAGTGTGTTACACTCATCTCCTTTAACGATGGCTTCCGTAGGACAGTTCCGGACACAAAGTCCGCAATGTGTACAAAGCTGTTCGTCCACAAGTGGAGTGCGGGGCAGGGGAGTGCCACTCTTGCGCAACTTGATGACTCTGCGTAGAAATTTCAGCAGTGGCAGGAACGGTTGGCGCGGCCGTAAGATGCGGGCTGTGTTGACGCTATACAGATGGTCGATGTCCGCCGCTACTTCTATTTTGGTACGGATTTTTCGTCCGAACTCCTCGGCATACGCCAAATCCTCTTCGTTAGGCCGACCCGCCGCTATGGGGTGCTGCTCGCTACTATACGAGTGCTCGCCTATAAACGTACCGCCGGCTACTACTTTGAATCCCGCTCCGCTTATCCACGCATCTAGTTCCGTCAATGCCTTTTCGTATGCACGGTTGCCATATACTACGGCCACGGCGGCAGGCGTTCCGTTTCCTTTCAGGTCTTTCAGCCGCTCCACAGCGATGGGGGCTATATGTCCTCCGTATACGGGCAGCGTAATGATGACCAGTGCATTGGTGGGCATCGTATCAGGGGCTGTAGCGTCCGGCAGCGTTATGTCCCATATCTTGACAGGCACACTTTCCACGCCGCGGGCAATGGCCTCGCCTATCTGTCGCGAGGTATGGGTGGGCGAGAAGGTTATCAGATGAATTTCCTTGATAGTCATAATTGTTTCTAATGTTAATAATGTATCAGATATACTTAATGTAATGTTTAAAGTTTCTCCACATATATGTACGTCAGTTTGTCCGACATAGGTGACAATGCATCATTTTGATTCGTGATGTTTCACTTTCCTGCCTCGATTTCACCTTTTCTCCTTGTCGGAAACACGTCACAACAGGCAAAGATAGCGTATTCTATGCTAAAAAAAGCGCAATCTATGTATTAAATATGAAAATAATCATTACCTTTGTGCCGTTGAAATTTCTTCAACTAAACAATATCCCAATATTTTAATTCAAGTTTTCAGTTTAAAGAGACTAAGTGTGTATTCTTTCCTCTTGTGTTTGCGATGCGTAGTAACGAGAGTGATAATGTAATGTGTCTTTTCCTAATTAAATTCTAAAAGAATAAATAACTATTCCTATTTATATATGTATAACATTATTCAATTAAACGATAAGAGCTTGACCGATTTGCAAGCTATCGCCAAAGAGTTGGGCATAGCCAAAGCAACATCGTTCAAGAAAGAAGAGTTGATTTATAAGATTCTGGATGAACAAGCCATAATGGGTGCCACGAAAAAGGCTGCCGCCGAAAAGCAGAAGGAAGAGCGTAAGGCCGAGAAGCAGAAACGTCCGAAGGCTGCCCCTGCTGCCAAGAAAGAGAAAACGGCCGCTGCTGCCGCTACTAAGGATGAGCCTAAGGCAGAAAAGGTAGAAAGCAAAGAACCGGTTGAACAGACCGTTCCGTCTGATGATGCCCCTGCTGCCAACAAACGCAAAACCGGCCGTCCCCGTAAAGCGAAAGTTGCCTCCGATGCAGTAGAAGAAACTGCTGCTCCTGCACAAGTCTTACCGGTGGCCAACGTCGCAGATAACGCCCGTCCCTCTCAGCCTGCCGAAGTCGCTTTCGCAGGAGTGCCAGAAACCGTAGTCTCCGTAGCCGAGAAGAAGGCTGAGTCTGAGGAGAAGAAAGAAACGGAAGAGACTCCCGTCATCACTGCTGCGGCAGATGACTTTATTCCCATCGAGGACTTGCCTACAGATGATTCCGTGGAACTTCCCTCCGAACTGATTGGAAAATTCGAGGCTACTAAGGTAGAGACACCTGTTCCCGCTCCTGCCCCAGCTAACAAACCTCGCCAGCGTCAGCGCATTCATGCGCAGCAGAACAATGGGGATAACAATGCTTACTCACGTAATAACAACAATAACAATCTTTCCAAGAATCTTCCAGCCGTATCTCATAATAATGCCGATAGTGCATCGGCTGCCCCCGAACGTCGGCAAGCTCCCGAACGTGTGAAACCTTATGAATTTGACGACATCTTGACCGGTACCGGCGTATTGGAAATCATGCAGGACGGTTATGGATTCCTGCGTTCGTCAGATTATAACTATCTCTCTTCACCGGATGATATTTATGTGTCACAGTCGCAGATTAAGCTTTTCGGTTTGAAGACAGGTGATGTGGTAGAAGGTGTTATCCGTCCCCCAAAAGAAGGTGAAAAGTATTTCCCGCTTGTAAAAGTATCACAGATTAACGGACGTGACCCGGCTTTTGTGCGCGACCGTGTGCCTTTCGAACATCTTACCCCGCTCTTCCCCAACGAAAAATTTCGTCTCTGCAAGGGGGGATATAGCGATTCACTTTCTGCGCGCGTGGTTGACCTGTTTGCTCCTATCGGTAAAGGGCAGCGTGCACTTATTGTGGCACAGCCAAAGACCGGTAAGACTGTTTTGCTGAAAGAGATTGCTAACGCCATTGCTGCCAATCACCCGGAGGTGTACATGATTATGCTGCTTATTGACGAGCGTCCTGAAGAGGTGACGGATATGGCCCGCACGGTGAATGCCGAAGTCATTGCCTCTACGTTTGATGAACCTGCCGAGCGCCATGTCAAGATTGCCGGTATCGTACTTGAAAAGGCCAAGCGCATGGTAGAGTGCGGACATGATGTGGTTATCTTCCTCGATTCTATCACTCGTTTGGCACGTGCTTATAATACGGTGTCTCCTGCATCGGGTAAGGTGCTGAGTGGTGGTGTTGATGCCAATGCACTGCACAAGCCGAAACGCTTCTTCGGTGCAGCACGTAACATCGAAGGAGGCGGTTCGCTTACCATTTTAGGTACTGCTTTGGTGGATACTGGTTCCAAGATGGATGAGGTGATATTCGAAGAGTTCAAGGGTACAGGTAATATGGAGTTGCAGCTCGACCGTAATCTGTCGAACAAACGTATTTTCCCGGCTGTCAATATTGTGGCATCTAGTACCCGCCGCGACGACTTGCTTTTGGATAAGACGACGTTGGATCGTATGTGGATTCTACGCAGATACCTTGCCGATATGAATCCGCTTGAAGCAATGGAGTTTGTAAAAGACCGCTTGGAAAAGACGAAAGATAACGATGAGTTCCTGTTGAGTATGAATAGTTAAATTCTGTTTTACTGAGCGAATATGAAGTATTTCTCTAGGTGAGTGAAAATTTCTTTGCTTTGCTTAGGTAAGCTATTTGGAATATAGAATTGCCCCTTAAAGGTCAGACAATAGACTTTTAGGGGGCATTTTTATTTATCGTTTTTTTCTCTTTTCAGTCGAAGCATGCTTTAAACCGTCTCGCTTTCATGAGCAATCACCGGCACAGCCAGAAATTTCGTCTTTGGGAAATACTTGTTTAAATACCGTTGCAGATACGCCATCGTATCCTCTTGAATAGTCCTGTCCGGCAATGTCGGATACAGATTATAGAGCAGCGTATGCAGCTTGATGCTTCGCCGTTCTATTGCCTCCAGACTAAGTAACGTATGATTGATACTCCCCAACTTCCCACTCGTCACAAAGATAAGTGGATAATTACGCTCCGCTAGAAAGTCGATAGTAAGATAATCCTCTGTCAAAGGTACCATCAGCCCTCCGGCACCCTCTACCAGTACCCGGTCATAGCGTTGCGACAGTTCCTGCGTACAACGGTCAATCTTGTCAAAGTCGATAAGACGTTGGTCGATGCGACTGGCAAGATGCGGCGAACAGGGATAAGTAAACACCTCCGGATAGGTCAACTCGTTCATGTCCTCTGGTAGCATACCGGTACCCATCAGACGACGATGTAGTTCTATGTCTTCCGATCGTCCCGTGTTTCCCGTCTGTATCAGTTTTTGGGTAATGGTACGATGCCCCTGTTCCAGCCATTGACGAGCCAGCCAACCGGTGCAATAACTCTTTCCGGCATCCGTGTCGATGCCACTCACAAAATAGATATTCGATAGTTCTTTGTTACACATAAGCAGATAGATTGATAAATGATGTTTTCAGATAGCCGAAGCTATGATATAGACAGGATGATATGTCAGTGTCACCCCGTTGTTGCATGAAAAGCGTTCGATGTAGCGGTGGCAAAACTCATCTAGGCGCGATCGTGTCCACATGCGGCGTTCCGTGCCCGTGACACCAGTCTGCTTCAGATGTCGAAGCACTTCCACTGGTGTAGAGAATTCCATCCCCCTGACCTCCTGAGACGCATGAAGCAACCGAAACCCCGCCGGTAGCATCCCGATGAGTTTCTCCATCTCCGGATAATACAGGCCGTTTCCTGTCAGCGCACGAATCTCCTGCATATTATGCGGCCCGAAGGTAGTAAAAGCCAGTATGCCTCCCGTCGTTATAGCTTGTCGGCAACGTTGAAAGAAGTCGGGTAGCGAGGTGAACCATTGCACTGTAGAGCAGGAAGTTATCACATCTGTTCTTCCCAGTATGTCCAACTGCTCCGCATCCCCCGGTATGAACGAAGCACACGGAGAGGTCAGTATGTCGGTAAGGCTCTCTTCCATTTCGGGACAAAGGTCATTCAGTACTAGCCGGTCGGGATGCAGGCCGAGTAGCAGTCTCGAATAGTCCCCCGTGCCGCATCCGAATTCGTAGATACAGCGCGGCTTTTTCGGTAGATAAGATCGCAGAAGCTCCATCATCCGTAAGACCACTAAATGCTGTACCCGTGCCTGCTCTCCGTACGTCAGACGGGCGGCGGCAAACCGCTGGCGAATCAGTTCTTTGTCCATAAAGTTTCCAGATATTGGGTAAACAGTTCTTTCGTGTAGTGTGCATCATCGGTTCGAATAACGGGGACATCCAGTTCTTGCCAGGCGCACAGCTGATTGTCTGGCGGAATGATGCGGTCCGTACTCCCCACTACGGCTTGGGTGAACAGATTGTGTCGCATCATCACTCCCGTCTCCGCGTTGCCGTCTTCTGTCGATTCGTGGGACACAATGTTATAAATCCTTGCCAGTTCCTCGCGCACCTCCTCAAAAGGCCGCCGTGGTGTCACCTTCAAAAACTGCCGGAAAGTCGTAGAGTCCGCACACATCCGGCGCAAAAAATTGTGCAGCGATGCCGGCGTCAGGTTCTCCAGTGTTCCGCGGAAGATATCCACAGGAATGCCGCGTCGGTCATCCATCGGATAAGGCGTGCCGTTTATAGCGATGCAGTGCCGTATGGGCAGCGCAGACAGGGTACCATACAGCTGGTTGACCATCCACACCCCCATAGACCATGCTACGATGTTGATTTCTTGATAACCGTTTAGGAAAGTCGTATCCCATGCTTGCGTGCGATAGTCATAGCAGACGGCATAGTCCATATCGTTGGGACGGTAATGTGCGAAAGGCGTCTCGTCCGCTGCCCATCCCGTGAAGAAGAGCAGCAGCTGCGAATGTCCGGAGTGAATAATGGGAACTTGTTTCATTATAGATAGCATTATACATAAGGATTACACATATCCGTTCCGTGCGAACGGTCAAAACACATTTTCCAGCGCTTCTATTTCCGCCTCTGTCATGCTTGCCATCAGGGAGAAGCGCAGGCGCGACGTTCCTTCGGGCACCGTAGGTGGGCGGACGGCAGGACAATAGAACCCCTTCAGGTTCAGTCTCTCGGCACACGCCAGCGTGTCCGCATTACTGCCGATGATCACGGGGACGATGTGCGTACTGCCGGGGCAGCGATACCCCCGTGTCAGGAGCCTTTTCCGCAGGGTGGCGGACAACCGTTTCAGGTGGGCGCGTCGTTCCCCCATTTCCGGTAGACGGCGCAGCACGAAGAGCGTCCATGCCACATTAACCGGTGGGAGAGCCGTGCTGAAGATAAGCGTCCGCATCCGGTTCACCAGCCATTCGCGCATCGTCCGGCTGCACACCACGAACGCTCCTACGGACGCCGCCGCTTTGCCAAATGTGCCCACCAGCCAGTCTATCTCGTCCGTCACGCCCTCTTCCTCGGCACATCCCAGTCCGCACGCACCCCGCACGCCAAAGGCATGTGCCTCGTCCACATAGAGCCGTGTGCCCGGATATGCCTTCTTCAGCCGTACCAGTTCGTGCAGGTCGGCGCGGTCGCCGTCCATGCTGAAGATGCTTTCGGTGACGATGATGAGTTGCCGATAAGTACCGGCATACTGATGCAGTAGCCGTTCTAACTGCCCGTAGTCATTATGTCGATAGCGGATGCACCGCGCCGGAGCTGATAGCCGTATCCCGTCGATGAGGCTGGCATGCACTAGCTTGTCCGCCAGAATGAGTGTTTGCCCGTCGGTCACTGCGGGCAGGATGCCCGTGTTGGCGTGGTACCCGCTGTTCAGCACTAGTGCTGCTTCCCGCCCGTAGAGCCGTGCCAGTTCCGCTTCCAGCTCCGTGTAGATGGGGAAGTTACCCGTCAGCAGGCGGGAGGAACTGGAGGAAAAAGGCAGCCGCATCGCCTCCTCCGTGTGCAGGAAAGCCGCGTGCAGTGCCTCGTCCGATGCCAGTCCCAGATAGTCGTTACTGCCCAGGTTCAGCAGCCGTCTGCCGTCCACCTCCACATACCGGCCGTGGTGGCCGATGGCGGGTAGCGTACGAAGATTGCCGTCCTCGGCAAGGTGTTGCAATTGTTGTTGTATCGTGTTCATTGTACGTTGATTCAGCAGATAAAAGTTTATATTACGTTTCCCCCACGATTTTCAGCAGTCCCTGCGTCAGCCGGGTCAACTGTTCGGGGGCGATGACGAAGGGAGGCATCAGATAGACCAGCCGCCCGAAGGGACGCACCCAGATGCCCTCCTCCACGAAACGGCATTGCATGTGCGCCATGTCCACAGGTTGTCGCGTTTCGATGACCCCAATGGCACCCAGCACCCGCACGTCCGCCACTTGCGGCAGCCGGCGTGCCGGCTCCAGTTCCGTGCGTAGTTGTTCGCTGATGCGTGCTACCCGTCCCTGCCAGTCATATTCGGCAGAGGTCAGTAGCTTGACCGATGCGCAGGCCACCGCTGTCGCCAGCGGATTTCCCATGAACGTGGGCCCGTGCATGAAGCAGTGCGGCGAGTGCCCTGATATCGTGTCTGCCACGGCGTTCGATGCCAGCACGGCTGACAGCGTCATGTATCCGCCCGTCAGCGCCTTGCCGATGCACATGATGTCTGGCTCCATACCCGCATGTTCCCATGCAAAAAGCCTTCCCGTGCGACCGAAGCCGGTGGCAATCTCGTCAAAGACTAACAACACGTTGTGTTCTCGGCACAGTCGTGCAGCCTGTCGAAGATACTCCGGATGATAGAACCACATGCCTCCCGCTCCCTGCACGATAGGCTCCAGAATGAGAGCGGCCAGTTCGTTGGCATGCGCCTCCAGCAACTGTTGTAGTGGTGTGATGTCCTCCGGCATCCACTCGCCGTCGAAGCGCGAGCGTGGCTGCGGCAGGAAGTAGCGCACGGGCAGCGCGGGGCCGAACAGTGAGTGCATGCCCGTCACCGGGTCGCACACACTCATGGCGTTCCACGTGTCGCCGTGATAGCCGCTGCGGATAGTGGCGAAGTTGTTCTTGTCGGGACACTGGCGGGCATACCAGTACTGCACTGCCATCTTCATGGCCACTTCCACGGTCACGGACCCACTGTCGGCGTAGAATATCTTTTGCATGGAGGGTGGCACCAGCGGCAGCAGCAGCCGTGCTAGTTCGATGGCGGGGTCGTGCGTCAGTCCGCCGAACATCACGTGCGCCATGCGGTGCAGCTGCTCCTCTACGGCGCTGTTCAGCACCGGATGATTGTACCCGTGCACGGCACACCACCACGACGACATGCCCTCCACCAGCGTGCGTTCCTGTCCGGCGTGCATGGGGTCGTCTATGGTGATGGTGGCTCCCTCGGCACGCTTCACGCGATAGACGGGCAGCGGGTCGAAGGTCGATGTGTAGGGATGCCACAGGTGGCGGCGGTCGAACATGGTATTGTTCAGCTCATACCCCGATGCACGCACCAGCGCCTTGTCCTCCTCGATGCTTGACCCGACGGTCGTCAGCAGGTCGCCCACAATAGCAGAGTTGATGCCGGCATACAGCGCACGCTTCTGTGCTTCGGCTGAGAGGCGTGCCCGTCCGCCGGCAAAGCGCAGGTAGGCCGACGGGCAGATGAAGCGGAATAGGGCAATGGTGGCCACCACTTCGTCCTCGCTGATGGGCGTCTGTTTCTCCAGCGGCGTGCCGGCTATGGGGCTCAGTATGTTGATGGGGATGGATGCTACGTCCAAGTTGCGTAGTGTCAGTGCCAGTTCCACCCGCTGCTGCATGCTCTCGCCCATACCGATGATGCCTCCGCAGCATATCTCCATACCGGCGCGGCGGGCGGCTTTCAGGGTGTGTATCTTTTGCTCCTGCGTGTGTGTGGTGCAGAGGGTGGGGAAGTACGAGGGCGCCGTCTCCAGGTTGCAGTGATAGCGCGTCACGCCCGCTTGGTGCAAACGGCGCAGTTCGTCCTCGTCCAGCAGGCCCAGCGAGGCACACAGGTCGATGGAGCTGTGGCGGCGCAGGTGGCGGGCGATGTCGCAGAGTTGTTCTAGTTGTTTGGGTGAGGGTTTGCGTCCGCTGGTGACGAGTGAAAAGCGGTGGACATCTTTCTGTTCGTTGTCCCGCGCGTGGCGCAGGCATTCGTCGAGCGAGAGCAGGGGATAGATGTCCGCCTGTGTGTGATAGTGGGATGACTGTGCACACCATTTGCAGTCCTCCGGACATCGGCCGGACTTGGCATTGACGATGGAACACAGGTTGAATTCGCGGGGAGCGCGCTTCACGGTGATGTCGTGAGCGGCGTTGCAGAGGAGGGTTAGCGTGTCTGCCGTCGTTGCGGGGTCATTGCCTGCTCTGGGCTGTTGCAGGGTGTCTTGCGCCACGCCTGCTAGCCATGCTGCCTCTTCGGGCGACAGGTCTGTGCCTGCCAGCACCTTTGACTTCAGTTCTTCGATTGTCATATCAGAGAGATTAATGTTGTTGTGTAGTCTGCCGGATGCGTGCACCGTGTCCTGCTTGCGCAGTGCCGCGTCTGCCACGCCTTTGCGCAGGCAGCCGATGGTGACTTCGCGTCCCATGCTGGCAAACGTGGCGTAGCCCTTGCGGCTCCAGCGGCGGAACCGCAGCGATTGCGGATGCAGTGTAGTTTGGGGTTTCT
>CALUJK010000031.1 GCA_944320945.1 uncultured Bacteroides sp. | reverse complement strand
ATTCGGTCATTATAGTCACACTCCAGCTCTTCAGATGCACGTCAATACCTATGTAGATATTTTGACCATTGAAATTTATTTTCTTACTTTGTGCCATAGGTGTAATATTTAGGATTACTAATTCATTGATAAACTCTCATCTACAAAGTTAGCAATTCAATTATTACGCCTATTCTTCTTTTCTAAATCATCGGTCGGGGAGCGCCCAGCGGCAAGGGGCGGGACCACCCGTCCCGACGAGCGACTTTAATCAGACTTTACAAACATAGTATCTTTCTTATTTTTCTACTTATATTTGTGACATGTAAAAGAAGATATATGGAAGTGTCGAAGATTTTGGAACGGCTCGGTGTGAAGGCGTTGACCTTGATGCAGCAAAAGGCAATGGAAACGTATGCGAAGGAAGGGGATATGGTGTTGTTATCTCCTACCGGATCGGGGAAAACATTAGCTTACCTGCTCCCTTTAGTTTTAAATCTTACTCAAGAAGAAGGTGCACTGGCTTTGGTAATAGTGCCTTCGCATGAGTTGGCATTGCAAACAGATAGTGTATTTAAAAAGATGGGGACAGATTTTAAATCGATGACTTGCTATGGTGGTCGTCCTGTAATGGATGAATGTCGGAAACTAAAATCAGTGAGACCGAATGTGATTATTGGCACACCGGGACGGATAAATGACCATCTTTATAGAGGGAATGTGGATGGGGGCACGGTAAGGGTATTGGTGATAGATGAGTTTGACAAATGTCTGGAACTCGGTTTTCGCGATGAAATGAATCGTGTAATTAGTAAATTGCCTAATATACGGAAACGTGTATTGCTTTCTGCTACAGATGCGCCGGAGATTCCTGATTTTGTCGCGGTAGAGAATGTATGGCGCATAGATTTCTTAGAACAGAAAGAACCTGTTTCAGGGTTGAAGATGTACCGAGTACAATCATCTGGATTGGATAAATTGAATGTACTTTATCGATTATTGTGTTTGTTAGGGATAGATCGAACATTAGTATTTGTGAATTATCGGGAGAGTGCAGAACAAATAACTCGTTATTTGCAAAAGGAACATTTTCCTTGTGGTATGTTTCACGGCGGAATGGAGCAAGATTTGAGAGAACGTTCATTATGTAAATTCAGGAATGGTTCGTGCCCGGTGTTGATTTCTACAGATTTGGCTGCAAGGGGATTGGACATAGCGGATGTTCAACATATAGTGCATTTCCATTTACCCGTCAGTGAGGAGGTTTTTGTGCATCGGAATGGTCGGACGGCTCGTTGGCAATCGGGAGGAGAGGTATATATCATGCTGGATTCCGACGAAGAGTTGCCTGTATATATTAAGAATGATATACCTGTTTTTGATTTACCGGTAAGGGTACCGGAGTTACCAAAACTACAATGGACTACTTTATATATAAATAAAGGACGACGAGATAAAGTAAATCGTGTAGATATTGTCGGCTTTCTTTATAAGAAAGGCCTGTTGGGTCGTGAAGATATTGGCATTATTGATGTAAAAGAGCGGTATTCTTTTGTTGCCATCCGCCAAGAACGAGTAAAACCATTATTAGCATTGATTGGCGGTGAGAAGTTGAAAAATATGAGAGTGATAATAGAAGAAGCTCGTTAGGAAAATTGGCAAAAATGCCCTTGACAATTATTTGTTTTTAATCTGGAGAATCTATCGCGAAGATTCTTATTTGATATGTATACATTACAAATAGAATAAAAAAAGATCTATTTTGAAGTAAAATGTAAGAATTTGTGTTTTTTCTCAGAGAAAGATTGGCTAAACCAAAATAAATATGTAAATTCGCCTTGTCTTAATGATAAATTATAGTGATTTATATAACCCAAAAACACACAACAATGAAAAAGCATAACTTCAATGCAGGACCATCTATCCTTCCGCGTGAGGTGATAGAGGATACAGCGAAAGCAATATTAGACTTTAACGGTTCGGGCCTTTCGCTGATGGAGATAAGTCACCGTGCCAAGGATTTTCAGCCCGTGGTGGATGAAGCTGTGGCACTGTTTAAGGAATTACTTCATATCCCGGAGGGTTATTCGGTTCTTTTCTTAGGTGGAGGTGCTAGTATGGAATTTTGCATGGTTCCATATAATTTCTTAGAGAAAAAAGCTGCTTATTTAAATACAGGTACATGGGCCAAAAAGGCAATGAAAGAGGCAAAAGGTTTCGGTGAGGTAGTGGAAGTTGCTTCATCAGCTGATGCTAATTTTACTTTTATCCCGAAGGATTATGTTGTGCCTGCTGATGCTGATTATTTCCATATTACAACTAATAATACGATTTTCGGAACAGAGCTGCGCACAGATCCGGATTCACCGGTTCCATTGGTAGGAGATATGTCATCGGATATTTTCTCTCGTCCGGTAGATGTGTCTAAATACATTTGTATATATGGTGGCGCGCAGAAGAATTTAGCTCCTGCTGGCGTGACTTTCGTTATCGTGAAGAATGATGCCGTTGGTAAGGTTTCACGCTATATTCCGACAATGCTGAATTATCAAACGCATATTGATGGCGGCTCGATGTTCAATACACCTCCTGTTGTTCCTATTTATTCCGCATTGTTGACTTTGCGTTGGATTAAGGCACAGGGCGGCGTTGAGGAAATGGAGCGTCGTGCTATTGAACGTGCAGATATGTTATATAGTGAGATTGATCGTAATAAACTGTTTGTAGGTACGGCTGTTAAAGAAGATCGTTCACGTATGAATATCTGTTTCGTAATGGCTCCTGAGTATAAAGATTTGGAAGCTGATTTCTTGAAATTTGCTACAGAACGGGGAATGGTTGGAATTAAAGGACATCGTTCTGTGGGAGGATTCCGTGCATCATGTTATAATGCTATGCCTAAAGAGAGCGTTCAAGCATTGATAGATTGTATGCAGGAATTTGAGAAGCTTCATTAATTAATTAGTAAGTGTCGGTATGCAGATAGTTGAGTATATCAATTATCTGCACATCGGCATTTCGCAATTTTAATACATAAATATCATGAAAATACTAGTAGCAACAGATAAGCCGTTTGCCAAAATTGCCGTAGACGGCATTCGTAAGGAAATAGAGTCTGCAGGATATGAACTTGCTTTACTTGAAAAATATGGAGAAAAAGCTAAATTGTTGGAAGCTGTAAAAGATGCTGATGCGATAATTATTCGTAGTGATGTGATTGATGCTGAGGTATTGGATGTGGCCAATAATTTGAAAATTGTAGTGCGTGCTGGTGCTGGATATGATAACGTGGACTTGCAAGCAGCTACGGCACATAATGTTTGTGTGATGAACACTCCCGGTCAGAATTCAAATGCTGTGGCGGAATTAGCTTTCGGTTTGATGGTGATGGCAGTGCGTAATTTGTATAATGGTACGTCTGGTACAGAATTGAAGGGAAAGAAATTGGGTATTCATGCTTATGGTAATGTGGGGCGTAATGTGGCTCGCATTGCGAAAGGTTTCGGTATGGATATCTATGCATATGATGCTTATTGTCCTAAAGATGTCATTGAAGCGGACGGAGTGAAAGCGGTGGCATCTGCAGAGGAACTGTATGGTATGTGTGATGTCATCTCGTTACATATTCCGGCTACGGCTGAAACGAAGAATTCCATAAATAAAGCTTTAGTGAATCGTATGCCTAAAGGCGGTGTGTTGGTAAATACAGCCCGTAAAGAGGTAATTGATGAAGGAAGTCTGATTGAGTTAATGGAAGAACGTGCGGATTTGAAGTATATGACAGATATTATGCCTGCTGCTCATGAAACATTTGCAGCTAAATTCGTAGGTCGCTATTTCTCTACCCCAAAGAAAATGGGAGCACAGACGGCTGAAGCTAATATTAATGCAGGAATTGCTGCTGCCCGTCAGATTGTTGGTTTCCTGAAAGATGGATGTGAGAAGTTCCGTGTTAATAAATAACGATAGCCTATGAAAAGGGCAACGAAAGAGGCATTATGGATGTTTATACCGATAATTTGTGCTTCGTTATTAAATATATTGGCTTCAAGCATGAATATGTCAGACTATCTGCAAGGCATGTTGCAGGGTATGGCAATAGTGCTGCTGTTATGCAGTGTAGTTATTATTGGCAGTGTTTTAAATTGTAGGAGAAAAACTTCACATAGTTATGGCAACGATTAAACCGTTTAGAGGATTACGTCCACCGCAGAATTTAGTGGAGAAAGTTGTTTCGCGTCCTTATGATGTCCTCAATTCGGAGGAAGCCCGTGCGGAGGCAGGAGACAATGAGATGTCCCTTTATCATATTATAAAGCCGGAAATAGATTTTCCTGTAGGTACAGATGAACATATTCCATGCGTTTACCAAAAAGCTGCAGAGAATTTTCAGAAGTTTCAGGATAAAGGTTGGCTGGTACAAGATGATAAAGAAAATTACTACATTTATGCGCAAACTATGCATGGTAAGACACAGTATGGTCTTGTAGTAGGTGCTTATGTGCCAGATTACATGAATGGAGTAATTAAAAAGCATGAGTTAACTCGTCGGGATAAAGAGGAAGACCGTATGAAGCATGTTCGTGTTTGTAATGCAAATATCGAACCGGTATTTTTTGCTTATCCTGATAATAAAACGCTTGATTCGCTGATTGCTCGGTATACGGCAGCACCACCTGTTTATGATTTTATTGCTCCTGGTGATGGTTTTGGCCATACATTTTGGATAATAGGTAATCAGGACGATATTGATTTAGTAACTCGCGAATTTGCGAAAATGCCGGCTCTTTATATTGCTGACGGACATCATCGCAGTGCGGCTGCTGCTTTGGTAGGAGCAGAAAAGGCTAAGCAGAATCCTAATCATCGGGGTGATGAAGAGTATAATTATTTTATGGCGGTTTGCTTTCCTGCTAATCAATTGACTATTATTGATTATAATCGAGTGGTGAAAGATTTAAATGGATTGACCTCTAAGCAATTCCTTACAGCATTGTCCAAGAACTTTATAGTTGAAGACAAAGGGGTAGAGGAATATCGCCCTAATTGCCTGCATAATTTTTCTCTTTATTTGGAAAGCCATTGGTATAGTTTGACGGCAAGGCCGAGTACATATGATGATACTGATCCCATTGGCGTATTGGATGTTACTATTTCGTCAAATTTGATTTTAGATGAATTGTTGGGTATCAAAGACCTGCGTTCAGATAAACGTGTTGATTTTGTTGGGGGTATTCGTGGGTTAGGCGAATTGAAGCGTAGGGTGGATAGTGGTGAGATGAAAGTTGCATTAGCTTTGTACCCTGTGAGTATGAAGCAATTGATGAATATTGCTGATACGGGTAATATAATGCCACCTAAGACGACATGGTTTGAACCTAAATTGCGTTCGGGATTGGTAATCCATAAATTAGATTAAAAGGCGCGAGGTAGTCGTATATAAAAGCAGTCATTGTAGATCACTAAAATTTAGCGTAAACAATGACTGCTTTTGTTTTAATCCTTACATTTTTGATTTATCTCATCCAAATTCTTTTGAATATCGGCATCTGTTAGTTCGTAGTTTTGAAGGTCTCCTGCCAAATATTTATCGTAAGAGGTCATGTCGATGAGTCCATGACCGGATAGATTAAATAGAATAACTTTTTCTTCACCACTTTCTTTGCAACGGTTAGCTTCACGAATAGTAGCAGCAATGGCATGACATGATTCTGGAGCCGGAATAATACCTTCCACTCGTGCAAAAAGGCATCCAGCTTCAAATGATTCGAGTTGTTGGATGTCAACACCTTCCATGAGACCATCTTTCAGTAACTGAGAAACGATGACTCCTGCACCGTGATAACGTAATCCACCTGCATGAATATGAGCTGGTGCGAAATTATGTCCTAAAGTGAACATCGGCAATAATGGGGTATAACCTGCTTCATCACCAAAATCATATTGGAATCTACCGCGTGTAAGTTTGGGGCAAGAAGCAGGCTCAGCAGCTATAAAACGAGTATTTTTCCCGTCAAGAATGTTATGTCTCATAAAAGGGAAAGCTATTCCGCTGAAGTTGGAGCCTCCTCCAAAACATGCTATTACAATGTCTGGATACTCGCCAGCCATTTGCATCTGTTTTTCTGCTTCTAGTCCAATGACCGTCTGATGTAACGAAACGTGGTTTAGTACAGAGCCAAGCGTGTATTTACAATTAGGCGTAGTACGTGCCAATTCAATCGCTTCAGAGATGGCAGTTCCTAAAGAACCCTGGTAGTTCGGATGAGCTGTAAGAATGTCCTTGCCTGCACGTGTTGACATGGAAGGTGATGCCATAACCTGTGCGCCGTAAGTCTGCATGATGCTACGTCGGTAAGGCTTTTGCTCATAACTTATTTTGACTTGGTAAACGGCAGCCTCTAATCCGAAAAGACGTGCAGCATACGCTAATGATGCTCCCCATTGCCCGGCACCGGTTTCTGTTGTAACATTTGTTACGCCTTCCTGTTTACAATAATATGCCTGTGGGATAGCCGAATTAAGTTTATGCGACCCCATTGGGCTAACGCTTTCATTTTTAAAGTAGATGTGTGCAGGTGTATCTAATGCCTTTTCTAATCCGTAGGCACGTACTAATGGGGTGCTACGGTAATATTTATACATGTCACGTACGGCTTCTGGTATTTCAATCCAAGCATCTGTGTCATTCATCTCTTGCCTGCACAATTCTTCGGCAAAGATAGGGTAGAGGTCTTCAGCTTTTAGTGGCTGGTGAGTGGCAGGATTCAGAGGTGGAAGAGGTTTGTGTGGCATTTCTGCCATAATGTTGTACCAATAGCGAGGTATTTCTTCTTCCGGTAGGATAAATCGTTTTGTCTTATTCATGGTGATAATGTTTTTAATATATTCGGTTTCAAATGTAATCATTATTTCTGAATTTCTATCATTATTTCAATAGAATATATGCGGGTGGTGTGCTTTTGTTTAATTCGTTTTTATTCTATTCTTCTTAAAATAGGTTAATCTTGGATTCTTGACTATTTGATAATAGCTATCTTTATCACCACAAAAATAACGTTATAAGTTACATTGTCTATGCAAGTTATAAAATTGAATGGAACTGAGAAAAAACTATATGAACTTGTTGCTCATTTAGTTATGGATTCCAAAGTTTTAAAACAGAACAATAATTATCCTTTCCGGACTTCACAGAAATTCGTGTGGTATTTGGCCATAGAGGATGAGGAAGTTATCGGTTTCATTCCATTGGAATGTAAAAAGTTTGAATGCGTAATAAATAACTATTATGTGAAAGATGAGAACCTTGATGTTTTGAGGGTCTTGTTGGATGAAGTTATCGCCTCTACAGCAGAAAAAATGCTGACAGCTGTTGTTATTATACTCCACCATGAAGTTTTTAAGGAAGCTGGATTCACAGACGAAAAAGTGTGGACGCGCTATGTTAAGATGAGGAGGGAAGCATGAGCGGACAAGTTGAAAAAAATGTATACGAGTTAGCACAAGAACGCATTGAATTTATTTTCAAGGAGTTTGATACAATATGTGTTTCGTTCTCAGGAGGGAAAGACAGTGGAGTGATGTTGAACCTGTGCATGCAATACATGCGTAAACACAATGTGAAGCGAAAATTGTGTGTGTTTCATATGGACTATGAAATCCAATATTCCGTAACGATACAATATGTTGATCGTATTTTCGAGGCTAATAAGGATATTTTGGATGTTTATCGTGTCTGTGTTCCTTTTAAAGTTCCTACTTGCACATCTATGTATCAAAGTTATTGGCGTCCATGGGATGAAGAGATGAAAGAAATATGGGTACGTTCAATTCCTCCGGGCAGTTATACGAAAGAATACTTTCCGTTCTATCATGAAGAAATGTGGGACTATGACTTTCAAATCCTTTTTGCCAAATGGCTGCATCAACATAAAAATTCAGTACGCACTTGTTTCTTGATAGGCATTCGTACACAAGAGAGTTTCAATCGTTGGCGCAGTATTCATCAGAGCCGGAAATATCAAATGTATCACGGTTTACGCTGGACTTCAAAAATCGGAAATGACATTTATAATGCTTATCCCATCTACGATTGGAAAACAACCGACATTTGGGTTGCCAATGGTAAATTTAAATTTGACTATAATTATTTGTATGATTTGTATTACAAAGCCGGTGTTGGTATTGAACGCCAGCGTGTGGCAAGTCCTTTCCTATGTGAAGCCCAAGACAGTTTGAAACTTTATAAAGTGATAGATCCCAATACATGGGGAAAAATGGTCGGCCGCGTAAATGGGGTGAATTTTACCGGCATTTATGGCGGTACACGAGCCATGGGATGGCAAAGTATTCGTCTGCCCAAAGGGTATACTTGGCAGGGATTTATGCAATTCCTACTATCTACTTTGCCGGCAGAAACGCGGCGTAATTATCTGAATAAGCTGACCGTAAGCATCGAATTTTGGCGTACAAAGGGGGGATGTCTAAGCGATGAAACAATTCAGAAACTAAGAGATCTGAATATTCCTATTGAAGTTGGTACCCATACGAACTATAAGACAAAGAAGAAACCGGTTCGTATGGACTATTTGGACGATATCAATATTCCTGAGTTTAAAGAAATACCTACCTACAAACGTATGTGCATTTGCATCATGAAGAATGACCATGCTTGCAAATACATGGGATTCTCGTTGACTAAAGAGGAAGCATATAAAAGAGACAAGATTATGGAAGAATTTAAAAACATGATGTTATGAGTGAAGAATATAAAAGCCCTGTATATAATGTAAAAGCCGTACCTATAGAGAAGGTATTTGCTAATGACTATAATCCCAATGTAGTGGCTCCTCCCGAAATGAAACTACTTGAACTTTCCATTTGGGAAGATGGGTTTACGATGCCGTGCGTATGCTATTACGATGCCCAGCAAGACCACTATATTTTAGTGGACGGATATCACCGTTACAGCGTATTAAGAACATCGAAACGTATCTATGAGCGTGAAAAAGGTTTGTTACCCGTAGTTGTAATAGAAAAAGAACTTTCTAACCGAATGGCGTCCACTATTCGGCACAATCGCGCTCGTGGTACCCACAACATTGAGTTGATGTGTCATATCGTCGCAGAACTTGACCATGCAGGCATGTCCGATGAATGGATTATGAAAAATATCGGTATGGATCGAGATGAATTGCTGCGTTTAAAACAAATTTCCGGTTTGGCCGATTTGTTTGCAGACAAGGAATTTACCATACCCGATGAAAGCAGACCGGACAATATGTATTGATTTACATTATTCTACGTTCGTAAGGGAAAGATGATAAGCGATTTATTCTTCTTGCTTTTGGTAAGACAATTTGTCCTCATCATTTTTCCCAAATAAATTATCTCCTAATGTGGTAAGCTGATTGCCCGTAACCACTACACGGTGCAGATTCTTGCATCCGATGAAAGCTCCATATTCAATCGAGGTGACGCTGGGGGGAAGTACAAGTGTACCATGCAAACGAATACATCCACTAAATGCCCGTTGACCAATAATTTTCAACTTGCTTGGAAATGTAATCTTCAATAAGTATTTTTTATGGGTAAACGTATAGTCAGGAATAACAGTTGCATTACATTTCTCCAGATTGATTGCTACAAGATTAGGCATGTAGTTCCGTATCAAAGTAAAGTCAGCTTCATCCATTTTCCCTTCAATCATTAAGAAATTGACATCTTTGGGGCGGATGCTGTTCTGTATTAATTCGCTGGCTAAACTGCCCCTTTCTCCTATCTTAATGTGACACCTTGTCGGCTTCCCTTCTATAAAGGCGAACTCTCCCCAATTTTTTGCATCTCGGTAGGCATCACTTTTCCCGGTAGGAACGAAGATTGCTGTAATGCTGTCAGATAAGGCGTCTTCGTGTAAATCGGGAGGTGTGTCGATACGAATTTGGCAGATGGATAGATTATTGCAATGCTTGAAAGCAGCTTCTTCTATACTTTTCACATTGACGGGCAGGATGATATGACGCAATGAACTTTTACCCACAAATGTGCTGTCATTTACTTTCGTGCAAAAAGCGTATGGAGGGATACTGTTAGCTCGGTAAATGTGGAAATGTTCAGGGAATGTCCCTTTCTTGCCTGCATATCGGCTGATGGTGGCTGCCGATAAATTGAGAAATTGTAAATTAGCAAATGTGTCTCTGAGGTATTGGAAGTCAACAGCATTCAGTTTGCCTTGCAGATTCAGATGGGTAATTTTCTTTGCTTTTTCATTTGTCACAAGGTCTGCCAATGTACCGGGACGCGATACATAGATTTTCGTATGCTTGTGTGCCTGAAGGCCGGGCGTTAGCCAAAGGGCAATGAGAATAAAAAATATTTTTTGCAGATACATTTTTCTCAATTTTGATTGTTAGATTTGTTCCCTCAAAGATAAGAAAGATTCTATTACTAAGGTTCTATATTCTTTTGTTTTCTTGTTATATTTGTATCAAATTAATTTATTTTTGTAACCAGTCGATAGTTGTGAATTTATGGAAAAAGAAAATCCTATCAATGAAAGAGATATAAATCAGTCAGTCGTGCAGAGAGCTACGTGGTTTGTACTTGATGTCATATTATTTATCATAGTGCTTTTTATAGTCGTAGGAGTTACATCCGTATTGGCGAATGCGGTGTTGCAAGCGAGTGGTATTTCCATCAGTGGTAACGGAATATGGCCGATGATGCTTTCTACGATTTTCTCTTTGGTGGCATCGTTGGTGGGGGGTGCGGCTGTATATGCTATTCATCGGTTACCTTTCTCTCATTTAGGGTTGTCGCTACGGGGGAGATGGGCAGACTTGGGGGCGGGTATGTTATTTGCCGTAGCATTATACGCCGTCGGATTTGGTTTGTCGCTTCTGTTGGGCATTGTGGAAGTGACAGACGTACATGCTCATTTTTCGGACTTAATTGCAAGTTTTGTCCTGTTTTTGTTTGTCGCCTTGTTTGAGGAAGTGTTGACTCGTGGCTTTTTGCTGGGTCGTATGTTGGATTATGGTATGAATCGGTTTGTGGCCTTGTTTTTCTCTTCATTGGCGTTTTCTTCGCTGCATTTTGCAAATCCAAATTTCACTTGGCTTCCTTTTATAAATATTTTATTGGCAGGTGTGTTGCTGGGAGCGTCTTATTTATATACGCGTAATTTATGTTTCCCTATTGCTTTACATTGGTTCTGGAATTGGCTTCAAGGACCGGTGTTAGGGTATGAGGTAAGTGGCACTTATCTGTGTGATAGTGTATTGGCTATTCAGCCGAAAGGTAGCGATGTATGGAGCGGGGGAAGTTTTGGTTTCGAGGGCTCGTTGCTTTGTACTATTCTGATGTGTATAGGCATTGCCATTATTATTGGCCATTACGAATCGAAAAGAAAGGTGTAGGAGTCGTCGTTTTATCAAAAATATACACAAAAACATACTGCATTATAGGCCATTTGCTTCAAAACCTTACGGAGCGTGCTCCAAAGCCTTTCCGAGCACGCTCCATATTCATTTCGTCCGTGCTCCGAAGCCTTTCGGAGCAACCCCTTGTCACAATACCTTCTGAGCGGGTATGGGGACTGCTTTTCGAAAAGTAATGTATCTATACAAGATTGCCTGCTTATGCAAACTCTGAGTTATGTAAAGTTTAAATGCCCTCTTGTGATACATTTTTCATGGTTAATGCGATGCGTTTCCGTTCATGGTCGATGCTTAAGACCTTTACACGTATGTGTTGATGAATGGATACGACTTCAGTAGGGTCTGAAATGAATCGGTCTGCCAGTTGTGATACATGGATTAGACCGTTTTCCTTGATGCCGATATCGACAAAAACGCCAAAGTTGGTAATGTTGCCGACAATACCGGGTAATTCCATTCCTTCGCGTAAATCTTCAATGGAGTGTACGTCCGCAGCAAACTCAAATATCTTAATAGATTGTCGCGGGTCGCGTCCAGGCTTTTCCAGTTCTTGTAAGATGTCTTGTAAAGTGGGCATTCCTACTTCCGGAGAAAGGTAGTTCTCAGGACATATACGTGTGCGCAAATCTTTACTGTCTATCAGTTCGTTTACGGTACAGTTCAAATCTTTGGCCATTTGCTCTACGATGTGATAGCTTTCGGGGTGTACAGCCGTGTTGTCCAATGGATTTTTAGCGTTGGATATCCGTAAGAAGCCAGCGCATTGTTCGAAAGCTTTTGCACCCATGCGTGGCACTTTCAACAGTTGATTTCTTGATGAGAATGCTCCGTTTTCTGCCCGATAGTTGACAATGTTTTGTGCCAATTGTGGACCGAGTCCCGAAATATAGGTCAGCAGATGTGTACTTGCCGTATTAAGGTTGACGCCTACCAGATTGACACAATTTTCTACTGTTTGCTCTAAGGCTCGTTTTAATTTGCTTTGATCCACGTCGTGCTGATATTGTCCTACACCAATGGATTTCGGGTCTATTTTTACCAACTCAGCCAATGGGTCCATCAGACGACGAGCTATGGAGACTGCTCCACGCACGGTTACGTCATATTGGGGAAATTCATCGCGTGCTATCTTTGAGGCTGAATAGATGGAGGCTCCTTGTTCACTTACCGAGAACACTTGTACGTCATGGGGAAAAGTCATCTTCTTAAGAAATGCTTCCGTTTCCCGTCCGGCTGTACCGTTTCCTACGGCAATAGCTTCTATGCGGTAAGCTTCAATCATTTGTTGCAGTTTGGCGGATGCCTCTTTAGACTTGTTGACAGGGGGATGAGGATAGATATTCTCATTATGTAACAGATTGCCTTGTGCATCGAGACATACCACCTTGCAGCCCGTGCGGAATCCCGGGTCAATACCCATTGTCCGTTTTTGTCCCAACGGTGGGGCTAATAATAATTGCCGTAAATTCTCGCTAAAGACGCGTATCGCTTCGTCGTCGGCACGTTCTTTGCTTTGGGCGGCACATTCGTTTTCAATGGAAGGTTTTAGTAATCGTTTATACGCATCTTCTATGGCTGCGCTGACCTGCTTGGCACAGGCATTTCCACTGCGTATGAATAGCTTCTTAATGTTGGCAAGATCTTTAACGTCATCTATATTGATGCTGACGCGAAGGATTCCTTCGGATTCGGCACGGCGGATGGCCAGCAGGCGGTGTGAAGAACATTGCTTCAAAGGCTCGGTATGGTCAAAATAATCTTTGTATTTAATGCCCTCTGCTTCTTTAGACTTAATGACTTTGGTGGTGAGTATTCCTTGACGGGCAAAGGCATTACGCAGTAACCGTCTGGCTTGTTCGTTTTCGTTTACCTGTTCTGCTATAATATCACGTGCACCTTTGAGGGCTTTTTCTACGTTTTTTACTTCACCTTTTACGAAGCGTGTAGCATATTGTTCGGGCTTTTGTTCCTGTTGCAGCATCAATAGGGTAGCTAGTGGCTCTAATCCCTGTTGGCGTGCAATTTCGGCACGTGTTTTCCGCTTAGGTTTGTAAGGCATGTAGAGGTCTTCCAGTTCCGTATTGTCCCAGGTATGTTCGATGCGCTGTTGTAATTCGTCAGTTAGTTTGCCTTGTTCACGTATGGCATTGATTATGGTTTCTTTGCGCTTGATTGTTTCTTGTAATTTCTCATATTTTGTTTGGATACTTTCTATTTGAGTTTCATCCAGTCCACCTGTACGTTCTTTGCGGTATCGGGCAATGAAAGGAATCGTTGCATTTTCATTCAATAATTGTACGGTTTGTGTCACTTGCCGTTCAGTAAGTCCGGTGGATTGGGCAATCAGGGTGTAAATGTTTGTAACCATCAGTATCTTATGATTTGTTTTTTATCGGATTAATAGAAAGGCAAAAGTACAACTAATTTCTTCGGAATTTCTATCTTTGCGTTCTAAAAATATAGAGGCTGATGGATGTATCTTTTTTTAGAGGCGAGCAAGTTCGTCTGAGGGCCATGGAACCGGAAGACTTGGAGGTGCTATATGACATGGAAAATGATCCTGAAACGTGGGATGTGACGAATTTTATGGTTCCGTATTCCAAATACGTATTACGTCAGTACATAGAAAATTCGCAATGTGATATGTTTGCCGATAAACAACTTCGCATGATGATAGTACGTTGTGCAGACGAAGAGGTGGTGGGTACTATTGACATTTGTGATTTTGAGCCTATGCACGCCCGTGGTGAGGTAGGCATTGCTATTCGTAAAATGTATCGGAAGAACGGATATGCAAGTGAGGCTTTGGAATTATTATGTCATTATGTGTTTTCGTTCCTTTTTTTCAATCAGTTGACGGTGCATATTCCTACGGACAATGAAGCGAGCATCCGTTTGTTCCGTTCGTGCGGATTTGAATCATGCGGATTGCTGAAAGCGTGGTGGCGCGTAGGTGGTTGCTTTAAAGATGTGGTTTTGATGCAACGTTTGAGAGATCCATCTTCTGTGTGACAGAACTTTAATTAAGCGAAGGAATTTGTGGAAACCTCGACCACATTTCGTATTTGCCTCCCAGTTTACCTAAAGAATTTTTCCACAGGTCTTGGCTTTCTTCTTCGTTCATCAGCGAGTGGGTATTTTCTGTGCTTACCAACCATGTGTTTTCTTTGATTTCTTGGTTGAGTTGTTGATGATCCCATCCTGCATATCCTAAGAAGAAGCGGATTTTTCCCCTTATTTCATTTCCTTCCATAATGTATTGCCGGATAGCATTGAAATCACCATTCACATAAAATCCTTTTCGGATGGGCATAGCTCCTTCTACTCCTTTTAAGGTATGAAGATAGAAAAGGGTGTCATTACTCAGAGGACCTCCCAAGTAGATAGGAATTTCTTTCTTGTAGATTACTTCTTTGAAGAGGTCTCCAAGGCATAATGGGGATGGCTTATTGAGGATGAGCCCCATAGTGCTGTCTTTCGTATGGTCGATAAGAAGCACTACAGAGCGTCCAAACATATAGTCGCACAAGAAAGGTTCGGATATCAAAACCTTTCCCCGTGTAGGTACCACATGGTTTGTCTCAATTCTGAATATATCCGTATCATGTTGCATGGCTATAAAGTTACGGATATTTCTTTGTAAAACAAATAATTTGCTCTTTTTCTTTTCGAATTTTATTTGGCTGTAATGGGATGATGTTGAGCAAAAGAGGCCATTCGTTGGTCTAATAAAGCATATTGATGTTCTTGTATAAACGATGTACATGCGCGCAAACCATATTGATGGCTTCCGGTTGTTTCTAATGAGATAGCACTGACACCATAGTACATTAATTCCCGTGCCAATTCACCACCACTCATGTTGGGATATCCGATAGTGAAATAAAATCCGTCGGCAAGCGGTTCATCCAAATCTTTGTCATACACCAGGTAAAAGCCGTAGCGCAAAAAGATTTCTTTTAATTTTCGGGCACGTTCACCATATATTTTTACGTCATTCAGAAAATGATATGTTCCATCGCTGGCAGCTTTCATCATGGCTGCTAATGCATATTGGGCGGAATGACTGGTGCCAGAGGATAGTGCATAAAGCACACGGTGAACGAATACAGAGCCAAATGTTCCGTTACCGTATCGTTTTGCTAAGTCTGGATAAGTGCGGTGATACAAATGGTCGGAAATGCAAGCAACTCCGATGCGTTGTCCGGCATAGCTGAATGCTTTTGAGCCGGATATTAATAAGACGTAGTTATCCGTATATCGGGCTATAGTAGGTTGATAGGGTGGTTGGAAAGGAATGCCAAGTTCTTTACGGAAATCCATGGCGAAATAGGCAAGGTCTTCCAAAACAATGGTATCATATTGGGTGGCCAGTTTGCCTATTGTTTGAAGTTCTTCCTCTTTCAGGCATATCCATCCGGGGTTATTGGGATTGGAATAGATGATGGCACAAATGTTTCCCTTTTTTAAATAGCTTTCTAATTTATCTCCCAGTTTGTCACCTCGATATTCATATACGTCAAAAGTTTCGAATTTTTTTCCTAATACTATCAGTTGTTGTTTCTGAACAGGAAAACCGGGGTCGATGAACAGTACAGTGTCTTTCTGTTCATCACACTGGAGGCATGTTAGGAATGAAGCAAATGTACCCTGCATTGAGCCTGTGACGGGGATACACCCTTCTGGTGACAAATCTATTCCGATGAATGCTTTAATGAAGCGAGACGATTCTTCTTTTAATTGTGTCAATCCGTTAATATCCGGATAGAGACTGGCTATACCTTTCTGTAGAGCTTCTATCTCTGCTTTGACTCCGATAGAGGAGGCTGGGAGGCCGGGTACTCCCATTTCCATCTTAATGAATTCGGTACCTGTAATCTGTTCAGCCTGGGCAGCTATGGCTTTTACTTCTCGAATAGTAGCTTTCCCAAAATCTGAGATATGAAATTGTTCGATGATTTTATCAATTATTTCTCTTTTAATAGGTGTAGTTTCCATGGCGTAAAATGTTGTATTGTTTTTCACAAAGGTACTATAAATCTTTTATAATTGATATATATGAAAAAATTCTTTCGTTTTTTATTGTATATTCCAAGAATATGCCTACCTTTGCACCCGCAATCGAGAGAGATAGCAATGATAAAAAAAGAAAATGGTGCGTTAGTTCAGCTGGTTAGAATACATGCCTGTCACGCATGGGGTCACGGGTTCGAGTCCCGTCCGCACCGCAATAAATATTGGAAATCAATGTTTTACGTAATAAGCACCCGATTTTTTACATCAAAAAATGTAAAGTCGGGTGTTTTTGTATTATTTAAAGAGTAGTGGATTACTCTGGATCAACGTCAACACCTGAGTGATTCTCATATTACGCATAAATTTTCGTCAGTCTAAACAGAAAGGACGCCTTATCTTTTACTCCCCTAAATTGTGAGCGCAAGTTCTTTATTTTAGCATTAAATGATTCCGATGCAGCGTTCGTGGAACGTCTCTCGAAGTAGTTTATTATTTCAAGATAATGTGTCTGTATTGACCTTGCTACTCTTCCAAAGGCGAGGAATCCTGATTTGTC